>CALGYB010000027.1 GCA_937935075.1 uncultured Roseiflexus sp. | reverse complement strand
CAGTTGACCGTGATTGCCGATGTGTGCGTATGCGAATATACCAGTCACGGGCACTGCGGCATCCTGGCGGAAACGCCTGGCAATGGCGACGTGCTCAACGATCCGACGCTCGACATCCTGGCGCGGTGTGCAGTGGCGTATGCTGACGCCGGCGCCGACATCGTCGCTCCCAGCGCTATGATGGATGGGCAGGTCGCCGCCATTCGCGCCGCTCTCGATGCCGCAGGCCATGCGCAGGTGGCGATTCTGTCGTATGCCGCCAAGTTTGCGTCCGCTTTCTATGGTCCGTTCCGTGAAGCCGCCGAGTCTGCTCCGGCATTCGGCGACCGGCGCGCCTACCAGATGGACCCGGCGAACGGGCGTGAGGCGTTGCGCGAAGTGGATCTCGATGTTGCCGAGGGCGCCGATATGATCATGGTCAAACCGGCAGGCGCGTATCTCGACGTTATCAGTGCAGTGCGGCAGCGCTACCATCTGCCGTTGGCGGCGTACCAGGTGAGCGGCGAGTATGCCATGATCAAAGCAGCGGCGCAGCTCGGCTGGCTCGACGAGCGCCGTGCCGCGCTCGAAAGCCTGGTTGCCATTCGCCGCGCCGGAGCGGATATGATCATCACCTACTTTGCCAAAGATGCCGCGCGCTGGATTGTTTCGGAGTAAGGTGACAGGCAACCCTTAACCCCCCCTATCACATACGAGTCACGCCTATGAAAACAACCCGTTCAGAATCACTGTTTACCGAAGCGCGCTCACTATTCCCTGGCGGCGTCAACAGTCCGGTGCGCGCCTTTCGCGCAGTTGGCGGCGTCCCGCGCTTCATCGCACGCGGCGAGGGGGCGTTCCTCTTCGATGTCGATGGCAACCGCTATATCGATTACGTTCTCTCCTGGGGTCCTCTGATTTTGGGGCATGCGCACCCCGATGTCGTCGCCGCTGTCACTGAACAGGCGGCGCGTGGTACGTCGTTCGGCGCACCGACCGAACTCGAGAGCGAACTGGCGCGTCTGATCATGCAGGCGATGCCTGCTGTCGAAATGGTGCGCTTCGTCTCATCCGGCACCGAGGCCGCCATGAGCGCCCTGCGCCTGGCACGCGCGGCTACACGCCGCGACAAGGTTATCAAATTCGCCGGATGCTACCACGGGCACTTCGACGGGTTCCTGGTACAGGCCGGTTCCGGCGTGGCGACGCTTGGGCTGCCCGATAGTCCGGGAGTCACGGCGGCGACGGCTGCCAGCACGTTGACCGCGCCGTACAACGATCTCGACGCAGTCGAGGCGCTGTTGAAGGCGAACCCCGGCGAAGTGGCGGCGATTGCCGTCGAGCCGGTCGCCGGAAACATGGGGCTGGTTCTGCCGCAACCCGGCTTCCTCGAAGGTCTGCGCCGCTTAGCCGATGAATACGGCGCCCTGCTTATCTTCGACGAGGTCATGACCGGTTTCCGCGTTGCGTGTGGCGGCGCCCAGGGGAAGTATGGCGTGACGCCTGATCTCACCTGTCTTGGAAAGGTGATCGGTGGCGGATTACCGGCTGCCGCCTACGGTGGACGACGCGAGTTGCTGGAACTGATCGCGCCTGCCGGTCCGGTCTATCAGGCAGGAACCCTTTCCGGCAACCCGCTGGCAATGGCAGCCGGGATTGCGACTCTGCGCGCTATCAGCGCACCGGGCGTTTTCGAGCAGCTGGAACGCGCGACGGCGGCGCTCTGCGCCGGTTTCGCGCAGGCTGCCGCCGAGGCGGACATTCCTCTGCGCACCGCATATGCTGGCAGCATGTGGGGCTTCTTCTTCACCGATGAACCGGTGGTGGACTATGCCTCGGCGAAGAAGGCCAACACGCAGCGCTATGCGCGCTTCTTCCACGCCATGCTCGAACGTGGCGTCTACCTGGCGCCGGCGCAGTTCGAGGCGGCATTCGTGTCGCTTGCCCATCGTGACGCGCTCATTCAGGATACAATTGCCGCTGCCGCCGATGCAATGCGTTCAATCGCATACTCGTCCGCCGCTTGACCTTCGGGCTAATCGCGCGGTGGCTCTTGTCGTCCTGATCGTGCCCTGAACCAGTTTTTCCCTTGCAATGCGCACCTCCGTGTAGTACGATACGGGGTAAGCATTCACTGCGTGTCTGTAGATCATTCTCCTGTTTTGCCTCACAGATGCTGTCAGAGGTGCGCCCTGCGTTTACACGAAGAGAGGGTGCAGGTATATGAAGCAGGTCTACCGGTTTGTGTCGGTTCTGACGCTCATCAGCATCATCTGGTTCACCTCAGCATCGTTTGGACCGGCGCGTGCAAGCGCGCCATCGCACGAAGTCCTGGGAATATCCCCTGCATATGTGCTGGAAGCAGAGAGCACAGGCGCAGAACGTGAACCCGCGCTGACATCGGTCGCGCAGACCGGCTGGGGCGCCTGGGAGACGGTTCCTGGCGCAGTGCTGGCGACATCGGCGCCGACAGCCACAACCTGGAGTCGGGATCGCCTGGAAATCTTCGTTCGTGGCGATGGCGGCGCACTCTTGTGGCAGACGTTCGCCGGCGGACGCTGGTCGGGCTGGCGCAACCTTGGCGGCGGTCTGGCGTCGGCGCCATCGTGCGCTGCATGGGGGCAAGAGCGTATGAGTTGCTTTGCACTGCGCCAGGGGAGCAGCGCCGTCTGGCATATCTGGTGGAATGGCGAGCGCTGGAGCGAATGGCAGAACCTGGGAGGCATCGCCACCTCCGCGCCGGCTGCCGTCTCGTGGGGTTCACAGCGGGTGGGCGTCTTTGTGCGCGGCAGTGACAATAAGATGTACCAGGCATACTACGATGGTCAGCGCTGGATCAACTGGATCAACCACGAAGGCATCCTTACCTCTGCGCCTTCCTGCACCTCGCCGGGCGACAATCAGGTGCAGTGTTTCGTGCGCGGCAGCAACAACAAACTCTACCGCCGCGTCTGGAATGGCGTCCAGTGGACCATCTGGGAGGACCTGGGGGTGAGCGGAACGTCGGCGCCGTCTGCAGCATCGTGGGGACCGAACCGGATCAGCCTGTTCGTGCGCGGCGACAACGGCAATCTGCTGCATCGCTACTGGGATGGAACGCGCTGGATCGGCTGGGAGGACCTGGGTGGCAACATCGCCTCATCGCCTGTCTGTGTCTCGTGGGGCGCCAACAGCCTCGACTGCTTTGCACAGACGGTTGATCCGGTTTTCAACACCGATCAGGGGCTGATCCGGCGGTTCTGGCGAGGGTAAGCGCCATTTCTACGGTATTTTCGTCGCACTCGTGTATAATTATCTCTCCGCTTAGAGCCTATCCGAAACATCGCTGACTGAGGTGCGACCGGGTAGGCGAAAGTAATGCCTTCGCTTACCCAACTTATGACCCCCGAAGGAGGATAATTGTGGTCGGACTTTCCGCCTCGAACACGCCAAACGCCGCCCGAATTTACAGTTATACCCTGGGCGGTTCGTACTATCTGCAGGTTGACCAAGCGGCTGCCGAGTACATGTTTTCTCTCGTGCCCTCCACACCAAAGTGGGTACGCATGCTGCGCATGTTTCTCCAGCACGCGGCGCGTCGGCTCTGGGAGGAAGGATTGACCCATTTTGTCGACTTCGCGTCTGGTCTTCCAACCGAGGATCATATCCATCACGTGCTTCCCGATGCTCGCGTCGTCTACTCGGATCTGGACCCCGATACCTGTGAACTGGCGCAGCGGTTAGTCGGCGCCTTGCCGAATGTGCTCTACCTGAAGCATGATGTGCGTGAGGCGCGCTCGCTGCTCGAGTCGCCGGAGGTGCAAAACTTTCTTGGCGGTGAACGGCGGGTCGCGTTCGGGCTGAATGGGATTACCGTGTTTCTCTCGCCAGAAGAGATAGCACGGGTTTTTCATGATCTCTACGAGTGGGCGGCGCCGGGTT
The DNA here is from genome assembly GCA_937935075.1 of uncultured Roseiflexus sp. GTDB lineage: Bacteria > Chloroflexota > Chloroflexia > Chloroflexales > Roseiflexaceae > Roseiflexus. Next base: position 9,162 of record CALGYB010000027.1, on the reverse strand, counting down.
CTCGCCTCTATATCACCTATGAAACCAAACAACCGGGGTTGATGACTCCTCGGATGGAACAGTTTATCGAGATGTTTCGTCAGGCGGGATCACCCTTCTGGCTCTACTCACTCGAGGAGTGCATCGCATTCAGCCAGCCATGGCAGATTCCTTCGTCGGGGTTGATGCCGCTGCACGAGTTTCTCGGGCTGCCGCCCGACTATGTCACTGAGGCGGATCACGAGGGGGTCGGATTGCAGTTCTACGCTGCTATTCTCGCAAAACCGCTGTAGCACCGAGACTATAGGCTGGATGACCGCCGTGCCTGAAGGCAAGATCATTGAAACGTAGTGCGGAATTAATTCCGCACTACGTATAGGACGCATAACCCCGCGCCCGAAGGCGAGCAATCATGGCTTGCTCTCCGAGCCGGCACGCGCTAGAATCAAGGAGGAGTCATCACCATATGCTGTTGCATTCAATACGCAGCGCTGGCAGGGAACCGAGTTCAAAGTGGATCATTTGCTCGATGCAGTAGCCGAATTATTTAAGGTACTGCGGGGGCGCCGGGTCAATTACGCTCTGGTTGGCGGCATTGCGCTCTTGAAGTATGTTCAGGGGCGAAATACTGAGGATATTGACCTGATCCTGAGTGTTCGTTCACTGAAGAAACTTCCTGAGATTGTCGTTACTCACAAGGATGTCTATTTTGCCTGCGGAAATTACAAAGATCTCCAGGTTTATTTCCTCCTAACGAAGAACCGGTTGTTTTCCCACGCCAAGAAACATCACGTGGTCACGCAGAATTCTTTGAGCAATCTATTCCTTTGGCCACAGTTCGTGGACTGATACTGCTCAAGCTCTACGCATTACCTTCGATCTACCGCCAGGGAGATTTGGTTCGTGTTGGGTTATACGAGAACGATATCGCCACGTTAATGTTTTATTACACGCCCAATATGCAGGAGATGCTCGACGAACTGACCCCCTTTGTGAGTTCACAGGACAGGACTGCAATCCAGGATGTGATTGCTGACCTTGAGCGGCGAATCGCTCGTCTTCAAGGTGGGAAGGTGTAATTTGCGATGAGGCGGAGCGTTTGTGGCACAACACAAGACGTGAAAGAAGAGGAAAGTTTTACAGATTCGCCTCGAAGATCACTTCTTCGCTTGGTTGCGCAGCAGTATCGACCTCGTCCAGTGTAATCATCACCTGATTGTAGGCGTCCATCGGTTCAGGGGCGTCAACGACAAACTCAGCAACTCCGTCGGGTCCAACCGTCACCGTGCCGATTGCGATCGCCTGATCCTCTTTTGCCAGCCAGAGGCGGTAGACCTTGCCAGACTCAGCGGATTTCAACCCGTAGATCAATAACACAAGTCGGTTGTGTCCCGGTTGCATGAACATGCGCGCACTCGCCTCTTCAGGCGCCCGCTCGGTTGTTCCGAGCAATTGCGAAACCGTCTGTGGCGCAGCGATGAATGACACCAGTTGCTCGTCGGTGCTGCTCGACGCCTGGATTTCCTGCAACTCGCGCTGACTGGCGGCGAGTTGAATGCGCGTTTCGTTGAGTTCGCGCTGGCTGGCAGCCAGTTGCATCTGGGCGGTTTGTGCCGTCTGCCGCACCTCGGCGATCTGCGCCTCCATCGAACGCATGATCTGGCGGTTCGTCGCAAGTTCCGCTGCCATGGCATCGGCGCGTCCGCGCGCCTCGAATGTCACCGCCCCCAATCCCACGATCAGCGCCAGCATGATCGCCAGCATTGGTGCAAACCAGCGTCCTGGCAGGGATGTTCGCGCGGCCGGTCGCCGCGGTTGCGCAACGGCGTATGTGGAAGAGTTCTCGCTTACGGCAGCGATGCGTGCAAACAACTGGCGTTTAACGTGCGGCGGCGGATCGAGCGATCCTGCTGCATAGGGCAACAGCCCCATAACATCGCGGAACGATTCTGCTTCTGCGCGGCAGCGAGGGCATGCAGCGACGTGGGCTGCCACACGCGCGGCTTCGTCGGCATCAAGCGCGCCCAGAACAAAAGCAGGGATGAGTTCTATAATCTCGTCGCAGTTCGGCAATGTCATTAAGGCGCTCGTTCATTCAATCGTGCAGATCGTCGGCCCCAATCTTCTGGTTGTGCAACAAGTCACGCATTTTTTGCAGAGCAAGCCTGGTGCGCGTTTTGACGGTGCCAATCGGGCTATTCAGGCGCTGAGCGATTTCGCTTTGCGAGAGTCCGCCAAAATACGCCAGTTCCAGCACTTCGCGCTGCTCGGACGGGATCTGCGCCAGCGCCTCAAGAATGATGCGTCGGCGCTCACGCTCGATAGCCGCGTCTGCAACATCACCCTGCAAATCTGGCTGTTCAAGCATTGCCTGCTCTTTGTGCTCGCTCTGAACGGTTGCCGGGCGTGCGCGCTGGCGACGCAATTCATCGATGCACAGGTTGTGGGCAATGCCAAAGATCCACCCGGCGACCTGTCCGCGCCCGACCGTGAACGATGTACTTCGCCGCCAGACGCGCCAGAATGTCTCCTGGACGATGTCCTCAGCCAGTTCGGTATTGCCGAGCATGCGGAGCGCCGTGGCATACACGATGCGCGCATATCGATCATACAGGTGCTCGAGTGCGCTGCTATCGCGATGCGCAACACGTGTGATCAACACCTCGTCATCCAGCGCAGACGAGTCAGCGGCTGGCATCCTGACCTGACTCATCGCACTGCCCCGCAGTGTTGCACTGTTTCCTGCATAATCATACGGTTAATCTTTACAACCGGATGTCCGCCCTATTATAGCAAAAGCACAACCCTGCCATGTCGCTGTTATGGCAGGGTTGCGTCGGTTCTGTCAGGGCGCTCGCGCGCTGTCGGGGTCTGACGCGCGTGATGCTCATACGTCTGATTCCGAGGCGAAAGGAGCGTGCAGGCGACCAGTGGTTGTCCAGACCCGGCACAGCATTCGGAGCGCGTTGCTGCGTCGTTTGCCCATCATCGCGTGCTGGTCAGTTCATCCAGGAATGCGGTGATAATCGGCGATTGTTGATCAATATCGACAAGAAATGCGTCGTGACCGGCGAGTGAGTCGATTTCGACATGTTCAACCGGTTTCTGGACGCGGCGGAGCGCGTCGGCGATGGCGCGTGACTCCGCCGTTGGGTAGAGCCAGTCGCTGCTGTACGACAACACCAGGAAGCGTGACCAGGTGCGGGCGAATGCCGCCTCCAGCGAACCATAGCGCGCCGGCAGATCCCAGTAGTCCATGGCTTTAGTGATGTAGAGATACGAATTGGCGTCGAAGCGTGCATTGAAACTGGCGCCCTGATGTTCGAGATAACTTTCGATGACAAATTCCTGTGCCATAGTGTACGACGGTCCGCCGCGCTGAAAGGCGCGTCCGAACTTGCGCTCCAGGGAAGGTTCGCTCAGATAGGTGATGTGTCCGATCATCCGTGCCGTCGCCAGACCATCGACCGGCGGCTCGTGACCGTAGTAGTCGCCGTTGCGCCAGCGTGGATCGGTCATAATGGCGCGCCGCCCGATGGCGTTCCACGCGACCGTTTGCGCCGATGAGCGCGCGGCTGTTGCCAGCAGAATGGCGCCGTGCACCCGTTCTGGATATGCTGTCGCCCATTCGAGCGCCTGGAAGCCGCCCATCGAACCGCCGACAACCGCGAGCAATTGATCGATCCCCAGGTGATCAATCAGGCGTGTCTGGGCACGCACCATATCGCCGATAGTAATGACCGGGAAGCGCAAGCCATACGGTTTGCCGGTCGTCGGGTCGATGCTGGAAGGTCCGGTGCTTCCCTTGCATCCGCCGATGACATTCGAGCAGATGATGAAATAGCGGTCAGTATCGAAGGGACGCCCGGGACCAACCATTGCATCCCACCATCCCGGTTTGGGGTCAGTCGAACTGTGACGCCCGGCAACATGCGCATCGCCGGAGAGCGCGTGCAGGATGAGAATAGCATTATCGCGCGCCGGGCTGAGTTCGCCATAGGTCTCGAATGCCAGCGTCAGCGGCGCGAGGTGCGCGCCGCTCTCGAGCGGCAGCGGCTCAAGCCAGGTGGCGTAGCGCGTCTGAACGAGACCAACGCCAAGCGGCGCACGCTCTGTCGCACATGCAATCATAGGATGCCTTCCTGGTTCGATACACACATTTCCACGTTCGATATTCGACGCTTCCATCCCTCTGGTGGCGCCGTTGCATTGCAACGGCGCTGCTGCTTCTCTTATACCTGCGCCAGCGCCTGATCCAGATCGGCGATGATGTCGTCGATCGTTTCAATCCCTACCGACAGGCGCACAAAATCGTCGGTGACGCCGGTGAGTCGCTGTTCATCCGGCGTCAACTGGCTGTGGGTTGTGCTGGCGGGATGGATGGCGAGGCTTTTGGCATCGCCAATGTTTGCCAGGTGCGAGAAGAGACGCAGGCTATTGATGAACTTCGCCCCGGCTGCGCGCCCGCCTTTGATTCCGAAGCCGAGGATGCCGCTCTGACCTTTCGGCATGTACTTCTGCGCCAGCGCATAACTGGGGTGTTCGGGCAGACCGGGGTACAGCACCCACTCCACCTTGCTGTGCTCCTTGAGGAACTGTGCCACTGCCAGCGCATTCTGGCTATGGCGCTCCATTCGCAGACCCAACGTCTCAATGCCCTGGAGCAGCAGGAAGGAGTTGAACGGGCTGAGGCACGCGCCGATGTCGCGCAGCAACTGCACCCGCACCTTCAGAATGTATGCCAGGTTACCGAACGCCTGCGTGTACACCAGCCCGTGGTAGGAAGGATCAGGCGTGGTAAACTCTGGATATCGCCCGTTCGTCCAGTCGAATTTGCCGCTATCGACCAGCAAACCGGCGATGCTGGTGCCGTGACCGCCGAGGTACTTTGTGCCGGAATGGATGACGATGTCGGCGCCCCACTCGAACGGACGGCACAGGTAAGGGGTCGCCGTTGTTGAGTCGACCATCACTGCCACGCCGCGTTCGTGCGCGATGTTGGCGATGGTCTGGAGATCGACGATATCCAGGCGCGGGTTGCCAACCAGTTCGAGGAAGACCAGTTTTGTACGGTCGTCGATTGCCTTGCGGAAGCCCTCGTGATCTCGCGCATCGACAAAGCGCGTCGTAATGCCGAGTTTGGGCAGCGTATGGCGGAAGAGGTTATAGGTGCCGCCATACAGATCGCTCGACGACACGATATTGTCGCCCGCGCCGGCCACATTCAGAATGCCCAGCGTTTCCGCCGCCTGCCCTGATGCAAGCGCCAGCGCGCCGACGCCGCCTTCGAGCGCCGCGATGCGCTGCTCGAGCACGTCAGTCGTCGGGTTCATAATGCGGGTGTAGATATTCCCGAATTCCTGCAACCCGAACAATCGTGCGGCGTGATCGGTGTCCTTGAACTGATACGAGGTCGTCTGATAGATTGGCACGGCGCGCGCGCCGGTGGCAGGGTCGGGTTGCTGGCCTGCGTGAAGCGCCAGCGTCTCGAAGCCGGTGAAGCGGATGTCGTTGCTCATGGGTATCCCGTCTCCTTCGTTACATTGAGTGTGCGATAGCATTTCCTGGCAACAGCAAAGCCAGGGCAGCGCACTGTATCTACGGTGCTATGACTGCCGTTCGCGCGAACAATCTCTCGTGCAGCGTGAGGGCGACAAATTTGCCCTCATCTGTACGATGAGGGCTTCTCTGTGAGCTTTGGGGGATACCGTCGTGTGGGCATCAACTCCCGCAGCGCACGCCTCTCATCTTCCAGATACACTCTGCCGGAATTGGCACCTTCCAGCCGAAAAAAGAAGTGTCAGATCACTCGCCAGGAGAGCGGCATCATAATTGATGCCTGTTGGCGCCTGCACTTCTTATCCCTGACCGGTGGTTGCCGAGGCTTCATCGGGCCGGTCCCTCCGCCTCTCTGGATAAGAGTTGCGCTTATTGACTTGTTATCGAGATAGTATACGACTCTGGCGGGATTGTCAAGTGGGATACGTCTGGCGCAAATCCTCGACGTATGCTATACTTGGTCATGTCTTTTCAAGGTTTGGTTTTTGCGGGCTGCTTCTGCACCTCCTGACTCCTGCAGGCGCGGTGTCTCCAGGCTCATTCCCCCCAAACCCCAAGGACTCGGTATCATACGGTTATCATCACACAAGGAGCAGGCAAGCGATGAGCTTTGCAGACAAGACACTCACCTGTCGGGATTGTGGCGTGGATTTTGTGTTCACTTCCGGTGAGCAGGAGTTTTACGCCCAGAAGGGATTCGCCAACGAACCAACGCGCTGTCCATCGTGTCGGCAGCAGCGCAAAGCGTCGGGCGGCGGGCGCAGCTATGGCGGACGCGGCTACAGCGAACGCAATGAGTATGACCGACACGACGGTTATGGCAACGGGCGTGGCGGTTATGGCGGCGAACGCCAGATGCATACCACAACCTGCGCTGCCTGTGGCCGTGAGGCGCAGGTGCCGTTCGTTCCGCGCGGCGATAAGCCGGTCTACTGTTCGGATTGCTTCCAGGAGCAGCGTCGTAGCAGCAGTGGCCGCGGGCGCTGGTAAATCACTATCCATTCAACGGCGGCGATCACATCGTGATCGCCGCCGTTGCTTTTCGGCAAATGCCCCTTCGTTCCGGTCGAGTATGCATCGCCTGCGGCAGATCGACGCTGAACCGTCGGACTGATCGCATCCAGGGCGCTTGTGTTCCCTCTTTTCTTTGCATACGCGGTCCTCGCAGGTTCACAATTGAGAATGCGTCGCGTTCGCAATGTTGAGCCAGAGGTCTGTCGTCGCGCGTCTGCAGGACGCTGTTTGCTTCGCGCTGGCGTTCACGGCTGCACCCGGTTTGTCCTCACTCACGATTTGCACAAAGCGCGCAGAATGGTGTACATTGTCACGCCGATCTGTCCAATGTGCTCAGTCGCCTGATTGTCAGGCTGGCGCCGTTCCATCTTCCAAACTCAAACAGTCCATCACAGGCGGGATCGACGCGCGTGAACGTTGCGTCAGAGCGCCATCGCCGCTGACCAACGCATGGAGCATGCCATTTCGTCGACTGTCAGGAATGGGCGTGCGCTCCATCTGGCAGAACAGGGCGTCGGCTGCTTAAGGCAATGAGGGATGCATGGACGAAGAAGTCTGTCACAGAGTCGCTCTGCTACGAAGGAGTCGTTCCGATGGCAACGTATGTCGCAGCGGTTGATCAGGGCACAACAAGCACTCGCTGCATGATTTTCGATCATGCCGGTCAGGTGGTGGCAGTCGATCAGAAGGAACATACGCAGATCTATCCCAAACCGGGCTGGGTCGAACACGATGCGCTGGAAATCTGGGCGCGCACCCGACAGGTCATTGAAGGCGTCCTGCGCAAGTCGGGCATCGACCGCAGCGATATTGCCGCAGTGGGCGTCACCAACCAGCGAGAAACAACGGTTGTCTGGGAAAAGGCGACCGGCAGGCCGGTCTACAACGCGATCGTCTGGCAGGATACGCGCACCGATCAGATCTGCAATGAATTGGCGCAAGATGGAGGACAGGACCGGTTTCGCGCGAAAGTCGGTTTGCCGCTGGCGACGTATTTCTCCGGTCCCAAGATTATGTGGGTGCTGGACAATGTGCCGGGCGTGCGTGAGCGTGCAGAACAGGGCGAGGTGCTGTTCGGCACTATCGATACCTGGATAATCTGGAATATGACCGGCGGGATGAATGGCGGCATGCATCTTACCGATGTGTCGAACGCTTCGCGCACGATGCTCATGAACCTGGACACGCTCGACTGGGACGGCGACATTTTGCGGTTAATGGGCATACCGCGCGCCATGCTGCCGAAAATCGTGCCTTCGTCGGCTGTGTACGGCACGGCGGTCGGCACGCTGCACGGCGTTCCCGTGGCGGGCGATCTCGGCGATCAACAGGCGGCGCTCTTCGGGCAAACGTGCTACAGCGTTGGCGAGGCGAAGAATACCTACGGCACCGGCTGCTTCATGCTGCTCAATACCGGCACGAAACCGGTGCAGTCGCAGAACGGCCTGTTGACGACGGTTGGCTACAAGATCGGTAGTCAGCCGGCGGTCTACTGCCTGGAAGGGTCGATTGCGGTGACCGGCGCGCTGGTGCAGTGGTTGCGCGACAATCTCCGTTTCTTCGACTTCTCGGCACATATTGAAGACTACGCGAAAGCGGTTGCGGACAGCGGCGGCATCTACATTGTTCCAGCCTTCTCCGGCCTGTTCGCGCCGTATTGGCGCAGCGACGCGCGCGGCGCCATTGTCGGTCTCACGCGCTATATCAACAAGAACCATATCTGCCGCGCCGTGCTCGAAGCGACTGCCTACCAGACGCGCGAGGTGCTCGATGCGATGAACAAGGACTCGGGCGTGAACCTGACGGCGCTCAAGGTCGATGGCGGCATGGTGTTCAACAATACCCTCATGCAGTTCCAGGCGGACATTCTGGGTGTGCCGGTCATCCGTCCGACTGTTTCTGAAACAACTGCGCTGGGCGCCGCCTATGCCGCCGGCCTGGCGGTCGGGTTCTGGCAGGAAGTCGATGATCTGCGCGCGAATTGGGGCAAAGACCGCGAATGGCTGCCGCAGATGGACGCTGAAGAGCGCGAACGCCTCTACAGAGGATGGAAGAAGGCGGTCACGCGCACGTTCGATTGGGTGGAATAATCTTATCGCCGCCGGACATAATCTCGCAGGAGTACGCGATGTGTGCGCCGGTCGTTTGCACAACTCCGATGGCGCCAACCCCGACGCGCTCTTTGTCGGCAGTGGAGCCGCTGACCAAGCGATGCCGGTCAGCGTAGAAGCCGCTTCCGCCCTTGCCTGTCTGCTCGAACGGCAAGCATCCGCTTCCGAAGCCGACCGGCTGCGCATGCTCGGTTCTTACGGGGCCATTCTCTACACCGAGAGCGCTGTAGTACGGATGGTTACGCGCAGCGACTACGTTGTGGCATTGGCTTCCCTCCATGCGCTCGCTAACGTAGCCAGGCGATACGACTTTTCGCTGCCTCTGTCAGTTCAGCGCTTCGCAAGCGTGGGGTGAAGGCTAGAGCCTGTTATGCACTTCAGAGATACACGTGGTATGATTTCAGTATGACACGTCAACCCTATCCCAGCGATGTGAGCGACGCGGAGCGGGCCTTCGTCGCTTCGACCGGCTCAGGCGCCGCGCTCCCTCCCTGACCTT
>CALGYB010000026.1 GCA_937935075.1 uncultured Roseiflexus sp. | reverse complement strand
GAGAAGCGTCTGCTCTTGCCCTCCCCCCAGCAGGGGGAGGGAATGGGAGGGGAGAGCCTCTCCCCTCGTGGGAGAGGGGGGACAGGGGGGAGGGAGCGAGAAGCGTCTGCTGTTCCCCCGCCCCTCCTGCCTCTTCCCTCCTGCCTCTTCCCTCCTGCCTCTTCCCTCCTGCCTCTTCCCTCCTGCCTCTTCCCTCTTCTCTGGTAATGCCCTGGTACACCGCTCGTGTATCATCGAGAAGAATACAGATTCGGCATTTCTGCTATTCAACCTGACCACGAGGAGTTATCGGCAGCGCCGACGCACGGCAGCGCTTTCTGCTGTGGCAGTCAGATGAGCGTCTGCAAGGGTTTGTCGTATTGTCGCGTTACCATTTACACTACCACGACGTAAGGAGCACACCGCAATGACCATGACCAACGGGAACATCGCTGCACTCGAAGTTGAAAACGCCGCGTTGCGTCAACGCATCAGCGAACTGGAAGCGCGTCTTGGTTCCTCCAACGGCGTCGCCGCATCCGCGAACAACGACGCTCCAATCAACGAGTCGCTCGGGTTTCGCACGCTGGTCGAGACGGCGCCGCAAGCCATCAGCATTTCCAGTCTCGATGGCGTCATCACCTATGCCAATCCCGCGTTCCGTGCGCTAACCGGTTACGATGCGCCGGTTGGAATGTCCATTGCGGCGCTCCATTTCGATGAGGATCTGCCGCTGCTGGAGGCAGGAATACACAACGTTATGAGCGAAGGGGTCTGGCGCAGTACCGTGCGTTTGCGCCGCCGCGACGGCAGCGCCGTGTCGGTGCGGGTGAACGCCTTCCTCATCCACGACAATGACGGCAATCCCATCGCAATGACCGGCATGTTCGAGGACCTGACCGCCGAATTGCAGCGTGAGGAGCGACTTCGCCTCTTCGAGGCGCTCGTCGAAAACGCCCCTGATGCTATTGGCGTCGCCGATTTCAACGGCAATATCATCTATGCCAACGCCTCCTACAAGGCCCTGACCGGCTACGGCGACGATCTGATCGGCATGAACGGCTTCACGTACATTTACGAAGAGGATCACCGTCTGGCGCAGGCTGCTCTGGCGCGTCTGGCGGAGGGCGCGGCGGCATCCATCGAGGCGCGCCTGTGCCGCAAGGATGGCAGCATTGTGCCGGTGGCGGCAACGATGTACGTTCAGATGTCGCCGCGCGGCGAGGCGCAGGTTATCGGCTTCACACGCGATATCAGCGCGCAGAAGCGCGCCGAGGAGGAGCGCTTCGCCTTGCAGCAGCAGGTCATCGAAGCGCAGCGCGCCGCTATCCGTGAACTCTCGACGCCACTCATTCCAATCAGCGAGACGGCGGTCATCATGCCGCTGGTCGGCGCCATCGACAGCGCGCGGGCGCAACAGATCGTCGATGCGCTGCTCGAAGGGGTGGCGGAGTATCGCGCAGAAATGGCGATTGTGGACATCACCGGGGTTCAGGTGGTCGATACGCAGGTCGCCAATGCGCTGGTGCGCGCGGCGCAGGCGGTGCGCCTGCTGGGAGCGCAAGTGATGCTGACCGGCATCAAGCCACAGGTGGCGCAGACCCTGGTGCAACTCGGCGTGAGCCTGGAGGGCATCCGCACCACCGGCTCGTTGCAGACCGGCGTGCGCCTGGCGCTGGACAATGATGCAGACCGACGCCGGAATGGGAGACAGTAAACCTCACTGCTTGTGATCCACGAAGGGCGCGAAGTCGCACGAAAGACGGATCGATCATTCCTCCCGCTCCCCGAACCGGCATGCCGCAATGATCTCCTGATCCCCTTCGTGTCGATTCGTGCGCTTCGCGGATCATCCGCGCCAGCCTCTGGCATGTCCGCAAACCTGACAGCCTACCGGTATTTTTTGCGCTCTCACCTGCTCTTGTTAAGCAGACATTAAGCCGATTATGTGACTGGCAAAACGAGGAATCTCCTATGATAACCAAAACGCTCTCTCCGCATTCGACCCGGCGTCTGGAGGCGAATCCGGGCATTGTAGCAACCGGTCTTCTCCGCATGACCGGCGAGCGTATCTCGTATGGACGCTGGTTGCTGCTCGGATTGCCGTTTGCACTTCTGAGCAGTTTTCTATCGTGCTGGGTGATAACGCGCCTCTTTCTCTCCCGCAGCGAACGCCGGATGCCCATTTTGTGACAACGACCTATGGCGTAGGCGAATTGATCCGGTATGCGCTTGATCTTCGTGCGGAACGTATTCTGGTCGGGTGTGGCGACTCCGGGACGAATGACGGCGGTGTGGGGATGGTGGAGGCGTTGGGAGCGCGTTTCCTGCGCGCCGACGGTTCGCCGGTTTCACGTGGCGGTCAGGGTTTGATCGAGATTGCCCATATCGACCTGAGCGGACTCGACCCGCGCCTGAAGACCGTGTCGATGACGGCGATTGTTGCCTGAATTGCGGGTATCCGCAGTTGCAGATCCGCCGGCTTGCCGGCGTTGCCATACGGGCATTGCCGTCTCTTTGCCGGTCTACGCTGAATGTTCAATATCCAATGTGCATCGTCCCGGCTTCAATTCCCGCACAACGCCGCCATATCGGAATATCCCGGTCAATCCATCGGGTAGGTTGATTTCGACGCGCAGGCGTCCGCTCATCTGCTCGATGGTCACATCGATTGTTCCACGCGGATGTGCCAGCGCACCGGAGACAGCGCGCAGACGCCCCGGCATCGGCGCAATCACCACGCGATCAAACCCAAACGAAGCCGGGCGGATCCCCAGAATAGTTGCAAAGCAGTGATAGAGCGGATGCGCGCCCCATCCATGACAGTCGGACCGGGTCGGCTCCGACCGTTCCGGCGTGGTTCTGAACCCCTGATCCGGCAGCGCCAGCCACAAACCGAGCCGCTCAAAAAAAGCGTCAGCCAGATTCAGAGCGTAAAACGCTTCAAACAGATAGTGAGAAAAATAGATCGATGTACGGGTCAGATGTGCATCGGAGCGCAGCCCTTCCGCAACGCGCCGACGTTGTTGCGGGTCGAGCGCGCCGCTCAGCACCGCCAGCGCTTGCGTATGCTCCGAAAACGAGGTATGCCCCAGGTCGTCAGCGAACACTCCCCGCATGTCGTTCCAGAAGTATGCCATACTGTGCGCCGACAGCCGTTTGTAGCAGCGCTCATATCGCTGCGCCAGCTCCGGTTCGCCCGCCCACTGCTCAAGTTCCGTCGCCAGTCGCAGGGTATATGCCAGATGCCAATTGAGCACACCGCTCATCCCTCTGCCTCCATCAGGCGGAACGCCCGATTTCCATCCGGGAACCCAATCGACAAAATTCCACCCCGGCAGCGGTGAAAGCAATCCATCAGCATCAATCAGGTGCAAAAAACCATCCAGCACTGCGCGCACACCGCGAAGCAGACCAACGATAAATGCCTGGTCGCCGCGCCACATAGCATAATCGTGCACCATCGCAATCCACCAGAGCGCAAATGGGGGAATGATCTGGCGGTCGCGGCACGGGAACCGCGCCAGAACCATGCCATTTGCCGGACGCGACCTGTCGAACAGTATGAGCGCCTTGCGCGCCAGCCGGTCGTCGCGACTGATAGCATAGGTTGTCAGCGCTTCCAGGCGCGTGTCGCCGATATACATCATCTGCTCGTAATACGGGCAATCCATATATGTTTCGTGGGCGCACATCTGCAACGCGCGCACCATCAGCGGCAGCGAGCGGTTCAGACGATCATCATCCGTCGTCAGGCGACTCTCCATCTCCAATGGGTAGCGCGTCTCTTCCAGTTTGAACGCCTCGATGGTCAGCGGCTCATCGGCGGTTTCGACCAGTAACTGAAGATAGCGCCCGGCACGCCACCAGAGAGTGGTGAATGTCCGTTGCGCTTTGCCGTCCGGGTAGAACACATCCCGCATCCAGCCGATGAAATATCGCTCGTGAACCTGATCACGATGCTCCTTGCGCCTTCCTTCAGAGTCGCAGGATAATGCTTCCGCCCAACCAATCGTGAGCGTGCTGCCGCGTCCGCCGGATACGACAATATGCGGATATGCGCAGACATAATCGGTGAGGTCAAAGAGAACCTGCCAGCGTCCACCTGGCGGTAGGGTCAGCGGTGCACGACCATCCGCCAGCGCTTGCCACATAGTGCGTGCTTCATCTGTCCCATCGTCGGGTGGCACAGCCACGATCTCCGGGGTATGCCATCCTCCCGCATGTACCTGACGAACAATGCCTGTCGTGCGCAATGCGGAATGTTGCGCGGGCAGCGTTCCAGACGCCAGGATATGCTGCGGCTGGATGCCGAAGACCAGCGTCTCTCCCTCCCTTCGCTGCACCGCCGGTTGCCAGCCGTCGCCATTGCCTGTCATTGCATCCCAACAAAACGACGCCCCATCGATAACCTGATTGGCGCCGGAGAACCAGGGCGAATACGGTATCGGTCCCGGCAGAAAGAACGAGTAGCCGGTCAAGAGTTTTCCTTCCCAGGCAGCGATGCCGGTCGAGAGCAAATCGGCGCAGGGTGCATCAGCCCATAGCACAAACCCGGGCGCGGCGCTCATCTGCGCCAGCGGCGCCAGATCGCCCAACCGCCAGACGCGCGCCGTCAGCGTGTGATCCCCGGCCACAAGCGATAGCGGGTATGTTTCGTAAAACCACATATCTGGCGTTCCACGTTCGGGTCCGCGCCCTATCCGGCAACCATCAAGCCACAACTCGTAGCGCTCATCGGCGCTCACCCGTACTTGCGTCACAACGTCCGTCTCCACACGAAAACGCAACCGGTACGCTGCAACCACTGGCGTCCCGGCGCACTGCGGCAACGTGATCCAGACGGGAGAATGTCCTCTGCTCATACGTTTCTCCAACAGTTCACTAACGCGATTGAGACCGAACTATGATATGCTACCTGTCAGGAAACTCAGGTGAGAGGCGAGGGGCGAGGGGCGAGAGGTGAGAGGCGAGGGGCGAGAGGTGAGAGGCGAGGGGCGAGGGGCGAGAGGTGAGAGGCGAGCGGCGAGCGGCGAGCGGCGAGAGGTTGAAGGTGAGAAGGTCAAAGGTCGAACGTTGAACGTTGAACGTGGGAAGGTAAACCAGGCTAGAGGCAAGAGGTTGCAGGTTGCAGGTAGGCAGGTTGTAAAGCGGAAACGTAGAACAGAGAACGGCGGAAGGCTGGAAAAGGTTTGCCTCTGCGTCCTCTGTGTCTCTGTGGTGCATCATCAGGCGCGAAGGTTAACCCCTGCCCCCAGTTCTCGGTTCTCAGTTCTTAGTTCTCAGTTCTCGGTTCTCAGTTCTTAGTTCTCAGTTCTCGGTTCTCAGGAGGAACATAGATGACATTCAATACCAACCGACTTACACAAAAATCCGAAGAAGCATTACTGGCAGCGCAAAGCCTGGCGGAGCGCAACGGCAACAGTCAGGTCGAGCCAGAGCACCTGTTGCTGGCGCTGCTCGAACAGACCGATGGCGTCGTACCGCAGGTGTTGGCAAAACTCAACGTAGCCGTTGGCGTACTGGTGCAGCAACTGCGCGCCGAGATCAATAAGTTCCCGCGGGTCAGCGGCGGCGGGGTGCAACTCCAGTACTCGCCGCGTATGCGCACAGTCGTTGTACGCGCCGCCGATGAAATGCCGCAATTCGGCGACGAATACATCAGCACCGAGCATCTGCTGCTGTCGATCTTGCAGCATGCCGGCGGTGGAGCGGAGCGAATACTGCGGCAGGCGGGCATCACACGCGACCGACTGCTCCAGGCGCTGCGCGAAGTGCGCGGCAGCCAGCGTGTCACCAGCCCGACGCCGGAAGGCACCTACGCGGCGCTCGAACAGTATGGGCGCGATCTGACCGAACTGGCGCGGCGCGGCAAACTTGACCCGGTGATCGGGCGTGACGAGGAGATCCGTCGCGTGATCCAGATTCTCAGCCGGCGCACGAAGAACAACCCGGTGCTGATCGGCGAGCCAGGCGTCGGCAAAACGGCGATTGTCGAAGGTCTGGCGCAGCGCATCGTGCGTGAAGATGTGCCCGAAGCACTGAAGGACAAGCGCATTATTGCGCTCGACATGGGCGCCCTGATTGCCGGCGCCAAATACCGCGGCGAGTTCGAGGAGCGCCTGAAAGCGGTGCTGAAGGAGATTCAGGAGCGCGACGACGTCATTTTGTTTGTCGACGAGTTGCACACGGTTGTTGGCGCCGGCGCCGCCGAGGGCGCAATGGATGCCAGCAATATGCTCAAACCGATGCTGGCGCGCGGTGAACTGCACATGGTGGGCGCCACGACGCTCGATGAGTATCGCAAGCATATCGAAAAGGATGCCGCGCTCGAACGGCGCTTCCAGCCGGTGATGGTCGATCCGCCGTCGGTCGAGGATACCATCTCGATCCTGCGCGGACTGAAGGAGCGCTATGAAACCCATCACGGCGTGCGCATCACCGACGCCGCGATTGTCGCGGCAGCGACGCTTTCGGATCGCTACATCTCCGACCGCTTCTTGCCGGACAAGGCAATCGACCTGATCGATGAGGCGGCGGCGCGGCTGCGCATGGAAATTACCAGCGACCCGCAGGAACTGGATGACCTGAAGCGGCGTATCATGCAACTCGAGATCGAGCGCGAGGCGCTGAAGAAGGAAAAAGACAAAGCCAGCAAGGAGCGCCTGGAGAAACTGGAGCAGGATCTTGCCAATCTGCAGGAGCAGCGGCGCGCCGTCGAAGCGCAGCTCCAGCGTGAACGCGAGCAACTGGCGCGGGTGCAGCAACTGAAAGAACAGATCGATCAGACCCGCATCGAGATCGAGCGTGCGCAGCGTGTGTACGACTACAACAAAGCAGCGGAATTGCAGTACGGTCGGCTCAACACCCTGGAGCGCCAACTGGCGGAGATCGAGGAGCAGATCCGCGCCTCAGGCGGCGGCATGTTGCGCCAGGAAGTGACCGAA
The DNA here is from genome assembly GCA_937935075.1 of uncultured Roseiflexus sp. GTDB lineage: Bacteria > Chloroflexota > Chloroflexia > Chloroflexales > Roseiflexaceae > Roseiflexus. The sequence goes on along the minus strand of CALGYB010000026.1, from coordinate 25,057 downwards.
CAGGATATTGCCGAGATCGTCTCGAAGTGGACGGGCGTGCCGGTCGCCAGACTGCTCGAAGGCGAAATCGAGAAACTGGTGCGCATGGAAGAGCGCCTGCACCAGCGCGTCATCGGGCAGGACGAAGCGGTATCGGCGGTGGCGAATGCTGTGCGGCGCGCGCGCGCCGGGCTGCAAGACCCCAACCGACCGCTTGGCTCATTCCTGTTCCTGGGTCCCACCGGCGTCGGCAAGACCGAACTGGCGCGCGCGCTGGCGGAGTTCCTCTTCGACGACGAGCAGGCGATGGTGCGCATCGACATGTCGGAGTACATGGAGAAGCACACGGTCGCGCGGCTGATCGGCGCGCCTCCGGGGTATGTCGGCTACGAAGAGGGCGGTCAGTTGACCGAAGCAGTGCGTCGCAAGCCCTACTCGGTCGTGCTGTTCGATGAAGTGGAGAAGGCGCACCACGATGTGTTCAACGTCCTGCTCCAGATTCTGGACGACGGGCGTCTCACCGACGGGCATGGGCGCGTGGTGAATTTCAAGAACACCGTGATCATCATGACCAGCAACATCGCCAGCCCGACGATCCAGGAACTGGCGCAGCGCGGCGCGTCGCAGGACATTATTCGCGCCAGTGTGATGGAGGAACTGCGCATGCAGTTGCGACCGGAGTTCCTCAACCGGATCGATGAAATCATCGTTTTCAAGCCGCTGTCACGCGAACAGATCGGGCAGATCGTCGAGATTCAACTCAACCGGCTGCGGAAACTGCTGGCGGATCGCAAGATCGAGCTCGAACTCAGCCCCGCAGCGCGCGAGAAACTGGTTGCCGAAGGGTACGACCCGGTGTTCGGCGCCCGGCCATTGAAGCGGGTCATCCAGCAGCGCATCCAGAACCCGTTGGCGCTGTCCTTGTTGCAGGGCGAGTTTCGCGACGGCGATACCGTGTTGATTGACGTAGCGCCCAACGGATCGTTTTCCTTCGAGCGCGCCGTCGTCGTCTCGTAGGGGCAGGTCTCAGACCTGCCCCGACCCTCCATAGGTCACGGCGCAATACCCCACATTGCCATCTGATCCTCTGCGCGTATGCGCCATTCCGATGCAGGGGCGAGATCGGCGGCGCGGATCAGGGCGCTGCGCGCCGCCGTGCGATCCCCTAGCGCCGCCAGCGCCCGCCCGTAATGATAGGCGACTTCGGCGCTTGCGGGATCGAGCGCCTGCGCCTGCGCCGCTGCATCGCGCGCGCCTGCCGCGTCGCCGCACGCCAGGCGCGCCTGCGCCAGCGCCAACCATGCCTGTGAATTCTCCGGCAGCCACGCAACTGCTTCGACAGCCGCAGGAATACCCTGTTCACAGATCTGCAACGAGGTCTTCAGATGATACTGCGCCTGCACCAGCGCATACGTTCCGCGCAGCGCCGGCGGCGCAATCCGGCGCGCTTTGTCGTATGCCGCCGCTGCCGCCGGATAATCACGCTGCGCAGTGTGCCATTCTCCCAGCGCCAGCAGCACATCCGGGTCGTTCGGCGCAATGCGACGCGCTTCCTGAATCTCGGCAAGCGCCGCCGGCGCATCACGCACGGCAAGGTGCGCCAGCGCCAGCAGCGTCCGTGGTCGCGGATCGTCGGGTGTGGCCAGCGCAAGATCACGCAGACGCGCCAGCGCCACTGCAACATCGCCATTCGATAATTGCGCATACGCGGAATATGCTTCCGCCGCCAGCGTTGGTGTTCCACGTTCGCGCGCCATGGCAAACTGCTCCTCCGCCAGCGGCGTCCACCCGATATCCAGATAGACCTGTCCCATCAATTGCGGGCGGATCGCCTCATCAGACGCCAGGATCGCTGCGATCTGCGCGACATCCGGGCGCGGCAGCGGGCGCAGCGGCACGGCAAGCGGCTGTTCGCGCGGACGAGTCCCGTGCTCCTCTGTGACCGCCCGACGCAGCTCCTGCCACGCGCCGACCGGATCATGGCCAGCGCGCAACGTGGCAATTCGCGTATGCGCAACTCTGCGCCACGAGTCGGGCAGACCAGCCGCAAGCGCCGCATGGTACCCGGCTTCTGCACCGGCATAATCGTTATGGCGCAAGCGCTCTTCCGCTTCTAATGCAAGACGCAGCCCATACAACGCAGAAGAAGGAGAAATCTGCGTCCACATGCGCGCTGCTTCATCGGCATACCCCATACGTGCTGACATGCGTCCCTGATAGAGGCGCGCCAGCGCGGTATCGGCATCATTCAACCCCAGTCGCAGCGCCCAACCAAATTCGCGGCTAGCAGCCATCTCCTCGCCGCGCACGGCCAGCGCCATGCCCAGCCGCAGCCGCGCAGGAGCAAAATCGGGCGCGCGCGTTGCCAGCGCGTGGTAGGCATGGAACGCCTCGTAATACCGTCCCGCAATGAAAAGCGCATCCGCCTGCCGCAACGCATCGTATGGGTCGGGCTGAAACGCCAGGCGCGCCGCCAGAAGCGTCACTGCCAGTATAAGAGTAATCTGGATAGACTGGATGCTTTGAAACTTCACGGGTTAGAGAACCGAGAACCGAGAACTGAGAACCAAGAACCGAGAACCGAGAACCGGGAACCAAGAACCGGGAACCAAGAACCAGGAACCGATACCAATGCGCGGTCATTCTTACCATACTGCCTCTATGCCGTTACTCGCCGTTTCGTGCAAACCGGGCGCTCGAACATCGTAAATGACCGACCGCCACATGGTATCAGCCTCCCTCCGCACAGACGCAGGGCTGGCGCCGGGCATCCATACGCACCGTGGTAAGAGGCATCGTCGCCTGCACAACTGCATTGCCGTCGTTGGACATCCATGCGCACCGGGAAGGGCGCTTCAGCGCCCTTCGCACCCTCAGTCCGACGCTCCGATTTTACAACCAAATTGCAACTGTTCTCATGCCCTTGCTCCGCACAGACGCGGGGCTGGCGTCGGGCGCCGTCCCCACCAGGGTCAGGGCGCTTCAGCGCCCTTCGTACCGTTAGCCCGACGCTTGCGCGTCGGGCGTGCGCGTCGGGCATATGGACGCGCATCGGGCATCGGGCGCGCGTCGGGCGTGCGGGCGAACAAACGCGCAGACGCGCGTGGGCAGGGCGCTTCAGCGCCCTTCGTACCGTTAGCCCGACGCTTGAGCGTCGGGCGTGCGCGCGCCGGATGGACGCGCATCGGGCGTGCGCGTCTGGTGAACGGGCACACGGGCGTCGGGCGCGCTCCTACATCTCGCGTTCAACGTTCAACCTGCCCCCTCGCTTCTCACGCCTCTTGCCCCGCACCTCACGCCTGCTTCACACATTGTTTACAACTTCGGCTCGATTTTGCAACCAAATCGCAACTGTTCTCATGCCCTTTTCTGTAGTATAGTCGAAGTGGTATGCGCCTGCCACGTATGCAGCAATATGTTCGTGTGGCAGGCGTTCATTGCTGTATCGTCCCGTCGTCCGGTCTCCTCTTCAGCGCAAGGTGGTTCGCATGGCAATAACCCACACTTCACATCGCGCTCGACGCCTGCAGGCGCGCCGCTGGGCGGCAGTCGCCGCCATCGCTCTGATGCTCTCGACGCTACTCGCCCTGTTCGGCGCGCGCGTTGCCGGCGCCGTGGGCGATTTGACGGTGCGAGTCTATACCGATAGCAATCGCAACGGGCAATACGACAGCGGTGAACCTGGACTGAGCGGAGTGCCGGTATCGGTGTTCAATACCGACAATAACCTGCTCTATTCGGTGAACACCGACAGTTCCGGGCTGGCGACCTTCCCCAACGTGCCCAACGGCGATTACCGCGTTGAGGTGACGAACCCCGGCAACGGCGCGCCCAACGGTACTGTGATCTCGCTGCCAGGGCTGGACAACGCCCTGGTGTTTTTTGTGACGATCAACAATGCACCGGTTCAGCGCAATGTCGGTTTGCGGTCGCTCGACGCTTCCGGCATCGATTCCGGGGCGCCCGCCGGCTTCCGCACCATCGTCGTGCGCGCCTGGGACGACCAGGACGCCAATGGCATTCAGGACGCCGGCGAACCCGGGCTTTCCGGTTTGACGCTTGGATTATATAACCCCTCGAATGTGTTGGTTGACACAGCCACCGCCGGACCAGACGGCACCTACCGTTTTGTGGACAATGTCCCGGCAGGTGTCAGCAACTACACTATCCGCGTCACCGGCGGCATTCCTGCCGGCTGGGTGCTGACGACGCCCAATGCGAACTTCGACAGTGAGGATCGGCGCGACTCCGATGCGCAGCTTGTTTCCGGCGAACCGCGCATTACCGTTCCCAATGCACTGCGCGGTGTGAATGACGATAGTCTGGACGTCGGCTTCGCGCGCGGCGCCGTGAGCGGCTTCGTCTGGCGCGACCTCGACCGGAACGGTCTGCGCGATCCGGGTGAGCCGTTCATCAATGGCGTGACCATCGAACTGCGCGACTCGTCCGATGCGCTCATTGCTACACAGACAACACGCTCCATCGCTAACGATCCTGCCAACCGCGCCGGGTTCTTTGAGTTCGTGAGCGTGCCGCTGACGGTGACGTACCGTGTGCGCATTCCGAATTCCGAGTTTGATACCGCCACCGATCTGCTCTTTGGGCACGCGACGCCGCTCAACCAGACGGCAACCCCGCCTGCAATCGGCGATCAAGGGCTGATTAACGGTACAGCAGATGGTCCCGCAGTTATCGGCGCCGGTGATTTCCTCCAGACGCCTGATTTTACCCTGAATGCGACTAATCGCCGCAACGAGACCTCGAACTTCGGTCTCTACGCCGGTACGGTCGGCGATTTCGTCTGGCACGATGTGAACCGCAATGGCATCGTCGATCCAGCCGAATCGACGCTTGGTTTGGCAAATGCGCTGGTCTTTGTGGATTTGAATGGCAACTGTCAGATCGACACAGGCGAACCACAGACGACCACTGATCTCAACGGGAACTATCTCTTTGACAGCCTGCCGCTTGGTATTACCTACACGGTGGTTCTCGCCGCCTCCAACTTCGCGCCTGGCGGCGCTCTCGAAGGGCTGGGCTACACCACCGGCGCTGCGTGTGGTTCAACTGAGGGTGTGGTTATTACCACCACGCTCCTGACCGCAACCGTTCCAGCGGATTTGAATGTTGATTTTGGCATTGTGCGCGCCGAGATCGGCAACTTTGTCTGGGAAGATGACAATGGCAACGGCATCTTCGATCTGAGTGAAACGGGCATTCCGAGCGTTACGGTTCAACTCTACGGCGCCGGACCGGACAACACCTTCTTCACCGCCGATGATGTGACCGTCGGTCTCTCACAGACGACAAACGCGAGTGGTATTTATACGATCACCGATATCATCTCCGGCACGTACTACGCCACGTTCGACCTGAGCGCACTCGCGCCGGCATACGTGGCGAGCGTCTACACGCCGACAGGATGGTTGGACGTCGATCCGCAAGCCAGCAGTTCTGACGATGTGAACGATGTGCGCGCGTTCGTCGGCGGGCGCGTCTGGCGCACTCCAACCTTTACAATTGCGCGCGGCAGTCAGAACCCTGGCGTCGATGCGGCGGTTTACCGTCCGGCATCCCTCTCAGGGCGCGTCTTCTTCGACCAGAACGGCAATAACCAGGATGAAACCTCGCCTGAGCCGGGACTGGCGAATTTCACCGTCAATCTGCTCCGCGCCGCCGATAATACGCTGGTGGCGACCACAACAACCGCTCTCGATGGCAGCTACACCTTCAGCAGCGTCGCTCCGCTCACCTATGTGGTTGAGATCGTGCGCCCCGACCCGGCAAACTGGTCGTTCGTCACGCCCAACATCCCCTCAGCCGGCGACCCGCTTGCCAGTGATGTCGATGCAACGGGGCGCACCGGCGTTCTGACGGTGACCTCGGGGATCACTGTGACCGACGTTGATGCCGGTTTGCGCGGGAACAACATCGTTCAGGGCTACGTCTTCTTCGACCGCGACGGCAGTTTCACGCAGACTGCCAATGATCAGGCGCTGAATGGCGCAACCGCGACGCTAACCGTGACGGTCGCTACTGTTAATCTGACGACGACCTACACACTGACTGCCACAACTGGTGCATCTGATCCAAACTACTCGTTCACCGGTCTTCCTGGCGGGACAGCAGGCGTGACCTATACGCTGGCGTTCGATCCGCCGGATGGTACGTACACCGCCTCGCTCGCCGATGTCGGCGGCAATGACGCGCTCGATAGCGATGGACCGGTCATCACTGTGACCGGCGCAACGGTTGGCGTCAGCAACACGCTGGACTACGATCAGGGGTACTGGCGCCCGGTCACCGTGCGCGCCCGCATTTTCGATGAGATCACAGACCTGCCGCCCAACAACGTCTACAATTCGGGCGATACCGGCATCACGACCGCCACGGTCACAATTACGACCACCAACGGCGCAGTGACGCCGCTCGGCAGCAGCGGAATCGATTCGACTGGCGTGGTGACCTTCACCCTGCCGCCGACGACCACGACCTACTGGCTGAATGTGCCGACCCCTGCCGGGTTTACGCCATCACCGGGGAATACTGGTGTGCTGGAAGTCAGTACGCCAAGCCCGCTGCTCGCTGATGATACCGCGCCGTCGCCAACGACCGAGTTTCAGTTCGGCTATTTCCGTCCTGCGACAGTGACCGGCACAGTGCGGTTCGACCGCGACGCGGACAACGACCTGTTCGGCGACAATGAGCCGGGGATGCAGGGGGTGACGGTGACGCTACGGTTGGGCGGCAGTGACGTGCTGACGACCACGACCGACGCGACCGGGGCCTACACCTTCACAACGGTGGCGCCGGCGAGCAACTACTCAGTGCGAGTGTTCAACCCGGATACGGCGAACTTCCTGCTGGCGACGCCGGCGGGCGGTGACAACGACCTGCAAAGCACCGATGCAGGCAACACCTATGCCGAAACCAATCCGTTCACCGTCACCTCCGGCGCGACGGTGAGCGGGTTGAGCGACGCGGCGGTGCGCGGACGCGCGACGGTCAGCGGCGTGGTGTGGGAGGACGCGAACGGCGACGGCGTGCGCCAGGGAACCGAGGGGGTCGGCGCGCTGCCGGGAGTGACGGTCAACCTGACGGTGACGGTCAACCTGCCGGGGTTGCTGAACACGACCATCGTGAGTACGACGACGACCGACGCGAGCGGCGGGTACACCTTCACGACCTTGCCGGGGTACGCGGTGACGGGGACGGACACGGTCAGTTTCACGCTGCGGTTTGCGACGCCAGGCGGCTGGATCGAGACGCCGACGGATGTGGGGACGCAACCGGCAAGCGGCGACAGCGACGGGGTCGGTACGGGTGTTGATCAACTCGACGACCAGGGGCTGTTCCGCGGCGCGACGGCAAGCCGTGACCGGGGGTACTACCGACCGGCGGTCATTCAGGTGCGGGTGTTCGAGGAGACGACCTCGACGATTGACAACGCCTATGCGCCAGGAGATGCGCCTGTCCCAGGAGCAACGGTCACGCTGACGCCAAACGTGACCCTTGGCGGTCCATTCGGGCCTGATGCGACCGGCATCATCAGTTACACCGTCGCGCCGACAACGACGGCATACACGGTGGGGGTGACGCCGCCGGCAGGATACGTTGCGTCGCCGGGGAACACCGGCACAGCAACCGCACCTGCGCCGCTGACGAGCGGGCAAACCATTACACCGCTTCCGTTTGGCTACTATCGCAGCGGCGTCATCAGCGGCACGGTCTGGTTCGACACCAACAGCAATGGTCTGTTCGACAGCGGTGAGCCGACCATGGCAGGCGTGACCGTGACGCTCTTCCTCGATCCTGATACAACCGTCAACGGCAATGAAACGTCGATCGGCACATTTACAACCGGTGACGACGGCATCTACCAGTTCGCCAACATCACGCCGACCGGCGTGTTGACGACTGGAACGCTCTATCGCGTCCAATTTGCGCTGCCTGCCGGCTATGCCTTCACCGCACTGGGCGCACCTATTACGACGGACAACAACAGTGACGCGAACACAACAAACGGCTACACTGACCGCTTCAGCGTCGGATCGAGCGAAACTGTCACCTACGTTGATGCCGGAGCAGTCGGCAACCTGTCACTGAGCGGCACGGCGTGGGAGGATGTCGATGCCGACGGCACATTCGATGTCGGCGAACCTGGTCTGGCGGGAGTTACGCTGACGCTGACCGTCACGACCTCGATTAACTCGACGAACCCCGCTGTAACGTACACGGTGACGAGCGGTGCGGGTTCGCCAAACTTCACATTCAACCAGTTGCCCGCAGGCAGTTACCAGCTCAGCGTCACCGGCAGACCGCTCGGCTACCTCCTTTCAACGACCGGAACCCTGAGCGGAACGCTGCCGGCGACTAATCAGAACTTTGGTCTGTACCGCACTGCGGCGGTTGGTGATCGGGTCTGGCTCGATGTGAACGGCAACGGCACATACGAAGCCGGGGTTGACGCTGGCCTGCCGGGAGTGACCGTCCGGCTGCGCGACGCAGCAACCGACACGGTCATTTCCGCCACCACGACGCTGGCGAGCGGTGATGTCGGCTTCTATGGCTTCGAGAACGTCACGCCAGGGTCGTATGTGGTCGAGTTCGTCGTGCCGACCGGCTTCCAGACGGTCAACAACGGCGCAGGGTCGTTGAGCGTCGACAACGACAACGATGCACAGAGCAACGGACGCACTGCGCCCTTCACTCTGGCAAGCAGCCAGATTTCAACGACGGTCGACGCCGGGTTGATCGGCAGCGGGTCGATCTCCGGCATTGCCTGGGTGGACGAGAACTTCAACGATGTGCGCGATCCTGGTGAGACGCAGCGCATTGCGGGGGTGACAGTCACCCTGACGCTGACGCCGACCATCCTGGCGACGCCGCTGACCTTCAGCGCAGTCACGGCAGCGGACGGCAGTTATGCCTTCACAGGACTGCCGGAAGGGACGTTCGTGCTGACATTCACCAAACCGGCAGGGTACTTCGACATTGCCACGCGCGCCGGCAGCGACCCGACGATTGACAGCGATGCACCGGTTGCAACCGGTACGCTGGGCGCCGGGCAGTCGATCACGACGCTGGATGCCGGGTACCGGACGCAAACCCGCGTCTTCCTGCCGCTGATCGCAGTGCCGGTGACGCCGCCGGACCTGGTGGTCGAGGAGTTCACGGTGACACCTGCCAAGACCAGTTACGCAGCGGGTGAGCCGGTGCTGATCACGGTGAAGGTGAAGAATGTCGGCGGCTCGCCAACGACAATCGGGTTCTGGGTGGACCTGTACATCAACCCGTCCACGCCGCCGACGGCGCCGAATGTGCGCTGGAACGACGTCTGCGGCATCTCGCCGTGCTACGGCATCGCCTGGTACGTCAACCAGTCGCTGGCGCCGGGGCAGAGTATTACCCTGACATCAGCGCCCGGTCAATTCGCGGGACCGCAGTCAATCTGGCCTGGTTCATTCGCCGCCGGCACGAACGTGCTGTACGTCTATGTCGATAGTTACAACCCGCCAGTGCCAACAGGCGCAGTTGTTGAGAGCAACGAGACCAACAACCGCGCCCAGATCACCGGGTTCATCGTCAGCGGCGCGTCCTTGAGCAACGACGCCACGCCAGGAGCGCCATCCGGCGTTCCCGGTGCGCCGGTTGCACTGCCGCCGCGCCAATTGCCCGAACCTGTCGTTGACCGGTAGGGGCGACGCGGTGCGTCGCCCCCGAGGACGCGGCGCATCGTCCATCGAGGCGCCGCGTCACCCATCGGTGCGGCGCGTTGCCATCGATGCGCCAGAACCATGTTCATTGGGAGGAGAACCATGCGTCATCACCATCTGGCACCATCACTCCTGATCTGCGGCATCCTGTTGCTGATGTTTGGGGTCGGAACACTGCTGCCGGGCGCGGCGCTTGCACAGCAAGACCCCGTGCCCGCTCCTTCGCCGCGACCTCCAATCGAGTTCACCGAACAGAGCAGCGGCGGCAGAGGCGAACAGAGCAGCGGCGGCAGAGGCGAATCGTCAGCGCCGAATCGTTCGGCAATCCCTGGCCACATTGGCGGCACCGTCATTGATGTCGTCAGTAGCGCCCCGGTTCCCGGCATGCCCGTCCGAGTCGGCGATAATGTCGTTACAACCGATCAGAATGGCAACTACGGCGTCTGGGTATCGCCGGGAACCTATCTGGTCAATGTGGCGCCGGCGTCAGAGCAGGGCGCCGTCGTCGATGGACCGGCAACGGTTGTCGTTGAGCCGGAAACGTCGGTCATTCAGCACCTGCGGGTAGCATTGCCTGTTCCTGACGTTAAAGCGGCCGAACCAGCACCGGCGGTCGAGGAAGTTCCGGTCGAAGCGCCGCGTCGTCTGCCGCGCACCAATGATGCCGCCGATATGACCTGGTTGTGGGTGTCATTTGGTATACTGTTAATAGGCGCTGGTGTCGTTTTGGGCATGCTGCCGGTCGGCAGGCGCGCCCTGGCGACGAGCGCAGCAGGTATCGCGCACCTGAGCAATCAGGCGCTCCTCCAGAAATTGTTGTCCGAACGACCGGCAACTCGTTCAGCGCAGGATGACGCACTGCTCAGGGAACTTCTCGAATCGCAGGAATGACGCCATCTTTTCAGACGACGCGCATCGGGCGGTTGCGCCGGGTTAATCGTCTGGTGCGCGCCAATCTGTACGATTTCCAGTTACTCCTCCGCGAGTCGTGGTTGGTTCTGGTTGCATTTGTTTTTCTCGCAGGCATTACCTCGACCTACCTCGCCTTTTTCTACCCCGAAACGGACGGTTCCTCCCGTCCGCAAGGACTGCCCGAAGCGCTCTATGAGACGCTTACATTGATGACGCTTCAGAGCGATCTGGATTTTCCGCGCGGCGATCTGATCGGTGAACTAATCTTCTTCCTCACGCCGCTGCTTGGTCTGGCGCTCATCTTCCAGAGCGTCCTGAACTTCGGGCGCCTGCTGCTCGACAAAGGGAGCCGCCGTGAAGCCTGGCAGGTGGCACTGGCTTCAACATACCGCGACCATATCATCGTCTGTGGGCTGGGACGTGTTGGTCTGCGCATTGTGACGCAGTTGCACGCTGCCGGCTATGAAACGGTCGCTGTCGAACGTGATTGGAACAGCGAATTCGTGCCGCGTGTGCTGAACCTGGGTGTGCCGGTCGTTCTGGGAGATGCGCGTGAAGCGACCATCCTGCAGCAGGCGGGGATTATGCGCGCGCGCGCGGTTGTTGTCGCCATCAACGACGATCTGCTGAATGTCGAAATTGCGCTGGGGGCGCGAGGGGTTCGTCCAGATGTGCGCGTGGTGCTGCGTGTGTTCAATGAAGAACTCGATCGCAACCTTGAACGCGCGCTTGGACCCAACAGCGCCTTCAGCGCCTCGGCAATCGCCGCGCCGACCTGCGCTGCGGCGGCGGTCAGCCGCGAGATAGACTACGCCCTGAAAGTCGGAGATATTCAATTGGGGGTCGCACAGATTGTGGTCCAGAAGGACAGCCAGATTTCCGGATTTATCCGCGCGGTTGAGGAGATGACCCATGTGCGCGTCCTGTGTCATATCAGTCAGGAAGGACGGTATATGCACTATCAGGCGCTCAGTCAGTTGAGCGCCGGTGACCGGATTACCGTCATCGGGACGCTCGAACGTATCGAAGATATGCGCCAGCGCAACATTCCGCTGAGCAAGCTGGCATTTCTCTCCCCCGAACGACCTGCGCGACCGACCGAGCGGTATCACACGGTCATTGTCTGCGGTCTGGGGAAGATCGGGTTTCGGGTCGTCAAACAATTGCACAGTCTGAATCAGCGCCCACGGATCGTCGTCGTGCGTCTGGGAAACGTCGATCGCCCGGAATTCGTGCAACATATCCAGCAACTCGACGGTGTGGTCGATATTATCGGCGACGCGCGCAGCCTCGAGGTCCTGTGCCGCGCCGGTCTCGACGAGGCGTACTCTGTCGCGGCGTTGACCTCCGATGACCTGCAGAATGTGCAGATTGCGCTGGCAGCGCGACGGTATCGCCCGGATGTGCATATCGTGCTGCGCACGTTCAGCGACGCGCTGGCGGATCGACTGGCGGAGATGTTTGGCATTCACACAACCTACAGCACCTCGGCGCTGGCAGGTCCGACGCTGGCGGCGGCGGCACTGGCGGGCAATATCGGACAGGCGTTTTTTGTTGGCGGTCAGATTTTTGCAACTGATGAAATATATTTGTCAGGCGAACACCCCTTGAGCAACATGCGAGTCGATGATCTGCGGGAGCGCTACACCGCCCTTGTGCTCGAATTACGCCGCAGTAGTCACTCTATTTTGCTTCCCGATCTTGATCTGCGTCTTCAGGAAGGCGATCAGGCCACCCTGCTGGCGCCGATCGAAATGATTCAGCACTTGCGAGGGGTTAGGGGTTAAGGGTTAGGTTGCTTTCCTTAACCGTTCATATTTCCCGTTCACGCTTGCACTGGCGGCTGCGCGTCACTGGATACAGAACTTTGCGCCTTTGGGTGAAACGTTCGAGGATGCCGCCGGAGTGGGCGTCCGCTCACGGCTGCGCGTCACTGGATACAGAACTTTGCGCCTTTGCGCGAAACGCTCAACGTTCCCCCCCTCAACCTTCCCACTTTCGCTTCCTCAATGGCCCTCACTCCCGTCGCAGGCGCTGCATCATACGCGCATAGAAGGTGCTCTGCGGATAGACACGCGCGAAGGTGCAACAGCGCTGGGAGCGCCGGACAATGACGCGATCCCCTTCGTGCAGGGCGATATGATCGTGTCCGTCTGCGGAGAAGCCTGCCGGGTGACGGCTCTGGAGCGTCAGCGTGACCACCGCATCCTCGTGCAACACCAGCGACGGAACATTGGTCAGGTGCGCAGCCACCGGCACCAGCACCAGGGCTGTCGAGCGCGGATCGATGATCGGACCGCCGGCCGCCAGGGCATATGCCGTCGAACCGGTGGCGCTGGCGACGATCACCCCGTCGGCGTGATAGGTCGTCAGGTGTGCATCATAGATCTCGACATCGACAAACACGGTGCGGTTGATGTCGCCACGCGCCACAATAATTTCATTGAGCGCCAGGATCGGCGAGACCGTAATGCCATCGGCGCGCTGCACCGTCGCCTCGACCAGCGTGCGTGAGTCGAGCCAGAAGCGACCTGCCAGCATATCCTCAAGCCCGTGGTAGAGGGTGGATGGCTCCAGTTCTGCCATGAAATTGAGCCGCCCCAGCGCAACCGGCAACACCGGGACATTGCTGGGAATGGCAAGGCGTGCTGCGCGTAGCACGGTGCCATCACCCCCCAACGCAAGCACCAGGTCAGTATGATCGACCGCGTGCTGCGCGCGCCCCTCGTGCGATACGCCGCGCCAGACCTGAATGGAACGCGCGGTGAGCCATTCGGCGACTTCGCCGGAAATGTGCAGCGACTCTTCGGAATAAGGGTTGAAGATGATCGCAATACGCTTGATCGGTTTCACGCAGCATACTCCTGTGCCGCAGCAACAATCACATCCGCGACCTGAACAATACTGACAAGATGGGCAAATCGGGAAGCAGCCGGTCCAGTGACCAGCAGCGGTACAGGATTGCGCGTATGCGTCGGTGACGACAGGCTTTCGATGTTGCCATGGTCACTGGTGAGCACCAGTGTATCCCCCGGACGCATGGCTTCCAGCGCGCCCCTGATCATGCCATCAACTCGTTCCATCGCCATATGGATCTGTTCTTTCGTCGAGGGAGGCGGTCGATCCGGGGCGGCAAGGTGCGCCAGGCGTCCATGACCGGCGAGGTCGGTCAGAAACGTCTCAAAGAATACCAGATCATACCGGGCTGTCAGGCGCGCCAGACGCTCGCCGGCGGTATGTGCGGCAATCACAGGCACATCGCTGCCGTTGGCGGAACGAATCATCTCACCGGTGATATCCCATGTCAGCGCGCTGCCGGTGTGCACGTCGTAATCGCTGCGAAAACGCACTCCTGCGCCTTCGGCGGCGATGACGCTGGCCGAACGTCGAAGCCTGCGTGCTGCCAGCGCTTCCCAGTACCGCACACCGAACGCATTGGCGAATGCCACGCGCCTGCCCGTCTCAGTGAGGCGGCGAAAGATGCTGCGCTCAACCAGCATCGTTCGCAACGCCACAGGTGGAAAGTGCGGCTGATGACGCCCGTGAAGCGCAGCAGCGTTGATGCCTGCCAGCAACGCCGTCTGGCCGGTGCCGCTCTGCGGCAGTCCTGCCACTCCCATGGTTGCGTCGAGCGGGCGCAAGAGCGCACGGGAAGAAGCGCCGACGCGCTCAATGGTTAGCGCGCCGTTGAGCAGGGCGTTGATCGTGGGTGTCGGCGCATCCGAAAGCGGATTGTCATGCCCGGATGGCGCCAGCCCGACGCCATCGATAAATAGAAATAGAACACTCACAACACAACGTCGAGGCAAGAGAATATTGGCGCAGGCAGTATAGAGCAACCTGATGCTCTGTGCAAACTTGACAGCCACGCTGCTGCCGTGTATACTTCGCTTCTCGTAAATGAACAATCCGCACAGGCTCACCTCCCATACCTCAACCGGATCAGCCGGACATTCAGGAGCAGGCCAGAGCGGAGCCTTCGTAGGCGCCGTCCAGGACAACGCCAGCGTGTGGCAACATATGTCGCGTATTGTTTGCGACGATGTCTGTGTATGCCCGGAAGCGCCTTCCGCCCTGACGAAGGCAACGTTATTGGCGCCATTGTGCACAGGCGGGCAATGGCTGATTGACTATGGTCTGGAGGTCACTGCATGAGGGCAGTCCCCAACGATGCCGTCCAGGAAACAGAGGATTTCGATTGGACGCAGATGCTCGACGACTACGACTATGCGCGCCCGCAACGCGGCGAGGTGCGCGAGGGCGTGGTGATGAAGATTGAAGACAGTGGTATTCTGGTCTCGATTGGCACCAAGCGCGAAGGGATTATTCCAATCGCCGACGTGCGCGCGATCGGTGATGAGGTGTTGAACAACCTGAAAGTGGGCGATCCGATCCAGGTGTACGTTCAAGACCCGGAAAATCGCCAGGGCGATCTGGTATTGTCGCTGACGATGGTGCAGGTGGCGCGCGATTGGGAGGAGGCGGCTCGCCTGAGCGCTGAGGGCGGCATTGTGCAGGGCCAGGTCATTGGCTACAACAAGGGCGGCTTGCTGGTGCAGTTCAATCGCATTCGCGGGTTTGTGCCGGCGTCACAGGTTGCCCAACTCCACGGGCGCACCGCCGCCGAGGAACGGCAGCAGGCACTGCAGCGCATGGTTGGTCAGACCATCCCGCTGAAGGTGATCGAGGTGGATCGTGATCGCAATCGGCTGGTGCTGTCGGAGCGCAGCGCAACGCAGGAGTGGCGTAAGGCGCAGAAGCAGCGTCTGCTCACGGAACTTCAGCCGGGCGATGTTTTGACCGGGCGGGTCAATCAATTGACCAACTTCGGCGCGTTTATCGACCTGGGCGGCGCCGATGGCCTGGCGCATATCTCGGAATTGTCGTGGCAGCGCGTCAACCATCCCCGCGAGGTGCTGTCGCCAGGGCAGGAGGTGCAGGTTATGGTCGTGGAGATCGATGCCGAACGCGAACGCATCGGTCTCAGTCTGCGTCGTTTGCAACCCAATCCCTGGGATACGATTGACCAGCGCTACTCCCTTGGGCAACTGGTGAGCGGTCCGGTGACGAATGTTGCTCCATTTGGCGCATTTGTGCAGATTGAAGAGGCGGTCGAAGGGCTGATCCATGCCAGCGAACTCGATGCCGATCCACAGGCGCAGCCGCGTGATCTGCTCCAGCCCGGGCAGATTATTACTGCCCGGATTATCAGCCTCGATAAGCAGCGCCAGCGCATGGGTCTCAGCCTGCGCCGCACCGGCGCCGATGAAACGTCACCGGTGGAGACGCCGGTTGAGACGACGCCGTCGGAGGAGATGCCTGTCGAAGGGTAAAAAGGTGTAGGGGCCGTAGGGGCAGGTCTCAGGTAGGGACCATAGGGGGCAGGTCTCAGACCTGCCCCCTACGGCCGTGACGGTCACGTCCACCTACGCCGGCTTGACAGGATGCCCGCCAAAACCTTTGCGCAATGCGGCCAGCACTTTTGCGGCGAATGACTCTGGCTTTCGTGAGTGAAAACGCTCGAAGAGCGAAAGCGTGATCACCGGCGCGGGAACATCGAGTTCGATCGCGGTCTGGATGGTCCAGCGCCCTTCGCCGCTGTCCTCCACATATCCCTGGATGCTCTCGAGATGCGGGTCCTGCCGAAACGCTTCTTCCGCCAGCTCCAGCAACCACGACCGCACAACGCTTCCATGATTCCAAACGGCGGCGATCTTGTGAAGGTCGAGGTTGAATTCGGTCTTGGAACGCATGATTTCGAATCCCTCGGCGTATGCCTGCATCATGCCGTACTCGACGCCGTTGTGCACCATTTTGACAAAATGGCCGCTGCCGACCGGCCCACAGTGGAGGTACCCGTCTTCCGGCGCCAGGGTGCGGAATGCCGGTTCGAGCCGGGCAACGACATCGGCATCGCCGCCGACCATCAGGCAGTAGCCGAGTTCCAATCCCCAGATGCCGCCCGATGTTCCCTGATCGACATAATGGATGCCGCGCGCTCTGAGTTCCTCAGCGCGACGCAGATCGTCTTTGTACATGGTATTGCCGGCGTCCACGATCGTATCGCCTGGCGCCATGAGGTTCGCCAGTGCAGTAATCGCGCGTTCCGTCACCTCGCCAGCCGGCAGCATAACCCACACTGCACGCGGCGGCGCAAGCGCAGCGATCAGTTCTTCCATGGTGTATGCCGGGGTCGCCCCGGCAGCCGCGAGATCGTCGATTGGTTCGCGGCTGCGGTTGTGAACCACAACGCGATGACCGCCGCGCAACCACCGGCGTGCCATATTTGCACCCATGCGCCCAAGACCGGTGATACCGATATCCATGCTCGTTCTCCCCAGGATTTGTCGAAACCATTGAAAGCCCGTCCATCATACGCGACCACAGGCGACGTGGCAAGAAGGGACGCGGGTATGGTATAGTACCTGCGTATCATCACATCGCAGAAAGGGTTATTGGGTTGACGACTGCGATCCCCGATCCGTATGCCGACCTGGTCGAGCGAATGGCGGCTGCCGATGCCGATCTGCGCGCAGCATTGCGGGGGCATGGTCTGGCGTGGGAGGAATATCCCGATCTCACGGATGCTGCCCGTGAGCGTGGTATGGCAGCAGCGCTCGCCTACCCAATGCAGGGGGTGTTGAAGTACCACGGCTTGAGCGATTGGGAACGTCGTATTGCCTTTCTGCCCAGTGTGTCGCTGTGTAACGACGCCGGGCATACGCTGACGCTGGTCGAGTTCGATCCCAACCTGGCGGCTGATTGTGCAACGATCAACGGTCAGCCTGCACACGGACGTGAACTCGAGCGGGTGTGTCAAAGCCTCGACGCAATCCGCGCCGCCTCCGGCGCGACCGTGCGTGCCCGTGTCACGTCGCGCAATGTCACACGCGGGATACGCATGGGAAAGGGGCTTGGATCGAGTGCTGCGGCATCCGCAGCGCTGGCGCTGGCGGCGATTGCGGCGCTGTACGGCGCTGAGGCGGCTGCCAACCGGCGCCTGGTCAGTTGCATGGCGCGCTTGCTCGCGGGTTCCGGGTGCCGCAGCGCAGCCGGCGGGTGTTCCATCTGGTTCTCGTACCCTGGAATTGCGCACGAAGACAGCTTTGCCGTCCGTCTCGACGATGCCGGTCAGCTCGATGATGTTCGCCTGATCACCGTGCCGATCGACTCGCGTATCGGGTTGAAGACCGAACAGGCGCACCTGGACGCACCTGGAAGCGCGCTGTTTCGATGCTGGATGTTGAGCCGCCGCGACGAAGCGCTGGCGTGTATCGCCGCTGCGCGCGCCGGAGACTGGCGCACGTTGGGACAGTGGGCGGAGCTGGATAGTATGCGGTTGCACGGCGTCACTATGTCGGGCAGCCTGGAAAACAAATTGATCGGCTGGGAACCGGAGAATATCGCGCTGTTTCGTATGTGCAACGATCTGCGTTCAGTGGGTGTGCCCGTCTACTGCTCGACTGACACCGGTCCCACAGCGGTGTTCATCACACACCGCGACTACGAAGATGCTGTGGTTGCCGCGATTGAAGGGCTTGGTCTCGATCTGGAGGCGGTTCGCGGTCGCATCGCCGGACCGGCGCGCCTCGTCGATGTCGCCTGGGCGCAAGGGGAGTTGAACGTGGGTGGGATGAAGAACGTCCCCGACCCTTGAGGTCGCTGCCGAAGATTGCTGTCTGACGTAGAACCTTGCGAGCGGAACGCTTCTTGCGTTCTGCTGGAGCGTATCCTGACCTCAAGGGTCTTGAGAGAAGGTGAAGGGTTGGTGTCGCGGACCGCAGTCCGCCTGGCGGCTGAAGCTGCGGGCTACGGTTGTGAGGCCCGCCTGCGCGGGCTTAAGTGGGCGATGCCGGATTATGTTCTCAGAAACCATTATTGTCCAAATGACCGCGCATTAGTATCAGTTCTTGATTCTCAGTTCTTGGCTCTCATGGAGCGGTCTGTTATGTTCATGCGTCTTCTGCTCATCGTCATGGTCTGCGTGGGAGCGTCACTGCCACAGGGTGCATACGCACAACGCGGGGAGCGGTGCTTCGCCGAAACCGGCTACTGCATCAGCGGGCGCATCCGCGAGTTCTGGGAGCAGAACGGCGGTCTGCCCGTGTTTGGCTACCCGATCACACCATTGCAGACAGAAACGATTGAGGGTCGAACATTGCAGGTGCAGTGGTTCGAACGCGCCCGCCTCGAACTGCACCCGGCGAACCGGCGCCCCTACGATGTGCAACTGGGACGCCTCGGCGCTGAACTGCTGGCGCGCGGTGATCACGGCGGAACGCCGGTGAATGTCACCACTGCGGGTGAGTGTCGCCTGTTTCCGCAGACCGGCATCAGCGCCTGTGGCCCGATCCTGGCGGCATGGCGTTCCGCCGGCTTGCAACTCGACGGAAAGCCAGGAGTGAGTGAGGCGGAAAGCCTGGCGCTCTTCGGCGTTCCGTTGACTGAAGCGCGGTTGGAAATGCTTGCCGACGGCAAAACCTATGTGGTGCAATGGTTCGAGCGAGGGCGCTTCGAGGTCCATCCGGAGAACTCGCCGCCTGCGAATATTCTGCTCGGTTTGCTCGGTCGCGAGTACGGTCCAACGGCGCGTGCGCCGGAAGTGGCGCGTACAGAGCAGACCACAGGCGCGGTTCCGGCGCGCATTGTTGCGCGCGAGGCTGGCATGGATGCGCGCATCGTCTCCGTGGGTCTGGATGCACAGGGAATGCCGGTCGTTCCAGACCACGATGTCGGCTGGTACAACCGCAGTGCATTGCCCGGTCAGGGTGAGAATGTGGTGCTGTGGGGGCATGTGCTGCGTTTCAGCCATGCACCACGCATTCCTGCACCGTTTGCGCGTCTGAAGGAATTGCGCCCGGGCGCGCGTATAACCGTGTACGACTCGAATGGGAGCGCCTTCGACTATGTGGTGACGCGCCAGGTGTGGGTGCGCCCGAATGAGGTGGAATGGATGCTGCCGCAGGGGCGTGAACGCCTGACCCTCATTTCGTGCGTCGGCGACAAGGTGATTGTTGGTCGTGAAGTGGTGGATATGAGCCACCGCCTGATCACGATCGCCGAACCAGCACGCTAATGCGCAATCAGATTGTGACCCGGCATCCGCAGTGCAGCTCAGCGGTATAGGTCCATGGATGTGTGATAGGGGGATGTCCATGGCTGAAGTGCTGCACCCAGCGTTCACACGGTTCGACGATCAGCACATCCCTGACCCCCTGCGCTAGATGCCAGGGCGGATTGATGCTCAGGTCTTTTTCTGAGAAGTCCGGGCTGACAATCTCGATAACGGCTTCGGGAACGCATTCCCACGACTCGTCGATGTCAGGCGGCTCGACGCAGAAAATGGCAATGTCGGGGCGCCGGTACGATCCATCGGGAAAGATCAGCGATACATCCGACAAATGGTAGCAGCCACATCCATCTGATGCGCCTGATACCGGCGTAATGCTTGCACGAATGCGATCTATTACTTTCTGATGACGTATACTGGGCAGCAAACGCCAGGTTGTCACGCCGCCGGTGATTTCCAGTTTGATGCGCTGCTCGCGCACCAGCATTTCGAGGAAACACCCAGTATCGCTTGCTGAGGGAACATCGGTCATGGCGGCGCTCTCCCATCTGCTGAAAATTCCTCGATCCACGTTCCCTCAAACGTTGGGGCCAGTCTGAGATCTGCCCGTCACGGCGATCGGGCATTCCTTCGCCAGCGCTCAATCACCTGTTCGTTCCACAGCATTGCCATTCTCCAGCGCCGTCTGTATGAGCGTTTGTGCAATCGGCAGCGGCTCTGCCTCGCTGCGATTTGCCAGGACAATCGCCGTACACCGGCGCTCCAGGAGACGTATGATCGCAGTGCGGAAACCAATGGTTTCACCGGTGTGATAGGCGGCGCGTTGCCCGGCAATGCGGGTCAGGAACCAGCCGTAGCCATACGAGTCGCCGGACGGTGTGGCGACGTGGGGGGTGAACAACGCCGCACGCCACGGCTCTGAAAAGAGCGCGTCACTGGCAAGCGCCGCGTCCCAGCGCTCGAGATCGATCGTCGAACTGTAGACGCCTCCATCTCCCAGGGTGGCGCTTGTCAGACTCTGGTCGGTGCGAACGAAAGTTCCGTCGCGGAACGAGTAGCCGAAGGCACGGCGTGGAATTGCGTTGCCGTCGCCTTCATAGGCCATCGTGAAGTGCATGCCGGCTGGCAGAAACACCTGCTCGCGCAGAAACGCCGCAAACGGTTGAGCAGCAACCTGCTCGACAATCAGCGCCAGCAGGCAGTAGCCGGTGTTGCTGTAGCGAAACGCCGCGCCCGCTGCGGCATAGCCTGTATCGACGCGCCGCACCAGGGCGAGCACGTCGTGATCATGCAGTTGCGTGGCGGTATCGGGAGGGATCAGGTCTTCATAATCCGGCAGTCCCGACGTATGGGTCAGCAAGTGGTGAACGGTGATCTGTCGCCAGAACGCCGGAGTTGACTCGAAAAAGCGCGCGATCGTGTCGCCGAAGGAAAGCGCACCCTGCGCTGCCAGCCGCACCACGGCAGCGGCGGTGAACTGTTTGGTCAATGATGCCAGGCGGAAATTGGTGGCAATGGTGATCGCCGTGTTGCGTTCCAGGTCCGCTTTGCCGATCGCTCTGGCATACTGCGCATTCCCATCGACGATCAGTAGTACGCTGATGCCCGGCACATGACCATCGAACGGGTGCAGCAGGTTGTCGACCGGATGTGTATCTGGTATCATCATAACGCTCCAGGTTCGGAGAGACTCGGTAGTGTGCCGATGCAGCGTCTTACCCGCGATTTCATGATACCGCTTCACACTATTCCCCGCCAGTGGCGATTACGCCGTCCTTCGCTCCGGGTGATGCGGTGGGCGCTGCTGCTTGTGAGCATCACACTCGCGCTGCTGATCTGGCGGATCGGAGCGCCCCCGGTTGCCGCCATCCTGATCGGTGGAGGCGGGGTGCTGGCTGGCGTGGCGAGCGTGTGGTGGCGATGGGCCACGCGCCAGATTCCTCCCGAACGCCCGACGCTCTTTATCGTGCGCCACCGACAGGTGCGCGCTGTACGTCTCATGCGTTCCGTCGAAGCCGATCTGTCTCGCAACATCGAGGTGGTCGATACGCTTGTCCGCCAGGTGGACGATTTGAACGGATCATGAGGTTTGGGATGAGAGGTTCGGGGTGAGGGGTTTGGGGTAAGAGGTTCGGGGTGAGAGGGCAGACGCGTATGGCGCGTCGATCTGCTCAGAGCGCGTCAATACACGCCGTTCAGCGCTACTACGAACGGAACACCCTCCTGTTTCGCGCATTGGGGATGGGGAACGGCGTGCATGCCGTGCATCGCGCCATCTGGGACGAAACGGCGACGACATTCGATGCCGCACTCCAGCGGGTCAATGCACTGGCGCTGGCGGAGATCCGGTTGTTCCTGGCAGAACAGCGCGTTGCGCCATTGTACCTGCTCGATCTGGGATGCGGGTTAGGCGGGACGCTGGCGTACTGCGCGCGCGCGCTGCCGGAGGCGCGGCTGGCAGGTGTGACCCTGAGCGCGACGCAGGCGCGGATTGCGCGGCGGATCCTGCCGCGCGCGCGCGCAGTGGTGGTTGAGGGCGATTTCCATACCCTCCCGTTTGCGGCGCACTTCCACGTTGCGCTGGCAATCGAAGCATTTGCCCACTCTCACGATCTCCAACGCGCGTTTGAGCAGGCATCCGCAGCGCTGCATCATGGAGGACGCTTGATCATCTGTGATGATATGGTTGTGCGTGCGCCCTCGAATGCCGCCGAAGAGCGCTGGCTGGCGGCGTTCCGTGAGGGATGGTGCGTCCCTGGGGCGCAACTGCTCAACGACGTGGTCGCCGCAGCGCGCCGCGCCGGACTCGTCCTTCGCGCAACCCACGACCTGACCGGTGCGCTGCGGTTGCATCGTCTTCCGCCGTTCCTGGCAGGCGCGGCGCGCGATCTTGCGCGCCTGGCAGGTCGGGTCCATCCCTTCATCCAGAGCGTCTCCGGCAGCCTGGCGCTCCAGGAGTGCCTGGCGCGCGGGGTTGTTGCGTATCACCTGATGGTCTTCGAGAAACCAATACGATAAGCCATTGACCGTGCTATTATGTGTCAATTGCTGTTGCCGCTTGTTGCACACTGACTGCATAGGGAGGAATGTATTGAACATCATATGGGCGCTTTTGTCTGTGCTCTTTGGCGCATACTTTCTGTATCTGGGGGTCCAGGGATTACGACGCGGAACAATCACCTATAGATGGCATACATACACCGGATGCCTGGCGCAAGTGGTGTCCGGGTCCTGCCTGCTCATCGGGTTGGGCGGTCTGATCATTGCGTTAGGCTTCTTGCAATCATAAGTTTTCAGGACGCTCGTGTCGCGCCGCAGCGTCCGGCGAATCGTCGATGTGCTCGATCTCAGCAGCGCGATTGCCTTTGACGCGCACCCACGATGTCACCCCGTCCATCTGGTTGACAAACGCTTCCAGGTCGTCCGCCTCAGCCAGACGGTCACGGATCGCCTGCAGCCTGGCGATGCCCTGCCGCCGCGTCGCTTCGGCATCCACAATCGGCGCCGGGTAATCGATGCCGATGCGCACGCCGTACATCTGCCGCTCCATTTCGGTCAGCGTCCATGGCTGAAAGACGAGCGGCGCCGGCAGCGGACGCAGTTCTGGAACGTAGCGATGAATGAACACGGCATCGGGGTCGTTGTCAACGCACTGTTTCGTCGGGTTGTAGCAACGGATGAAGCCGCTCTTCGGCTGGGTGATGGCCGCCTGCATCTGCCACTGCCAGTGATCGACGCAGGCGTCGCCGTCCAGCAGGTGCTGCATGAACCACTCCGCGCCATGCTGCCACGCCTGAAAGAGATTAATGGTCAAAAAAGTGGCAAGCATGGCGCGCATGCGAAAGTTGAGCAGTCCTGTCTGTCGGAGTGCGCGCATGGACGCATCGACCAGCGGGTAACCGGTCTCGCCGCGCCGCCATGCGTCGAGTAGCGCCGTGTCGCCGTCCTCTTGCCGGCGTATCTCGTCGAAGGGCGCGTAGAGATTGACGAACTCCGCCTGTGGGTAAAGGGCGAACTTCTGAATGAAATGATCGCGCCAGCGCAAGCGGCTGGCCCATGCTTCCAGGCTCTTGCGACCCGCCGGGCTGGCGGTGAACCATCGCCGGCGCGCAGCCTGGATTGCCTCGCGCTGGCTGAGGCAGCCGAACTTGAGATAGGGCGACAGACGGCTGGTACCTTCGTCCTCTGCCAGTGACGGGCTGGAGAGGCAACGCCGATAGGATTCGATGCGATGGCTCAGGAAATCCTCCAACCGGCGGCGTGCTGCCGTCTCACCGCCGGGTAGCGTCGTCTGCGCCGGGGGCAGCCCTAATTCCGCCAGCGAGGGAATATGGTCAATGCAGGGAATACCGCCGGGGAGGCTCACAGGCGGCGCAGGAATGTGATCGGGCGCGGGGAAGAGCGCCTCCTTGCTATGCGCCGTCCATGCATCCTGCCACGCCTCGCGGTCATACTCGCCTTCGGTCTGCACATAGTAGTTGAGGAACCAGCGCACCTGCCACCCCTCAGCAGCAGCGATCTGCGCCAGGGTGCGGTCACGCACCTGCCCGCTCCAGCGTTCGATGTCGGTCGACGCATAGACGGCGTCGGCAGCGACAGAGTGAACGAAGCGCGGCAACACCTCTTCGGCGCGCCCCAGGAGCAGCGTCAACCGTGAACCGCGGCAGCGCAGGCTGGCATCGAGGTCAGCCAGGCATTCGAGCAGGAACTGAACGCGCATGCTGCCGGTCTCACGGTGTGCCAGATAGGTGGGGTCGAGAATGAAGAGCGGAATGACCTGCTCAGCATCGCAACAGGCGTTCCAGAGCGCCGCGTGGTCGTGCACGCGCAGGTCGCGGCGAAACCAGACGATACAGGCAGACATGTTGAAGTCAGTGCTCCGGTTGCCATTGTTCACCAACTGTGCGAGCGAGTGCATCGCAAATAACTGCGTCATCGAGCCGGGAACCAGCGCTGCGCAGAGCGCGTAACACCTGTGTAGCAGACTTGATCAGGCCATGTTGTTTAGCCAGAATGACAATGGCGAGAGTTCCTTTCATCCGGACGGAGAAACTCCGGGCGCAGCGCCGTGCCATACTGTCGTCCAGAACCGCTACCCATCCGGCATAGGCCATTGCATACGCCAGCACTGCCGTCTCGCCTGCGCCTAAATCCCATGCAAGCAATGCTGGGGGAGGGGCAGTCGTTGCGACGATGGGAAACAGACCGCTTTCGACAGCAAGGCGAGCGGGATCGCCCTTAGACGCCCGAGTGAGTTCTTCAGCTACTTCCTGCGGGATCACGACGCTTGTCGGCAGGCGCAGCAACAAATCCACCTGCCCCACGCGCGCCAGCGCTATGACGGGGGAAGCGTTAATGACCCATCGCTCAGTGATCAGAG
>CALGYB010000025.1 GCA_937935075.1 uncultured Roseiflexus sp. | reverse complement strand
GCTGTTGATGTATAATCCCGATGATGACGCAATCGAGTATCTGCCATCACCCAATCCTGTGACTCGTATGCAGCGCCTGTGCGCAAAGGACGTTGGGGAATGACACCATTCAACGGACTGGGCATGCACCTGGGCAATCTGGCGCGCCTGTCGAAGGGGCGCACCCGTTCGATCAGCCCGGAGAACGTTACTGGCGGTAAGGGCAAAGGCGGGATGTCCACCGACGGCACGGGCGCGTCGTGCGCCCGTGATCTGGGGGTCGGGTGGAAAATCTCGCCATCGATTCGCATTGCACCCGGCGAAGCCCGAACCCTTGCCGAAGTTCGAGGCTCAGGCGCCATTCAGCATATCTGGATGACACTGACCGGTCACTGGCGTCACAGCATCTTGCGCATCTACTGGGACGATCAGGAAACGCCGTCAGTCGAATGCCCGGCTGGCGACTTCTTTGCCTGCGGCTGGGGACAGTATGCGCAGATCAGTTCGCTGGCGGTGTGCGTGAACCCTGGCAGTGCGTTCAATTGTTACTGGGAGATGCCCTACCGCAAAGGGTTTCGCATAACGATGACAAACATCGCTGCGCAGGAAATGACGCTCTACTACCAGATTACCTTTACCGAAACCGATGTCCCCGACGATGCAGCATACTTCCACGCCCAGTTCCGGCGCGTCAATCCGCTGCCGTACAAACAGGTCTACACCATCCTCGACGGCGTGCGCGGTCAGGGGCAGTATGTCGGCACATATATGGCGTGGGGGGTCAACAATAATGGTTGGTGGGGCGAAGGTGAGATCAAGTTTTACCTCGACGGTGACGATGAATACCCAACCATTTGCGGCACCGGCACAGAGGATTACTTTTGCGGCTCGTACAATTTCGATGTCGGCAAAGAGCACGGCGGCTACCGCGAATTTACGACCCCATACTCCGGGTTGGCGCAAGTCATTCGCCCTGACGGTCTCTACCGCTCACAGATGCGATTCGGCATGTATCGCTGGCACATTGCCGATCCCATCCGATTTGAGAGCGATCTACGAGTGACGATCCAGGCGCTTGGATGGCGCAGCGGCGGGCGGTATCTGCCGTTGCAGGATGATATTGCGTCGGTGGCGTACTGGTATCAAACGCTGCCGACGGCGCCGTTCCCTCCACTTCCCGACGCAGATTATCTTGAGGTGATATGATGGATGACCATCAATCAGGAAATGGCTTGATGGCGGGAGTCATTGTTGGCGCCTTTGTGGGTGCAGTAGCGGCGACCATCGCACTGCGACGGCGTTTCCCTGCGGGTCCGGGGAGCGACGAACGTGCGCTGGAACTGCCCCCGCCCGATGACGCAACATTGGCGACGGCGCGCGCTGAGGCGGCGGCAATCGTGGCGCGGTTGCGCCGCGCATTTCCACATCCCGATCAACAGCAGGGAGCGCCTGGCCTTCAGGTGTAGGGGTTTTCAAATGACTCTTGCAGAACGTGGTATACTGCGCAATGGTGATGAACATGAGCGCAAGGAGCGCATGGAACGATGAACACCACCCTGTTCGACGATGAAATGAAACGCCGTTTGCTGGTCGGATTGCTCAGCCTCCTGCTGACAACCCTGGCGGCGC
Source organism: uncultured Roseiflexus sp. (assembly GCA_937935075.1). Taxonomy (GTDB): domain Bacteria; phylum Chloroflexota; class Chloroflexia; order Chloroflexales; family Roseiflexaceae; genus Roseiflexus. The sequence continues at coordinate 15,546 of CALGYB010000025.1, read as the reverse complement.
GTCTTGCAGTGTATATTGCCGATCTGATCCTGGGACCAGAGGAAAAAGCGGAAATATAACCGCTCGCCCTCCTGCGAGGTTGGGCAGCCACGGAAGAGCGATTGGCATTACAAAGACTGCGCTGTCTTCTCCGCCAGCATGCGCTCGCGATAGTACCCCCAGTATTTCTCCGGCATCAGTGCGGCGATCCGCAGCATCATCTCATCGGTGAGTTCGCTCATCCGATCAAAGGGAATCTTATTACCTTCAACCGGCGGGTGATACGGTTTGCCAAACCGCACCCGTATTGGGCTGCGCCGCAGAACGCCTTTGAAGCCAGATTCCGTACCCCAGATTGCAACCGGCACAATCGGGCAGCCAGAGCGGACCGCCAGACGTACTGCGCCGCCACGCCCCTGTTGCAACTGCCTCGTATCGCTTCGGTGACCTTCGGGGAACATGATCAGAACGGCACCCTGTTTGAGCGCCTCCTCGGCGGCTTCGAGCGCCGCCAGATCACGCTGCCCGCGCCGGATTGGAATGACGTGCATGGTGCGAAACCACCACGCTATAATCGGGTGACTGAATAGTTCAACTTTGGCAACCCACCATGGGCGGTGTGAGAGCGGCAACGATGCGCCGACAACGAGAATATCACTCCAGTGCAGGTGATTCACCGCCAGAATCATCCCCTGCGGGCGCGGCGGCAGATTCTCACGCCCTTCGATTTTCCAGTCGAACCATATCAACCGCAAGAGATTGAGCGGAGTCCAGAGCAACAGGTAGAAGAACAGACCGAGCACAGATTACTCCTCATCCTATGCCCAGGCGCAGGGAATAGACCAGTTGTCCTCCCAGCCACCCGGTCAGCATCACGAGTGCTGCACCGAGGGCAAGCCGCGCCAGATACCCGCGCCGCGTTCTGGCATCATCCAGAATCGCCGGGTTTCGCCGTCGCGCCTGCCATGCCTGCCAGTATACGACCATGAGCGCCAGCCCTGTCAGCGCATGGGCATTGACCCAGACCAGCGCATCATCGCGTGGACGCACCGGATCGAACAGTTGTCGCGCTGCGTCGATTGTGCCGGTAGCAACTGCCGGCAGCAGCAGCACCCATCCCAGCCACAGACAGTGATATGCAGCGGTTTCCAGCGAACGATCACCACGCCAGAGGTAGAGCGCCGTCATCATCGCATTGCCGAGCAGCAATCCAATCGGCAGATGTACCGTCAAAGGGTGCAACGGAGACATATTGCTTCGCATCCAGAGTACAGCACTATTATACCACGCGCCATTGCCCTGGACGTGTTACCGCGCCACAATTCCCAGCCAGACGACATAGGGCGCCGGACGCATCGCCGCCTCAGCCGTAATCGTTGCGCTTCTACGACGCGGGTCGCTGCTGATCAGGGTTACAGCGGTGCGCAGCCGTGCGCCCTGTGGCGGCCCCTGCCAGCGATAGATAAATCTGAGCATTGCACTGTCGCCTGGCGCCACCGTTCCCCGATCCGGCATCACCGACAGCCATCCCTCCGGGCTGAACTGTGGTCTGAGTTCAATAGCCAACCCTGACGTAATTGGAGTGTCGGCGCCACATCCGATCCGCTGTACCTGGTTCAGGGTTTTCTGAACACCAACGCTCAGACGTTCCGGCAGCGCGCTCAGGTCGGCGTACTGAAACGTGATTCGCCCATCACGATGAAGCAGCACTTGAAATGTGTACGTCTGATCAAGAGGACCCTGTGCCAATGGCACACGCTCGAAACTGACGACGAACGTTGCGCCGTCATTGACCGTTCCATAGCGTACCTGCCCGCCGCGCAACGGGTCGAGGTCGGCGCGGAACGGCGCCAGCAGGGAGAAGAAGGACTCGCTCGCCGGTAAGCACCGTTCGAGCAGACCGGTGTACGGGTAGGGCCAGCCAAACGAGAGGGTTCCATCGGAAGTGACCGACGTTTCGGTGACGGTAAAGGTGTAGAGCGGAAAGTCGAAGCCGAGGGGGACATTATCGATCCGGGTTGTGTCGGTCAAATCGAGCGTTGGCGCAGCGGGAGGCAGATCGATCCACTGATAGACCGGTCCTCCTGGCTCATCACTGCGATAGATGCCAAACGGCGCATACCCGACGCTTGCCTCAAAGGTCAGTGGGCGCGTACCGGTGTTCGTGACGAGCACCGTTTGCTCAACAATCGTATTGAAATCGAGGGTTGTCGTGACGTAATCGGTCGAAAGGGCCAAACGGGGCGCATCGAGCAGTAATCCAAAATCGATCGGTCCGCTTACAGGTACTGTAATCACGCGCTGCTGCGGCGCATACGACAGCGCAATCGCAGTGAGCGTATACACACCCGGCGAAAGGACGAGGGAGTATGTTCCGTCAGCGGCGGTTGCGACGCTGGCGCCGCCATTGACGCTGACCGTCGCATGCAGCGCCTCGCTTGTCTCCGCGTCGCGCACTGTGCCGCTCACTGTTGTCCCCGACGCAGTCACATTCAGGGTCACATCGACAGTCGTCGGCGGTTGAGTAAGATCACCGGCATACACTTGAATGCGCGCCGTGTAGGTTCCAGGCGCGGCGATGCCGCCGGCATCGAAGGTTACATCCACAGTCGCACTCCGCCCCGGATTGAGCGTTATCGTCTTCGATGAAAGACGCAGCCATGGCACATCGACGCGGGCGCTCGCAACCGCAGCATGCGCGTCGATCAGCCCCCATCCGTACACATTGTTGCCGCCGCCGGGTACGACGCCGCACTGTGCGTCCTCGACTCTGCGCGCTGTATCGCGGAGAATGGCATAGGTCGCTTCAAAATTGCCGATCAGAGCCGGATTTGCCGAATACAGCAGCGCCACGACCCCAGCGACGTGCGGTGCTGCCATCGATGTGCCGCGCAGGGTTGCGTACCCGTTGTTGAGGTGCGTCGAGTAGATGCCGCCATCACCCGGAGCGACAAAGTCCGGCTTCATGCGCCCGTCGGCAGTCGGACCGCGCAGGCTGAACGAGGTAATGGTGTTGCTGCGGTCAGTGGCGCCAACCGCCACGACATCGGCGTAGTCGCCAGGGGAAGCGACCGAGCGACAAACCCCTGTGCCATTGCCCGCAGCGAAGACCGGGAAGATGCCAGCCGCGCGCCAGGCGGCGGTGTATCCGGCGTACCAGGGATCGTTGCTTCCGCCTGCCCACGAGTTGTTCACCACCACAGGGCGCAGATCAGGACGCGGATTACGGTCATTGAGGTCGGTCGGCGCCAGCACCCACTGCGCGGCAGCGATCAGATCGCTTTCGCTGCAGGATGATCCTTCGCACCCCTGCGCTGCAATCCAGCGCGCGCCAGGAGCGACGCCAAACTGCTCGCCGCCGGCGCGCCTGCCGACCATGGCGCCAATCGTATGCGTCCCATGCCCGTTCTGGTCGGTCGGCGCAGGGAATACCCCCTGCGGATCGTACCAGTTGTAGTTGTGGTCGTACTCGCCGGCGCCAAGCGTGCCGCGATACTGATCACGCAACGCCGGATGCGTCACCAGGGCGCCGGTATCGATGGAGGCAACCGTCACGCCCTGACCGGTGACGCCGAACTCGTTCCACACGCGATCCGCGCGGATCGCGCGAATGTTCCAGCAGACCGGATTGTCGTCGGTGCTGCAACGGGTATCGAGGCTGGCAGGAAGCGCCTGCGGCGCAACCGTGACACCGACGTCGTCGCGCACCAGAGCAACGTCAGCGCGTCGCTCCAGCGCCTGTGCATCGGCGAGCGCGCCTTCCACCTGAATGGCATTCACGATCCAGAATGGCCGGTACGTCAGACCGCGTGCGGTCAACTTCGCGCGCAACGTGCGTTGGGTGCGTTCGGCATGTTCGGTCAGCGTGCGGTAAACGAAGCGTCCGCGTTCCGCCCAATCGGTGATGCCATAAGCAGCGCTCAAATCCGCCTGGTCACGCAAATAGACGATGAACGAACCTCGCGCTGCGGGTTCGTCCAGTCGCGCCGTCAGACGCGGGTCAAGCGAATGATCCTGCTGCGGGAGGGATACCCGTGCAGGACCGATGGCATGCGCCGTCGCCAGCAACGGCTGTGTGTGCGCTTCGTACAGCAGAGCCGTAACAGGCGTTGACCCGGAATTGGTAATCGCCAGCGGTCGCGTGACCTGCTGACCCAATTGCAACGTTTCACTGATGACAATGGGAGAAGCAGTGACAATGCCCGACGCCTGAACGGAGAGTCTGTCTGAGGGAGCGATCAAAGCCGCAATCAGCATCAACGCAGCAGTGATCAGACGTACACCAGCAACGCGACCCGACATGAGACGATCCTGACGCGAAAGTGGTTGTGTCGAGCATGATCAGCATAGCACCTCGAGCGGAAGAGTGTCAAGAAAGCGGTTCTGAAAATATCGTAATCCTGTTATCCGGGTTTCTTAACAATTTCGGGCTTTGGTCTTAACCCGGTTTTGAGTATAATCACATTGAACCAGAATATCAGAAATACCATCAGTCGTTCAGGAGATGACCAACGCCTCCCACCTGCGGATTTGTGTTCGCGTGGGCGAGGTCGTCCGACAGCGCAAGGAACGGGCAGTAGGGGCGGGTCGCCGCCCCGCCCCCAACGGGCAGGGGCCGGTCCCAGACCCGCCCCCAACCACGCCGGAGAGAGGAGTAGGGGCGGGTCCCCGACCCGCCCCCAACGGGTACGGGTAGGGGCCAATCGCCGCCCCGCCCCACCAAGGAGAAAACACCTATGGTTCCATCCCGCCACCGTCCATCGGCGGCGCTGCGCCTGCTGCTGGCGCTCACCACGCTGGCGCTCCTGGTCGCCGGCTCGGTCGTCATGCCGCAGCGCGCCGCCGCCACCACCACGATCATCACCCAGTGGACGTTCAACTCACCAACGCCGGACGGCAACACCGCCACCGGCACGACGCTCCCGGCCATCGGCAGCGGAACGGCATCCCTCATCGGCGGCACAACCGCCACCTTCGCCAGCGGCGATGCCAGCGGCGGCAGCAGCGATCCCGCCACCGGCGATGACTCGGCGTGGAATACGACGACCTACGCCCCCCAGGGAACCGAAGACCGGCAGCGCGGTGCGCAGTTCGCCGTCAGCACCGTCGGGTACCAGAACATTCTTTTCAGTTTTGACCTGCGCCACAGCAACACCGCCGCCAACACCGTCGCGCTCCTCTACTCCACCGATGGCGGCGCGACGTTCAGCGAAGCCACAACCTTTGTGGCGACGGCAGGCGACGTCTGGTTCAACAACCGCTCGTTCAATTTCAGCAGCATCCCGGCGCTCAACAACAACCCCAATGTGGTCTTTCGGGTAGTAGCCACATTTGCTTCCGGCAGCAGCGTCTATGCCCCGTCCAATCCAGGAAGCGCCTATGGAACAGGCGGCACGCTGCGCTTCGATATGGTGACGGTGCGCGGCGATCCGATCAGTAGCGTCACACCGACACCTTCGCCTACCCCTGAGCCGACGCCGGTTCCGGTGGCGTGCAGCGCCCCCGATACGCCGATCAACCAGGTGCAGGGCAGCGGCGCAACCACCCCCATCAGCGGCACGCTCGTCACCATTCAGGGCGTGGTCGTCGGCGACTACGAGGGTCCCGCCCCCAACCTGCGCGGCTTCTACCTCCAGGAGATCGCTCAGGTCGACGCCGACCCGCTCACCTCCGAGGGCATCTTTGTCTTCAACGGCAACACCGACTCGGTCAGCCTCGGCCAGGTCGTCCAGGTCACCGGCACGGCGACCGAGTTCCAGGCGCAGACCCAGGTCAGCGCGACGGCCATCGAGGTCTGCGGCGTTACCGCGACGGTTCCGCCCGTCGATGTCTTGATGCCCTTCCCCAGCGCCGATTACCTCGAACGCTACGAAGGCATGCTGGTGCGCTTCCCGCAGACCCTGTACGTCACCGAGCACTTCCAGCTTGGGCGCTTTGGGCAGGTCGTCATGAGCTCCGGCGCACGCCTGCGCCAGCCGACCGACGTCGTCGATCCCGGTCCGGCGGCGCTGGCGCTACAAGCCGCCAATGACCGCAACCGCATCATCGTCGATGATGAACTCAACAACCAGAACCCCGACCCGATCCGCTTCGGGCGCGGCGGCACTCCGCTCAGCGCCAGCAACACCCTGCGCGGCGGCGACACTGCTACCGGCATCGTCGGCGTGCTGACCTATACCTGGGCGGGGAATGCCGCCAGCGGCAACGCCTACCGGCTGCGTCCGGTCAATGCGCTCGGCGGCGGCGTGCCCGCCTTCGTCGCCGCCAACCCGCGGCCTGACCTGCCGCTCGCCGTCGGTGGCGACCTGCGCGTGGCGGCGTTCAATGTGCTCAACTACTTCAACACCTTCAGCGGCTGCACCCTCGGCGTGGGCGGCGCGCCGACCGGCTGCCGCGGCGCGGAGAACGCCTTTGAGTTCGAGCGCCAGAATGCGAAACTGATCCCGGCGCTGCTGCGCCTCGACGCCGATGTGCTCGGTGTGATCGAAGTCGAGAACGACGGCTACGGACCGACGAGCGCGCTGGCGGACCTGGTGAGCCGGCTGAATGCCGCGACCGCGCCGGGGACGTATGCCTTCCTCGATGTCGATGCCGCCACCGGGCAGACGAATGCGCTCGGTACGGACGCGATCAAGGTGGCGATTATCTACAAGCCGGCAGTGGTCGAGCCGGTGGGTCAGACGGCGGCGCTCAACACAGCCGCGTTCGTGAATGGCGGCGACAGTGCGCCGCGCAACCGACCAGCGCTGGCGCAGACCTTCCGCCACCGCGCCACTGGCGAGGATGTGACGGTGGTGGTGAACCACTTCAAGTCGAAAGGGAGTCCGTGTGACATCCCGGATGCAGGGGACGGTTCGGGGAACTGCAACGTGGTGCGGCGCAACGCAGCGCAGGAACTGGCAGCGTGGCTGGCGACCGACCCGACCGGCACGGGGGACGCGGACATCCTGATTATGGGCGACCTGAACGCCTACGCGCAGGAAGACCCGATTGACGTGCTGCGCAACGCAGGATACACCGACTTGGCGCGGACGTTCATCGGCGATGGCGCGTACTCCTACGTGTTCAACGGGCAGTGGGGGTATCTGGACTACGCGCTGGCGTCGCCGTCGGCGCTGGCGAAGGTGAGCGGGGTCACGGAGTACCACATCAACGCCGACGAGCCGAGCGTGCTGGACTACAACACGAACTTCAAGAGCGCGGGGCAGCAGGCGAGCCTGTTTGCGCCGGACCAGTACCGCACCTCGGACCACGACCCGATCCTGGTCGGGTTGAACCTGAACGATCCGGTGGCGCTCTCGGCAGTGGCGACCTTCGGCGCGGATCGCGGCATCACCGGCGCCGAGATCATCGATATTCGCGGCAACCGCGCAGTCCTGAGCAATGCTGACGCGGGCACAGTGTACGTCCTCGACACCACCGACCTGCTCGACATTCGCGTGCTGGCCACAGTAACCGGTCTGACCGGGTTGAACTCGGTCGCCATTCATCCGACGCAGGATTACTTCCTGGCAATCGCAGGTTCGGCGACGCCGGCTGCTGCGCCGGTCAATGGCACAGTCTACGCCTACCGGCTGGACGGTACATTCATTGCAAGCGCGAGCGCCGGCATTCAGCCCGACTCAGTCGCCATTTCGCCGAATGGACAGTATGCGGTAATTGCGAATGAAGCCGAAGGGTTTGCGGTCGGCGACAATGGCGGACCTGGATCGCTGACGGTGGTGAACCTGAGCGGCTTCGACCCGAATACCTCGACCTCGCTGAGCGTCACGCAGATCGCGCTGCCGTCGCAGGCGAGCACACCCGGGTTCACAGTCGACCGCACTGACGATGCTGCCCGGTTGCCGATTGACAATACGCCGGAGACGCTGGAGCCGGAGTCGGTGACCTTCTCCACCGACAGCCAGTATGCCTACATTACACTTCAGGAAAACAACGGCGTGGTACGGCTCAATCTGGCAGACAATAGCCTGACGTTCTTCGGACTGGGGAAAACGACCCACGTGTTCGACACAGTCAACGGCGACGGCTTCAACCCGACTCGCTTGCTGAGCCTCTTCCGCGAACCGGATGGCATTGCGTACATCGAAATCGGCGGCGTCGGCTACTTCGTGACAGCGGACGAAGGCGACACCCGCGATGACATTCCACCCGGCGCGATCAGCGGACGGGTGCGCGGCGGGCGCACGGTGAGCGTCTTCAACGCAACCACCGGCGCGCTGGTCGGCGATACCGGCAACCAGATCGACGCTCTGGCAGCGCGCTACGGCATCTACCCGGACAGTCGCAGCAATCGCGGCGGTTCGGAGCCGGAGGTGCTGGACGTGAAGATCTTCGGCGGGCGCGCAATTGTCGCCGTTGGTCTGGAGCGTTCCAATGCCGTGGCGCTGGTAGACATCACTAACCCGGCAGCGCCGAACGTCTTCCAGATCATCCCTGCGGGAACGGGTCCTGAAGGGGTCAAACTGGTCGAACGCAACGGCGCGCTGTACGCGCTGGCGGCGAATGAGGTCAGCAACACCCTGACTGTGGCGCGCGCGCCGCTCGGTGACGTGCTCTTCACTCAGACGTACACTGAAGAGACGCCGCTGGCGCTGCACGATCCGTTCGTGATTGACCCCGACTCGGCGCCGGTAACCGTTACGTTGAGCGTAGCTCCGGCAGCTGCCGGAACGCTGAACACAACCACACTCAATGGCACGCCGGCGGCAGTGAACGCAGCGCTGGCGAACCTGATCTTCACCCCGGCGCCGAACTACGCCGGTCCGGTGACGATCACCGTCAGCGCCAGCGACGGGCAGACGGAGACGAGCGGGCGCATCCTGCTTACCGGCATTCCGGTTCCGCCGGTCACCACTGCCAGTGTCAGCGGACCGACGCCGCCGCTCTGCCCGGCGGACTGTTTCTTCGGCAGCGCGACCGTCACCCTGACGACCGATGAACCGGCAACGACGCAATACCGGTTGAACGGCGGTGCATGGCAAACGTATACCGCGCCATTCGCCGTCACAACCGAGGGGACGAACCTCGTCGAGTTCTTCTCGACCGACGAGTGGGGCGCAGTTGAAGAGGTGAAAGCGATTACGGTGAAGGTCACCACCTTCCCGGCGACCGGCATCCTCGACACCTTCAACCGCAGGAACGGCCGGTTGGGGCGCAACTGGACCGGCGCGACACAACTCGACCAGTACCGCATCGCCGGGAACCAGGTCGATGTTGAGAAAGGCGGCGTTGTGCTGTGGACGAGGCAGTTCGGCAATGATCAGGAAGCGTTCGTCACGCTGACCGCCATCGACCCGAACAGTTCCCACCACACGCTGCTGCTGAAGGGACGTGGCACAAACGCGACGCAAGGCGCCATTCTGGTCTCCTACGATGCCGTGAACCGCCAGATCGTGGTCGAGGCGCTTCAGCCGGGGCAGGGATGGCGCACGGTGCGCATCTTCCCGAACATCACGCTCAAGGCGGGTGATGTACTCGGCGCACGCGCCCTGGCGGACGGCTCGGTGCGGGTCTACGTCAACTGCGATCTGATCGGCGCAGCGGACACGACAACGGTGGTTGGCAATCTGTATGTCAATCGCGGCGGTCGCATCGGTCTGTTCTACCACCAGGCAAGTAACGCGACGCTCGACGATTTTGGCGGCGGCAATCGGTAGCGAGGCACACGGGTAGGGGCAACTACAAGGGGTTGCTCCTACAGTGACGGACCCCACGGCGGGGCGCCTCTTACTCTGATACGGTATGCGCAGGCGAAAGCGGTGCTTTCGCCTGTTTTGTGTTGGGGCGACGGAGTCGAAACGTTGACGGGCGGACAGAGGCGATGTATGCTTATGAGAACAACAGAGTGCAGAGCTGGCAAAGGAGCCTTGCGCCCTGCTAAAAAGCGAAAGTAAATGAAGAATCACCGAGGAGATTGATCATGTCCGTAGTCTCGCAGATGACAAAGGACGAACTGCCCAGCGCATTTCCGCTCCTGTCACTGCTACGATTTTGAACATGGCAGACATCCGCATCAAAACCCTGACCCCTCTTTGGACCGGCGGCGTGGACGGCAAAGCGGACCGTCTCCACGAAACCGGTCTGCTTGGCAGTCTGCGCTGGTGGTACGAGGCCATCGTGCGCGGGCTGGGTGGGACGGCGTGCGATCCGAGCAAGGGCGAATGCCGGTTCGAGAGAGAAAAGTTCGACACATCTACGGCAACTGACGATCATCAGCGACTGCGTGATGCCGGGTTGTGCGATGTCTGCCAGCTCTTCGGCGCCACCGGATGGCGACGGCGGTTTCGGATCGCTGTCGCCAGGGATCAGACCGTTCCGCTCTGGCAAGGTGATCAACCCCTGAACATCCGTCCGCCGAGGCGCAATCGCGGCTGGTTTCTGCCGCCAGGACGAATGGGCGAGTTCACTCTGCGGCTCGATGGCGACGGGGAGAGCATCGCGCGTATGCTCGCGTTGCTGCGCTTCGTCGAGCGCTGGGGCAGCCTGGGCGCAACGCCGCAACTGGGGTATGGGGCGGTGGAAATTCAAAATTGGGATGAGATTGAGAAGCCTCCAAGAGAACTGTGGCGTGAGGCAGCGCAAAGGTGGACATGCAGCGCCCAAACGCGAACCACTATGCCCAATCTGTGCGATTTCGGCTTCTTCCGCTACTGGTTTCGTCCAGACAGTGCGGCATGGTGGAGTCGGATCGGCGGCTTTGAGCGGGTGGCGATACAGGTGCGCCCGTTTGCCACACAGACCGTCCCGGTCGCTCCGGCGCTCAAGAACGCCTGGCGCTTCCAGCACTGGCAGCGCGCCTGGGGGAATGACCAGCTCTTCTGGGGGCGCGTTGCTGCCGACCGCATACGCGGCAAGGTTACCGTAAGCTGGGCATATCCGCGCAACGGCAAGTGGGAGATCTGCGGCTCGGCATGGCTGGCGGGCGTGCAAGCTGACTCTGTGTGGAAGATGTTGATCAACGTCGACATCTGGAATGAGACGCTGGGCGTGCGCGGGACGCTGGAGACGGTGCGACCGCAGACGATAGACGAACTCCTGACATTTCTGGAGCGCATGTGATCGAACGTATCCTGATCCACCGCTTCCGTGGCATCCGGCAGGGCGATCTGAAGGATTTGCGGAAGTTCAATGTCTTCATTGGACCGAACAACAGCGGCAAGACGGCAATGCTCGAATTGCTGTACCTCAGCGCCGCCAGCGATCGTCCCGTGCAGTTCATCCGCGACGATTTGCTGCCCGCCGAAACCGGCGCCCTCAGAGCCGCCACATCGGTGCGCACCGATCTGCTGGGATATGAGCCGTTGCCCTATCTGCGCGAACGCCATGGCAAGCGCGGACTCTGGACGAACAACCCGGCGGTCGTGACGGCGGAGGGCGGGCTGGAGATCGATCTGCGCCGACTTCCCGATGCTGATGTCGCACCGCCATGGACCACCTTTCGCCTCGGCGCGCCGCCGCCGGAGTGGGGAACGGAAGACCGCTTCACCCAGGACGACATTGCCCGCATTGCGATGGTGACGCTGGTGCATCCGCGAGCGCTTGACGACAGCATGATCCCGCCATGGATTGCTGAAGCGGGACTTAAGCCGGTCGCTCCAGTCAGCGCAGAGTCCGGAAAAGAGACCGCAGCCGCCGTTATTGCTGAGCAGAGCCAGTCGTACACTGCAACGGGCGCTGCCACGGCACAGGAAGAGAAGGCAACCGGACAGGGAACAGAAGGGGACGCCGCACCGATTGACTGGCACTACCTCTGGGAACCCGACTGGGTCTACCGCTGGGATCAGCGCCTCCCGATTGACCGCCTGGCGGTGTGGGTGACGCAGGGAAAGCGCCCGCATCCTGAGCGGGTGCTGTTCTACAACTTCACAACGGCGAACACCCATTTCACCGACCAGTTTGCCGAATGGGCGTATCGAACCGTGGCTGACTGGCATGAAAAAATTGCCACGCGCATGGCGGAAGTCTTTCCTGCGCTCAAAGATGCAAAAATCGAGGTGCTGGACGCTCCCGATGGTCAAACGGGGCGCACTGGCTATGTGCGCTTTCCCGGTCGCACCCCGCTTGCCATTGATCACTTCGGCGACGGCGCGCGCCATGCCTTCAAACTGCTGGCGGCGCTGATCGCCCTGGCTGAGACGGTGGACGACGCGAAGCCAGGACTGGTGCTGTGGGAGGAGCCGGAGGCGTGCCAGAACCCTGCCACTCTGGTGCGCCTGTTAGACGCGGTGTTCAGCATTACGAAAGAGAAACCGATACAGGTCTGTATCGCCACACATAGTCTGGAGGCGATTGCCCACATCACTCGTCTTCTGCAAAGAAACGAGTTGCCCGCCGATGATACGCTGGTCTTCCGCATGAACCTGCGCGATGGGTTGTTCAAATCCGCATGGTTCGGTGTGAATAATCTGACGGCATGGCTTGAGTCAGGGCTTGACCCACGGGTGCTGGAAGATTTTGATGCGCCTTTCCAATTTCAGTCGCCTGAGGAAACATATGAAAGTTCTCGTGTTCGTTGAAGGCAAGACTGAAGAGAAAGTCATGTCAAAGCTACTGAAAGCCTTTGACTTTGAGTTTCGAATAATTGATGCAGGTGGAAAGGAAAGACTGAACCAGAAACTCTCGGATACCCTCGCTCCGCTTCTTGGACAACCGCTGAGAGTCCTTTTCTTAAGAGACCTGGATAACAATGAAACTATACCGGGTTTGGTGCAAAGCGCCGAACATGCCTTGCAAGCAATCTTCGACAGCAGAGGTTTCCGTATCTCACCAGTTCGTAATACATTGAATCACTTCAATAATGTATTCGTCTGGCATTCGAATAAATTAGACTTTCGTGTCGCTCTTCATATTGCAACGTATCGGTGGAATGAATCCTTCGTTAATGCAACAATAGATGACTATGTGCTGGCACTGGCGCTGGAACCCGCTATAGCCACGGCTATTGCTCAGAGCCAGAACCTGAGTGTCAACGGTGAAGCATTGATCAAGAAAGTCACTGAAGAACTTCCGGCACTCTTGCAAAGAAATGGCATTTCTCTCACTGAAGCCAAGAACTACGTGCGCCTGTATGCCGCAATTGTTAAGGCGCATACATCGCCGCCGGTGTTGGCTGAGAAAGTTCTCAACCGTAGCGAGGTCAATAAAGATAGGCTGAAAGATCACTTCAAATCGATCTTTGCCGCGCTGGAGTCTTTGAAATGACCCACGACTTTCACGCTCGTTTTCCCTTCGTCTTGCAGGACGGCATCACCCAATCGCTGGCTGTGCCGTGGCTGGCTGGCGAGACCAATCGCCTGCCGCCCGGCTGGCCCGACCTAGCGCAGATCGAAGACCCTGTTGCGCGGTTCGACATTCTGGCGCAGGCGATCCTCACCCCGCACCGCGAACGCGCCCGCAGCGGCACGCCCACCCAGAGCGGCGGCTACCGGCGCTGGATCGAGCAGAAGGCGCAGGCGTTCATTGCGCAGAGACGGGCATGGATGCAGCGACTCGGGCTGGAACCGGCGCTGCCCAATCTGACCCGGCTGCCGCGCGGCGCATGGGCGATCCAGTTTCCTTTCACCCTGCGCACGCCGTATATCAGCCGCGACGACCAGACCTTCCACCTGCTCGACAATCCGCTGAAGAAGGAATGGGTCTTCAAGGTTCCTTATGTCGCCGCGCCGGGCTGGAAGGGCGCGCTGCGCGCAACAATGCGCCGGATGCGCGGCTACGACGCGCCTGATCAGGAAGCGCACGACCAGCAGATGGTGCGTCTGTTCGGCAACGTGCGGGGAGAGGAAGTCACCTTTGCTGCTGGACGCCTGCATTTCTTCCCCACCTTCTTCGACCGGCTTGGTCTGGAGGTGATCAATCCCCACGACCGCGTGAAGGGCGTCGGTGAGCGGGGACCGATCCTGTTCGAGTGCGCACCGGCGGGAGCGCAGGGGACCTTCACGCTTCTGTACGTTCCCCTCGGCGTCCAGGTGGACGGTGTGGAGATTGCCGACGACCTTGCAGCCGTCGCCAGTGGCATCCACCGAATGCTTGTTGAGGACGGCTTCGGTGCGAAGACCAGCAGCGGATTTGGCACGGCGGAGGAGACATTGCCGGGTGCGGGTCAACTGGCTATCGCGGCTGACCTGCTGCAATCACCCCAGCAGAAAACGTTCCGCTCCCTGGCTAAACTGGTGGAACAGGCAACATCACAGGATGCGCGCTAACGCGCGATGGGTTACAATGCGGAAAACCCTGGGATTTGTTCGACGAGGCTCAGGCGCGCGAGGCGCTGACGCTGGCGGAAGAGGCTTTGAGGATTGCACAGCGCCTTGTGCAGCGATTAACTACGGAGAGCCGTGAATGAGTACAACCGCAGTCACCCCGGCGCTCGACCGTCGCGCCCTGCTGGAAGCGGAACTGGCGCGATTCGTGCAGATTCTGCGCGACCAGTATCAGCCTGAGCGGATTATTCTGTTTGGCTCGCTGGCGGAAGGCGAAACGCACGAGTGGTCGGATATTGATCTTGTGATCATCAAACAGACAGATAAACGATACCTGGACCGTATCCGTGAGGTGCTTTTGTTATTACAACCCAGGGTCGGGATTGATGTCATCGTGTATACACCCGACGAGTTTGCGACGCTGAGACAAACAAACATGATGGTTCGTGAAGAAATTGCCTCCAAAGGGAGAGTGATCTATGAGCGATCCTGAGCAGTGGCTCGCTTTTGCACGACAAGACGCGCAGATAGCCGATCTTGCGATGCGAGAGGGCATATTCAACCAGGTGTGCTTCCATTCTCAGCAGTGTGTCGAAAAGTCGCTCAAGGCGCTGATTGTTCATCAAGGACAAACTCCGCCACGCATTCATAAATTGACCGATCTCCTCGCTCTAGTCAGCGCCGTGCCATTGTCAGCAATGGCACGCGAGATATACCTGCTGGATCGCTTCTACACCGTCACTCGTTATCCGGGATTTTCTCCGCTCACGTCGCAGACGCTGCCAGATCAGCATGATGCAGAGGAAGCGCTCGATATCGCACGTAAGGTTCTGGACATTGTGACGAATATCGTGACATCTTGAGGGCAATCATGTACCAACTCGATATTCTCGCACAACACTGCAATGAACTGCTGCTGGCGGAAGTAGCAGGTTGGGTGCATGACTGGCAGAAGTGTATCGATATGAAGCTGGCGTCGGATTGGAGGAAAGGTTCGAAGATAGATCAAAATAAGATACAACAATGGCAACAAAGGGGTAGTAGCCTAGAGCCAAGAACATTCGCTCTCCGTCTCCAAAATCTAACGCTCAATCTTTGTGCGAGCCGGGGTGATCTCAAAACAATTGTTGAAATCGGGAGAAAGCCTTCAAAAGCGCAAGAATCTAGCAATCTTCTTGAATAGATTTCAGGAAAATCACATGACGCTGCTCATGTAGAAAAAGAGCTTGAAGACCAGGAAAATGCACCTCTGGCTACGGATTGGCTTTCTTCACCATTTGGATGGGAAAATCTCCAGCCTGATAACCTTCTCGAACGCCTCCTGGGCACACCGACACACCTTCTTCAAGGATTTACTTCCCAATCC
>CALGYB010000024.1 GCA_937935075.1 uncultured Roseiflexus sp. | reverse complement strand
TGCTGCGCCGCATACTCCGCCCAGCGCGACCGGATCTCCAGAACGACAAACCCGACCGCCAGCGCCGCCCCTGCAATCAGCAATGCCGCGCCTGCCGTCAACCCGGCGCCGATGCCTGCTGCCGCCAGCAGCGCCGCGCCGGCATAGATGAGCGCCGCCAGCGCCACGAGCGCCAGCAAACCGATCACGACCCCGAGCAGCACTTGCCCAAGCGCCGCCAGCCAGGGCGGGACGCTTGCGCCTGCCGCTGCACCGGCGGTCGTCCCGGATGGCACACCACGCCGCGCCAGCCCAAGCAACCCGGCAACACTGGCGAACGTCGCCGCCAGCGCCAGATGATCCGGCAGCGCGCGCGGTACGCCGAGGGTCGCCAGTCCCAGCGGCGCGATGGCGGGCGCGTCAAGCGGCGTCACCTCGATCAACCGCTGCGCGATCAGGGTGGCGACCGGCAGCGGGAACGCTATGCCCGTCGCCTGATCGATGGCAATCGCCTCCCACGCGATCGGATCGAGGAGTATCGTCCGCTGGCGCAGCGCGTCGATCAGGCGGATGCGCCCGGTGTGCGGCTCGACGACCGCCGGGACGCCCGCAGCCGGGCGGATGACCGTGCGTCCCAGCGGCGTGATGACCGCCGCAGAGACCGTGGGCGGATCGAGGACCACCGCGCGGACGGAGGGGGAGACCGCCAGCACGGGCATGTCACACGGCGGCGGGGTGAGGAGACCATCCAGACACGATGCGGCACCGCAATAACGCTTTTGTCGACAACGGCATTTACTCTATGTCGAGCCGTTGTCTGATTTCATCACCCAGCGCAAACAGTTCTTTCCAGGAAGAATGGGTTCTGATCTCCGCCATCGACCAGTTTTGGTTTTGCAGCGCCAGCCACATCGTGCGCAGCCGCCGACTTAACGACACCACATCGGCAGGAAGATACCCGGCACGTTGCAGTTTCGTCAGCGAATCGTCGTGCAAGAAAGAATGTGCTCCGACATCGAACTCTTCAAAGAGATCATATGCAATCTCGTCATCGCTTTTGTCCAGGATTGCACTGGAGCAGTGTGCGATCGTATCAAGGTAAAAGCGATAGAGTTCATGAATAGATATTTCGGTCATGGCTGATCCTTCAACACATCTATAATAGTCGCTTTATCTCCAGGAAGAGGCTTGTACCCAGGGCCAACGATCTTTACTTTACCGGTCGTACCACTGGAAAAGCCATAGTATGGTCCGACATGACGACCGCCTTCATGGTAAAAAACAACCTTGTCATCTTTGACAAATTTCCAGCCAGTGCCTGTTCTGCCATAACCGGCTCGTTTCCATCCTTCGCCTAAAATGGCAGCGACCTCTTCTGCTGATTTCCCGTAGAGAGCTGTTGGATTCCGTACGATGTCATCAAACGATGTCAATGTCGGCGCCGCCGGGCGCGGCGCGCCGCCATTCCCCGGTCCTCCGCTCACCGGTCCGCGCGCCGCCGGGCGCGGCGCCCCCGCCCCCGGTCCGTTGGCATCCGCTACGCGCTGCGCATCACCACCCGCTCACGCACTTGTGCGCCAATACGGACTATCAGGATCAACCGCGCCCGCCAAGGTTAACCACACGCGGCGCGTCCAGTCGGCGCTGCTTCGCCCTTGCCTGCGCAGACGTTTTCATTCAATCGTCGGGTGCACCCTTGCGGCCATTGAGGGCGCCTTCCACCTCCCAACGCAGCGCTCCCGGGGCGCCGTGTGGATCAGGAATAGGTAATGTGCTATCCATTATCTCCTGGATCAAAAGCGTTCGAACACGTGGATCCATATACGGTCGCGCCGGAAGGCCTTGTCGTGTAATATCCCAGGTATGCTTTTGGACAGTTCCGGATAACTTTAGATCAGCAGCTCGCGGGATGACCTGGACAGCGCTTAATTTGACGAGGCATAAAGGAGCTGGCGTTTCCTGTGACGCTACTCACTGCGATGCAGTTCGACCTTATCGTAGAGAATGGCCAGTTCGAACTGATCCGTGGTTATCAGCGCTTCTTGCTGGTAATGCGGTTGCCCCGGCACGAAATCAATGACATCCGCTGGTTCGTCAGATGTATCCTCTTCAAAAGCGATCACTGACCATCGAAGGGTGCGACACCCGCGAAACACCAGACGGTACGGACGAGCGACGCCCAGGGGGTCATATAGACACTCACAGGAAACTTCGCGGCCCCAATTGGCAACGACAATGGTCTGTATGAGCGAGGTCGCTGGACCCAGCTCCGGAAAAAAGAAGGAGCCTGTCATCGATCAATAACCCTTTCACCAGTGTTGTGCATGGTCGTCGGACGCCCACGCTGATCGAGGCGCGCTCCCTTATTGATCCGCCGACCGTCAGGAGCGTACTGCGGCGCCGGCAGACGAACCACTTCGCCATCAGGTCGAATCCACACCTCTGATTTATCAGGAAAGCGATACCGTGTGTAGCCGCCAGCAGTCCTTGAGACGTTTGCTCCACGCGCTCGCAGAAAAGCGTCGACTGCAGTGCGACTCATGCCAGTCATATCGCCGAATTCAGAGGCCGCACCGTAGCCGCCCGCTCCAGGACCCGGAGCCGTCTGCACCCTGCCCGCCGCCGTACCCCGCCGCCCCAGCGACCGCAGCCCGGCGCGCACCCCTAGCAAGAATACCACGACCTGCACCAGCCCGCCAAGCCCCAGCACCCAGCGCTCCGTCGCGGTCAGCGGCGCGTCGCTCACCAACCGCGCGCCGCGCAGCGCTTCGATCACCTGCGGAATGCCGCTCAGACTGAGCAGGCTGACCCCGACGATCTGGAGCGCTGTCCAGAAATTGGGGGTTCCATGCTGCGCCGCATACTCCGCCCAGCGCGACCGGATCTCCAGAACGACAAACCCGACCGCCAGCGCCGCCCCTGCAATCAGCAATGCCGCGCCTGCCGTCAACCCGGCGCCGATGCCTGCTGCCGCCAGCAGCGCCGCGCCG
>CALGYB010000023.1 GCA_937935075.1 uncultured Roseiflexus sp. | reverse complement strand
TGTGCTGGCGGACATCCTGAGTCCGCGCTTCGTCGTCGCCGTCGAGCAGCGCCTGATTGTGGCGGAAGAGGATAGCCCGACCCCCATCGGCGCAATAGTTCCCGACCTGGCGGTCGTCACCCCGGCGCGCCCCGGCGTCACTGCGCCGCTCGACGCCAATTATACCGCGCCGACGCTGATTGAGCCGCTGCCGGAACCGGAACTGCGCGAACGCTTCATCGAAATCCGCGACGCGCGCACCCGTCGCGTGGTGACGATCATCGAACTGCTGTCGCCCGCCAACAAGACGCCGGGCACGCCGAGCGCCGTCGCCTTTGCGCGCAAGCGGTCGGTGGTGTTCGAGTCGCGCACCCACTGGATCGAGATCGACCTGCTGCGCGCCGGGGAGCGGTTCGAGGCGACGGCGGGAAGGAGCGACTACTGCGTGCTGCTCAAACGCGCCACGGATTATCGCTATGAAGCCTGGTTCATCGACCTGCGCGACCCGCTGCCGACCATTGTGGTGCCGACGACGGAGGATTTCGGGGTGGTGACGCTCAACCTGCAGCAGGTGTTCGAGACGGCGTATGCCCGCGCGCACTATGCCGACTCGGTGGATTACGCGCGCCCTGTGCCGCCGCCGCCGCTGCCGCCTGCCGATGCCGTCTGGGTGCGCGAACAGGTGCGGCGCTGGATGGAAGCGCGTGCGCCGCAGCAGGGAGATGTCTAGAGGCAGACCCTTAAATGCGCTCGCACAAGGGCGCAAAGCCCCTCCTCTTTCCGCTCTTTCTTGCGATGCTTGCCCATGATATGAGCGTTGCCCAATGCGCCGCCCGCGTCGGCGGAGGGTGTCGAAGCCCGCGTCAGCAGAGGGTATCGAAGCCCGCGTCGGCGGAGGGTGTCGAAGCCCGCGTCGGCTGAGCCTGTCGAAGCCGATGCCAGGAGCGGCTCTAAAAATTCAACTCAACCGCAGTGGGTTCGCCAGGACGGCTGCCGACCACATGGCACTCGACTGCGCCATACCGTCCCGCAATCGTCCAGCGCCCGGCGCGGTGCAGGTGCCCGCTGACGATATGGCTCACCTTGGGCTGGTCGAGCACAAACTTCCCCAGCGTGAGATTCCCCAGGTAAGCGCTCATCAGGCTCCAGAAGTCGCTTTCGGGATGGCGCGGCACCGCCGCCTCGATGATCGGCACATGGGTCACAACCAGGATCTGCGAGACGCCTGGATTACCGATCAGCGTTTCCATGCGGCTGGCGAACCCCTTCGCCAGGTAGCGCGCCATGGCGCGGTCGCTCCAGGGCCAATCGACATAATCAGCGTCGTGGTTGACGCTTCCCTTGAGGATGCGATACTCGTGATCGCCAAACGCGAGGTGCGGCGCACGCGATGAGTAGTCGTACCACGCCATGGTGCCGCAGATGCCAATATTTTCCAGCGTCAGCACATCGTTTTCGAGCCAGATGAACCCTTCCTCACGCGCAATGCGCGGCAGACAGGCTTCCCAGAGCGTGCGACTGTCGTGGTCGCTGCGGTAGACATCGTGGTTTCCGGCGATCACGGCGCGCGGGCAGGGCAGGTCGCGGAAGAGTTGCAGCCCGCGTTGAAAAAGGCGGAGCGGATGCCCGATGTCGCCGGCAATGATGAAGCAGTCGGGATTGCGCTGTCGCACCCATTCGGCGAATGCCAGGTAAGCGTCGCGTTGTGCCGGGCGGTAGTGGAGATCGGCTGTTACAATAATGCGCATCGTCTGAACGTCCTTGTCCAGATAATAAGTGTATAATCAATAATACTGCGCATGCCGCAGTGTGACAAGACCTCATTTCTGCCGATTAGTCGCATGTCATCCATTGCTCATTCCATGCTTGCAGCCAATGTGCTATGATCCAAGCGAATCACCAGGCAGCGCGGGAAAGGCAAAGGTGTGGCGCAGCGTTCCCATCGCAGGCAATTGGGTCGTTTCCTCCGCATACCGGTCCGCGTCGCAGTCGTCGGCGCCGCCGCACTGGCGTTGCTATGCGTCTGGTTGTGGGTTTCGACCGATCTGCCTTCTCCTGAGCAACTGCGCGCGCGCGCCGGTCTCGGCGCCACCCTGGTGTTGGATCGCAACGGTCGTCTGCTCTACAGCGCCCCTGATCCGTTTGGCGCGCAGCGTCGCTCTATTCCTTTGAGCCAGATGTCGCCTGCGCTGATCCAGGCGACGATTGCCGTCGAGGACGCCGGTTTCTACGATAATCCCGGCATCGATCTTCGCGGCATTGCGCGGGCGATCTGGCTCAACCTTCAGCAGGGTCGGATTGTCGCCGGCGGCTCCACGATCACCCAGCAACTTGCGCGTTCGTTTTTGATCGACCCGTCGCTGGCGCAGGAGCGCAGCCTGGAGCGCAAGGCGCGCGAGATTGCGCTGGCGCTCAAACTGACTGCGGCGCTTTCCAAGGACGAAATTCTGGAATTGTACCTCAATCAGACCTATTATGGCGCGATGAGTTACGGCGTCGAGGCGGCGGCGCAGCGGTTCTTCGGCAAACCAGCGCGTGACCTCGATCTTGCGGAAGCCGCGCTGATCGCCGGTCTGCCGCAGGCGCCGTCGCGCTACGACCCATTCGTCAACCCCGATGCGGCGCGCGCCCGTCAGCGCGATGTGCTGGCAGCGATGGTGCGCGCCGGTTTTATTACGCCAGCCGAGGCGGAAAGCGCCGCCGGCGAGCCATTGCAGTTCCGCAGTAACTGCGTCACGCCGGGATGCCTGCCGCGTGCGCCGCATTTCGTCTTCTTCGTGCTGGAACGGCTGGCGGCGGAACTTGGTCCCGATGCAGTGGCGCGTGGCGGACTGACGATCACCACCACTCTCGACCTGGGATTGCAGGAAGCGGCGGAACGTGCGCTGCGCCGTCAGATCGCCGCGCTCGCCAATCCTTATGACGGCAGCCCCGATCGCCGCGCTCGAAATGGCGCGGTAGTCGTGCTCGACCCGCGTGACGGCGCGATCCTGGCGATGGTCGGCAGCCCGGATTTCACCAACGACGCCATTCAGGGTCAGGTCAATGCTGCGCTGGCGCTGCGTCAGCCCGGATCGGCGATCAAGCCGCTCACCTACGCGGCGGCGCTTGAACGTGGGTGGACGCCGGCAACGACAATTCTCGATGTGCCGACGGCGTTTACCGATGCGGATGGTCGTGTCTACGCGCCCCAGAACTATGACCGCGCCTTTCACGGTCCTCTTTCCCTGCGTGAGGCGCTTGCCACCTCCTCGAATGTCGCTGCCGTGCGCACCCTCGACTTCATCGGCATCCCGGCGTTGCTGGAGATGGCGTCGCGCCTGGGGATTACGTCGTTTGGCGATAATCCGGGGCGCTTTGGGCTGGCGCTGACCCTTGGCGGCGGCGAGGTGACGTTGCTGGAACTGACCGGGGCGTATGCGGCTTTTGCAAATGGCGGCATGCGGGTGACCCCGTATGCCATTCGGGACATCAGTGGCGCTTCATCGTCCGAGTCCGTGATGCCGCTAACGCGAGAAGCGCCGTCGCCTGTCCTCGATCCGCAGATCGCCTATCTGATCAGCGATATGCTGAGTGATGGACATGCGCGTATGCGTGCGTTTGGCGGCGCACTCGACATTGATCGCCCTGCCGCTGTCAAAACCGGCACCACAACCGACTGGCGCGATAACTGGACGATTGGGTACACGCCGGACCGCGTGGTTGGGGTGTGGATCGGGAATGCCGACGGGCGGAGGATGGAAGCGATCAGCGGCGTCACTGGCGCCGCGCCGGTCTGGCGTCAGGTGATGCAGTCGGCGCACGAAGGGTTGCCGCCACGTTCGTTTGATCGCCCGCCGGGGATTGTCGAGGTGACCATCTGCGCCGAAGGGGGCATGCTGCCGTCACCGGTCTGTCCGGCGACCCGGCTCGAACGGTTCACTGCCGATACTGTGCCGCAGCGCCCCGACGACACGCACGTGATGGTGCGCATCGATCCGGTACGCGAATGCCGTGCGCCGGACGGGTACCCGCAGGCGCGCACGATGCTACGCATCTATCGCCTGCTGCCGCCGGAAGCCGGGCCTTGGGCGGCGAACGCTGGCGTGCCGCGCCCGCCGCGCGCCGTGTGTTCGCCGTTGCCGGAAGTCGCTGAGGAGCAGCGCAATTCCCAAACGCCGGCCAGCAGCACGACCGGAAACGTAGTCGCTCCACCTTTCCGGCGGTCTGTTCCCCTCCTGATCACCTCCCCGGCGCATGGCGCAGTCTTTGCCTTGAGTCCAGGCGTGCCGGTCGAACATCAACGCATTGCCATTATCGCAGGGGCAACCATGGATGTCGAACAGGTGACGGTCTTCGTCAACGGGGCGCCGGTTGCAGCGTCGCAACGCGCATTCTGGCAATTGCGGCCAGGCACGCATCAGGTATGGGCCGAAGGGCGCGATGCCGGCGGACGGATCGTGCGCAGCCCGGTAGTGGAATTCGAGGTCCGCGACGCACCGTGATAGAGGCGTCGCCCGTGGAACGCTGGCGCGCCAGCGAGAACATTGCATGTTGAACATCGAATGCACGCCCGGTCTTTGAGGTCTCCGGCACAATCCTGGAGGTCTCCAGACCATTGCTCGCGTGGAACAAACCGCGACGGCGCCACGCACGCCAGCCGATCTCAAAGGTCTGCGCTGGTGAACGCAGGCAGGTGATAATCATTTATTCGCCGACGATGCGAGGGAAATAACCCATGAAACAAACGTCACGTTTCCCGCTAAGCGCGCTGATCGCAGCCGGAGTCGGACTGGTTCTCCTCATCATCGTTATCATCGCTGCCGTTCTTGTGGGTCCGCTCCTCCTGAGCGCGCCGCAGATCGTGCGCATCGACCCGCCGGACGGGGCGGAGATGGTCAACCCGCAGGCGCCGCTGCGCATCGAGTTCAGCCAGTCGGTGCAGAAGGATTCTCTCGTCGCAGCGCTGAAAATCGAGCCTTCTGTTGACATAACTGTTGACGTGCAGGGGAGTGTTGCGCTGGTGCAGCCGGTCGGCGGGTTGCAGTACGGCGCGGAGTATACGCTGACCATCGGCGCCGGTGTGCGCAATGCGCTTGGGCGCGCGACCGAGAGCGTCCAGTCCGTCCGCTTCCGCACCGCGCCGTACATCGCCGTGCGCGAGGTTTCCCCCGCCGATGGCAGCGCCGATATTCCGCTCGAAATGTTCATCATGGTCGAGTTCAATGCGCCGGTGGTGAGTGCTGAGGCGGTCGCGGCAGCAGCAGACGATCCGCGTCGCGCCGATGAGTTGCCGCAACCGCTCGTGCTGACTGCGGGCGGCGATCCAACCCCGATCATCGGTGTCGGGCGCTGGCTTTCGCCGACGCGCTTCGGCTTCTCGCCGGAGGGCGGGTTGCGCCTGGCAACCACCTATCGCGTTACGGTGCGTCCCGATCTGACGCCCGACGGCGCGGCGCGGATGGAACAACCGGTCATCTGGAGTTTTACAACCGCGGCGCAGCTTCTCGCCGATACGCGCCCGTTCGATGGCGAAACCGATGTCGCAGCGGATCGCCCAATCGAAGTTCGCCTCCATCGCGATGTTGATCCCGCCTCGGCGAGCGCAAGTTTCCGCCTGCTCGACGCCAACGGCGTGGCAGTTGCGGGAACGGTGGAAACATTCGAAGGCGGCGTTCGCTTCAAGCCCGCCGCGCCGCTCCAGCGCGGCGTGCGTTACCGGGCGATGCTCGAACCGGGTGTCAGCGCGCGCAGTGGCGCCATCCTCAATACCAAACCGTTCGAGTGGGCGTTTGTCGTCATTGGCGACCTGGAAGTGCAACAGGTGGAACCCGTTGGCGGTACGCGCGATGTGCCGGTCGATATTCCACGGATCAGCGTGCGCTTCAACCATCCGGTCGTGCCGGTGGTCGATGTCGCTGCGACCGGCGGGTTGCCCGTGGCGGCGACGATTGACCCGCCGGTGCAGGGCGTGGCGCGCTGGATCGATACGTCCACCTTCGTGATTTCGCCAACGGCGCCGCTTGACTCGGCGACGGAGTATCGGGTGCGAGTGGCGGCGGGTCTGACCGATCAGACCGGCGGTGTGCTGCGCAACGAGTACGTCTGGTCGTTCCGAACAATCGACCCGGCAGTGAATGATGTTCAACCGGCGTCGGTGTTTGCTGCGCCGACCACGCCGGTGACGGTGACGTTCAACCAGGCGATGGACCTGGCATCACTGCGCAGCGCGCTGCGCGTCACACGCGCCGACAATGGCGCGCCGATCGCCGGTACGCTTACCGTCAGCGGAACCGACGCGATCTTTCGCCCTGATACGCCGCTGGAACGCGGCCTCACCTGTGTCGTGACCGTGGACGCCGGCGCGCGATCGGCGCGTGGCAACGGCGTGCTGGAACAGCCGTTCAACAGTTCCTTTCGGGTGGCGCCGCTGCCGGCGCTCGTGACGACCGATCCGGCGCCGGGTGCGACCGTCTCTCCCGAGTCTGGCGGCTTCCGCCTGATCTTCAGTACGCCGATGGACTGGGATACGGTTGCCCGCGCGCTGGTGATCGAGCCACAACCGACGGACGTTTTCACGTCTTCCTACGACACGGATTTTTACGTCTATTTCCAGCCAGAACCCGAAACTGAGTATCGTATAACGGTCGGCGCCGCTGCACGCGACCTTTACGGCGTTGCCCTCGGTCAGGATGCGACGGCGACCTTCCGCACCGGTCCGCGCGAACCGTCCGTCGGTCTGATCGGCGCCTATCGCGCCGGTTTCTACCGCGCCGTCGGTAATGTGCGCGTGCCGCTCCAGTGGGTGAATGTTCCCAGCGTGGACTGGCGCATTACGCGATTGACGCCGGAAACCGCAGCCGTTCTGATGTCCAGTTATGAGGATTGGGAGTCGTTCTTGCCAGATGCGGGCGATCTGGTCAGTCAGGGAACGCAGCCGCTCGGCGGAGACCGGAACCGTGGGCGCGTCGGGACTATGGAGGTGGGAACGCTCGATCCGGGCGTCTATTACCTGGAGTTGCGCGCATTCGGCAGGCTGGTGGACCGCCAGGTGATGGTAGTCAGCCCATATGCGCTGACGGTCAAACGCAGCGCGGATCGCCTGTTCGTCTGGGCGGTCGATCTGACCACCGGACAACCGGTTCCCAACCTGGCAGTGAGCGCTGCGGCGTATCGGTACGAAAGCCGATCGCTTGGTAATCTGGTCAACCTTGGACGCACCGGTGCGGATGGCGTGCTGGCGGCGCCGTTCGATGGACGGCAGTTTGAGACGCTCTTTCTCTGGGCGTCGGAGGGTGGTAGAACAGTCACCTTCACAACCAGCGATTGGGAGAGTGGCATCAGTCCCTGGAGTTTTGGGCTGATGGCAGATTATGGCTCGCGCACATTCGCTGGCAGCGTTTTCACCGACAAGCCAATCTACCGTCCAGGGCAAACGGTGCATGTGCGCGGCGCGTTGCGCGGCATCGCCGTAAGCGCAGGACCGGGACAGGCGGAACGGTATGTGCTCCCCGGCGCCGGGGATCGCGCGTATGTGGAAGTGAGCGATCCAGAAGGGACTACGATCATTTCGACAACGTTGACCTTCAGTCCATTCGGCACATTCGCACTTGATCTGCCGCTGGCGCAGGGCGCGCCGCTTGGTTCCTACTCGCTGATTGCGCGGCTTGGCGGTCCGCAAGGGTTCGACAACAGCGCACCCGTTGTGTTCGGAAGTTTCCTGGTGGCGGAGTATCGCGTGCCCGCGTTTGAAGTGAGCGTCACGCCGTCCACTCCTGACCTGTTGCGCGGCGATCCACTGAATGTCGCTGTGCAGGCGGCGTACTTCGCCGGCGGCGCGCCGTCGAATGCGCCGGTGCGCTGGCGCATTCTGTCGCAACCATTCTATTTTTCCAGCGACAGCGCGCCGAACTTCAGTTTTGTTGATGTTGATGACGCCTACGCATGGTACATGTTCCGCCAGGATTTCATCTTTGGCGACTTGATCGCCGAGGGTGAAGGCGCGACCGATGCGCAGGGACGCTTCACGCTGTCTCTGCCAGCATCGACGTATGACCGTCCGCCGGCGGGCGGCGGTCCGCGCACCGGCAGCCAGGTGTTGACCATCGATGTCGAGGTGACCGACGTCGATGGACAGGTGATCGCCTCGCAGGCGACGATCACCGTCCACGGCGGGGCGTTCTACATCGGTCTGCGCCCGGAGGGGTATGTTGCGAGTGTCGGGCAGCCGCAGCAGGTCTCGATCGTCACCCTGACACCGCAGGGTGATCCGGCGCCGAATCGCACCCTCGCAGTGGAGTTTTACCGGCGCGAGTGGTACAGTGTGCGCGAACAGAGCGCCGATGGACGCTTTTACTGGACATCCGCCTATACCGATACGCTGGTCGAGACACGCCCTGCAACGACGGATGGGCAGGGGCGCGGGCAGGTGCAGTTCACGCCGCCGCAGGGCGGATCGTACCGCATTGTTGCAACCGGAAAGGACGATGCCGGGCGCGCGGTGCAGACGAGCGCCTATACGTGGGCGGCGGGTGGTGACGTCTTCTGGGGGATCGATGACAGCAACCGTGTCGATCTGATCGCCGACAAGCGTCTCTACAAGCCGGGCGATACAGCGACTATTCTGGTGACGGCGCCGTACCCCGATATGACCGCGCTGCTTACCATTGAGCGCGGCAGTGTGCTCGAACATCGCACCTTCACGCTCCAGGGAACCACCGGCGTGCTCCAGGTTCCCATCCGCGACGAGTATGCGCCGAATGTGTACGCTTCGCTCACGCTGATCAAAGCCCCGGGTAACGGCAGCACCCCCGACGCGCCCGCCGCGCCCGATCTGCGCGTCGGCATTGTGAAACTGCCGGTCTCGACCGAGCGCCAGGAACTGACGATTGCCCTCACCCCCGACAAAACGCAAGTCGGACCACGCGACACTGTGACCTACACGATCAAAGCGACTGACTATACCGGCAAGGGCGTGCGCGCCGAAGTCTCGCTGGCGCTGGTTGATAAGGCGGTGTTGACCCTGGCGGACGACCCGAATCCATCGTTGCGCCAGGCATTCTACGACCAGCGCGCGCTGGGGGTGTTCACCTCCAGTCCGTTGACGGCGCTTGTTGATCGGGTGACGCTGCGCTTGCAGCCAGGCGACAAGGGAGGCGGAGGCGGTCTCGAAGCGCCGCTGGACATACGACGCGACTTCCCCGACACCGCGTTCTGGAATCCGGCGCTTGTCACTGGCGATGACGGCATGGCGCAGTTCAGCGTGACCCTGCCGGACAACCTGACGACCTGGCGCCTGACGGCGCGCGCCATCACCGCCGATACGCTGGTTGGCGAGCAAACGATTGACATCGTTGCCAGTAAGCCGCTGCTGCTGCGTCCGACGCTGCCGCGCGCCCTGACTGTCGGCGACCGTCCGGTGCTCCAGGCGGTAGTGCAGAATACGACGAA
The DNA here is from genome assembly GCA_937935075.1 of uncultured Roseiflexus sp. Classification (GTDB taxonomy): domain Bacteria; phylum Chloroflexota; class Chloroflexia; order Chloroflexales; family Roseiflexaceae; genus Roseiflexus. The sequence goes on along the minus strand of CALGYB010000023.1, from coordinate 10,893 downwards.
TACGGCAATTGAGGCGACAGTGCAGGTGACGCCCAACCCGGCGTTGACCATCGACGGCGCGGTTGAGCAGCGGGTCAACGTTCCGGCGAATGGCACAACCCTGGTGCGCTGGCGGGCGACCGTCAATCTGCCGCCTGGCGACGCCGATGAAGCGATCCTGACATTGCGCGCAAACGGCGGCGGTTTTAGCGACGCGGTCGAGGCGCGCGTCCCGCTGCGTTTCCTGACAACCGCAGAGGCGACCGCGAGTGCCGGGCAGGTGATCGACGAGGTGGTGGAGACGGTCAAACTTCCGCCGGAAAAGACGACAGCCGATGCGCGCGTCGAACTCGATTTGACTCCGTCGCTGGTGGCAGGCATTGCGCAGGGTGTCGAGCGATTGACGCAGGCGCCATACTTCAGCAGTGAAGCGACAGTTAGCAGTTTCATGCCGGCTGCCGCCGCCTATCGCCTGCTCCAGCAGGCCGGTTTCGACGACCCGCAGTTGCGGGCAACCCTGGAGCGCAGCCTGACGAACGGCGTGCAACGCCTGTCGGCGTTGCAGCGGCTCGATGGCGGTTGGGGATGGTGGGGCGGCGATGACAGCGATCCTTACCTTACCGCCTACGCGGTTCAGGGGCTGATCGAGGCGCAACGCGCCGGTTTCGCTATCGATCAGGCGATGCTGGATCGCGCAGTGGTCTTCCTGAATGAAGCGCTCGATGAAACGCCGTCGCCCCGTTCGCGGTTGAGCGATGTGAATACGCGCGCCTATGTGCTGTTCGTTATCAGCGAGGCAGGCAAACCGGATCGGGGGCGGGCGGTCAACCTGTACAACGAACGCAGCAAACTGAATGCCGCGGGGAAAGCATATCTGCTCATGACGCTTCAGGCGGCCGGCAGCGAAGAGAGCCGCGTCCGAACGCTGGTTGCCGAACTGATGGGCAGCGCCGTGCTGACTGCGGCCGATGCGCACTGGGATGTGGGCGGGATGTCACCCTGGTTGCTTGATACCAATGTGACAGCCACCGGTCTGGCGCTGCGGGCGCTGCTGCGCACCGACCCGCAGAACTTCCTGATCCCCAATGCGGCGCGCTGGCTGATGGGCGAACGCGAGCGCGATATCTGGCGCACAACCTACGACTCCGCCGGCGCCGTGCTTGCGCTGGCGGAGTATGCGGCGCAGACCGGCGACTTGCAAGCCGATTACCGCTACCGTGTCGCGCTCGATGGGCGCACCATTCGTGAGGCGGTGGTCTCGCCGGCGACCCTGCGGGAGACCGACCGGTTAACAATTGCCGGCGCCGACCTGAAGCCCGAAGGCAGCCAGGTGCTATTGCAGCGGCAGGCAGGCGCCGATCAGAGCGGCAGGGGGCGGTTGTACTATGCGCTGCGGCTGCGCTACCGTGAAGATGCCGCCAATGCCCAGGCGCTCGACCGGGGGTTTGGCGTGCGACGCGAGTACATTGCCGTCGCCAGCGACACCCTCAGCCCCACAGGGCAGTTGATCACGCAGGCGCAGCAGGGAGACATCGTGCAGGTGCGGATTACGCTGAGCGTCCCCACTGATGTGCGCTACCTGACGGTGGAAGACTTCCTGCCCGGCGGGTTGGAGGCGCTCGATACCAGCCTGAAGACGACGACAGCAGCGGCGCGCGGAGCAGAGTTGATGCCAGAGGGGGAAGAGATGCCATACTGGTGGTATTTCGGGCACACCGAAGTGCGCGCCGGTCGGGTGGCGCTCTTCGCTGCCGATCTGCCGAGGGGCACATACACCTACACCTATCTGGCGCGTGCCACTGTTCCTGGAACATACGCAGCGCCGCCGGCGACAGCATACCGCACGTATGCGCCGGAAGAATTTGGCAGGAGCGCAGGTGCGTCGTTTACCGTGGCAGCGCCGTAGGACTGATCCCGGAGATTGCCAATGTCGGGTCGCCCCCGGTGCAGCGCCAATGTCGGGGCGCCCCTGGTGGGCGTCTATGAGCACGCCAGAGTGACAGCCATCTTTCACAAGGGAGTTACGATGACCACCAACGACGATTACACGCGCCACACCTTCACCATCCTGTTCGATGTTCCCACCGGTCTGGCGGTAAAGAACGAGGTTATGCGCGATGTGTTGAATGCAACAGCCAGCCGGATCACCGAACTAATCGAATCCGATGAGCGCTTACAGGCGCTGTTGCGGCAGCACGGCATCGAGTATGGTTGGGAAGAAGGGAGTTGGGAGACAACACTCTGACGTCACTCTCCGGCGAGTTCCAGCGCGCGGCGCACCAGCGCGTCACTGAGGTGGATGGCGCAACGCTGCGGCTCTGTAACTTACCCTTGTACATTAAGAGCAGTCGAAATGCCGGGCGAGCAAACAAGCGCCCTGCTTTACAAAACCGTCATACGATGTTAGAATGAAGGGTAATATGATGAGCGATGAATGCTAACCGGGGCATATGCCGCCCGCCTCTCAAGGCGGGCGCTTTCTTATATCTTGAAATCTCGGAGAAATGCCATGTTCCAGAACGACAACGCACACCACACGTACCACTGTCCCACATGCGGCAGCGCACTGGTTCCGGTTCCCGATAGCAATTACCTGCGTTGCACAGCGCCCGACTGCCCTGAGCGCAATCACAGTCTGTTTCTTGCCTACGGTCCTCGCCTGGTTCTGCGCGAGCCGCGCACGAATGGGCATTCTCCTGTAACAATGCCCTGGGAAATGGAAGTGAGCGAGAGTGTCTCCCGGTGATGGGCACACGCTCCACGCCAGGCGTCCCGGCTGTGCCGCGCTGTTTATTCATCTGGCGGAACGACGCGCTGTTCCGCCTTTCACTCTCAACTCTATCTGCAAGCGGCGTCTCTTGACTGAAATGTTGAGGATTGCTTTTCGCTGCCACAAGTATCAGTTGCACCCAGGTAATGGTCATAGACCAGAGCGCCGCTCACCACCCGCCGCCGCTACGCCCGCCGCCGCCGAAACCGCCGCCGCTGCGCCCGCCGCCGCCAAAGCCGCCGCCGCTCCGACTGCCGCCGCTCCAACTGCCTGAACTACGTCTGCCGCTGCTTCCCCAACCGCTGTCGGAGGAGTGCCCATCGAGCAATGTGCCAACCAGCACCCCGCCAATAAAATCGCCCAGTCTACCCTGGCGTTCCTGATCGGCGTTCTGCTGCTCCAGAATCTGCGATGCACGTTCGGCTTTGTTGTAGGCGTCGCGCGCGCGCTCCAGTGCGCGCTGTGCATCGGCTTCGCTATGCACCTCTCCGATCTGATTGTAGCTGGCGCGCGCCTCGTGAATGAGCGACACCGCGCTGAGACCCCCGACACGCGCCGAGAGACTCTCGGCACGCATGATCGCCGACCTGGCGCGGTCGGCTTCGCTGCGCACCTGCCGCCGTAGCGCCTCGATACGCCGGTAGTGACGCTGGATTTCCTCGAAAATCCGGGCAGCCTGCTGTTCAAGCGCCGTGTAGCGCTCGATGGCGTCGCGCAGGGCGTCGGCGCGCGCCTCTTCTTCTTTTTGCCCGGCGCTCTGTGCTGCGGCGTAAGCGGCCTGGAGGTTGATCTGCAAGCCGTTGATCTTATCCTTCGCGCCGACCGGAAGATCGCGCGGGTGGACGGTCATGAACTGAACAATTTTCTGCACTTCCGCCGTAGCCACCTGCTGGAGGCGTTTCAGTTGTTCGCGCAACCGATCCATCGCCTCGACTTCGGAGCGCGCGCCGCGCAGCGCCTCGTCTGCCAGATGATTGGCTTCGTGCGCCAGGCGAACAATCTGCAACCAGTCCGGGCGCTCCTGCTGCATTTCGGCGCGCGCCTGCGCCAGCGCCGACTCGGCGCGTGCCAGCAGTTTTTCCGGTTCCTTCCCAACATCGGGATCATTGGCGGCGATGAATGCGCGCCCCTGCATGATGTCCGCCTCGGCAGCGGCGATTTCGTCGCGTGCTGCATTCCGCGCTGCCTCAAGGTCTTTCAGGCGCTTGATGATCGCCTCAATAAGCGCGCGCGCATACGCGATACGCTCTTCTGCCTGATCGAGATCGGCGCTGGCTTCGATGAACTCCTGCCGCTCCATCGAGTTACGTTCGGTCGCCCGTTCCCACAGTTCCTGCGCTTCATCGGCGGCGCGCTCGGCTTCGCTGCCGTTGCCGCGAATGTCGCTCCAGGCGCTTTCGGCAAACTCATCGACAATGTCGAAGACGCGCCATCCTTCGTCGATGAACGCTGCAAGCGCTTCGCCCGCTGCCCGAACGTTGTCGAGCCGTTCGAGGTTGGCGCGGTAGCGCGCCGGCAACCCGCCGCCGCGAATGACCCCCAGTTCCCGCGCTTTGTCCGCCTGGTCGAGCAACGTGGCAACGCCTTCGGGTCCGACCACCGGCAGCGCCGCTGCCGCCTGGCGCAACAACCCTTCGGCAGTGTTGAACGACGCCATACCCGCATCGACGCGGAACCCCTGTTCCGCTGCTCGTTCGGCGGCAGCGCGTCCGGCGGCAATCCCGTCCTGAATATCTCGCATTCGTGCAATCGCGCCGGCAAATGCCGTGATTGCGGCTGACGCTGCCCCGGCTGCTGCGATTGCGTCGGCAGCGCGGCGCTCCTTCAGCAACTGTTCGGCGCGTTCAACCAGCGACTCGGCGGGACGTAACGCCGCTTCGGGCTGGAGATCGGCGCTGAGGTCACTGAGTTGCGCGGCAACGTCAGCCAGCGCTTTTTTTGCTTTGTCCACCTCACCAGGCGCTGCCTGCGCGATCCGGTCGAGTTCGGCGCGGCGTGCTTCGATCTGCGCCAGTCGCTCGCGCACAACGTTCGCTTCCTGCGCCATCTGACGATATATTTGTGTGGCGGCTTCATAATCCGCCTGCACAGGCGTTTTGCGCAGCGCAAGGCTTTTTTCCGCCTCGGCAAACCGCTCCTGGATGCGCGCAAACTGCTGCTCGACCTCGCTCTGCGTGGTCGCAAGCTGGCGCACGTCCGCCTCCGCGTAGGAGACGCGGTCGAACTTTGCTTTGTCCTGCGCGTCGCGCAATGCCCGGCTGAGATCAACGATGGCGGAACTTGCCAGGCGACGCGCTTCCTCGGTGGCGGCGCGCGCCGCTGCCAGCGACTTCGCCGCTGCACGGCGCTTCTGAAAGCCGCTCCAGAGCATTGGACCGGCGACTGCCAGCAGCACCAGGAAGATGACACCGGCAACGATCGGGACCAGATCGATATTGACGGTCGTTCCACCTGCGGGAACCGGCGGCGAGGCGATGGAACGCTCAATTGCCGTCAGCGCGTCAACGATGCCGCGGGTCGCATTGCCGCTCGCCAAACCGGGGTTCAACTGATTTTGACGAATCGTTTCGCCATTATCGTTCGTGCGCAACGCCGCATTCCAGCGGTCTCCATACGCAATCTCCGAGTAGCGCGGGTCGAACGAGACGTAGATGGCGATCGTGTCGGCATTGATGGCGCCGCCACTGGCGAGACCGGCGCGCTGATAGCGGCGCAGCGCGTCGTCCTCGCCGCCGCGCTGCACCAGGAAGATGCCGACGCGGGCGCCGCGGTCGACAAGCGGCTGCGCTGCGCGCTGCACGGTGGCCACATCAAGATTGCCGGTTTCGTCGACAATCGTCGGGTTCGACTGCGCCAGCGCCGGTGTGACCAGGACCAGCAGCAGCAGTGTGAGGAGCGCCAGAGCGCCTGCTTTGTGGACCTGTTTCGGGAGCATCACGGGTAAACTCCTTTCCTCAGATGTTCTCATTGTAGCATGGGTTCCTGGCAGGCGTAGAGACCGTCTTCTTGGTGGCATGGGCGGCGCGCTGCGGATGCGCCGGTCAATGCGTTGCCGGGTGTGGATAACGGTCATCTTCTGATATACTTTGCTGCACTGTGTTCATGTCGAGTAAATGTTTCCGGGTAGGGTGAGCGACTCTGCCGGTCGCCTGACGTAGGGGTTCAGGGAAGCCTCCACAATTGAAGGATTGGCGGCGGAATGGCGCTGATGCCTGTGGGTGCGATGCCAGCGGTCCCAGTGGTGTCGGCAAGGAGGCAAGGCGGCCACGCTTTCAGGGGAGGTATAGACAGTTACCCGATCGAGCATCGACGCATCCGTGCAAGGGAGCATACCATCGTGGATCGGCAAACGACGAACCGCAACCTTTACCTGCTGGTCATCGAACTCTTCTGGGCTTCTATCGCTATTGCCTGCTACTCATTCGCGGCAGCGTTCCTGATCCGGCTAGGCGGGTCGAACCTGATGGTCAGCCTGCTGACCTCGGCAGCGGCGCTGGTCAACGCGCTCACCTCGATCCCCTTCGCCATGTTTCTCGAACGGATCGGCAATCGTCGCCCCTGGATCATCGGCAGCCTGCTGGCATTACGTCTGGGGCACATTGGACTGATCTTCATTCCCTTTCTTCCGGCATACCGCGCCGAGGTGATGGTGGCGCTGCTGTTGCTGATCAATGTCCCGGTTGCGCTGTTCAACGCCGGATGGCTGCCGATGCTCGGCGATATCGTGCCACTGGCGCAACGGGCGCGTCTCTTTTCGGCACGTAACATGACAATGGGCATCACTGTGATGACAGTGACTTTCCTGATGGGTCGCTGGCTCGATGCTGCACCCTTTCCGTTCAATTATCAGTTGATGTTTGCGCTGGCGGTCGTTGCGAGCCTGTTGAGCACCGTCTACGTGGCGCGCCTGACGATCCCGCCGTCGCCGGCGGTTGAGCGCGCGCCGGGGCGGCGGCGTCTGACCTTCGCCGAATTTCGGGCGCTTCTGTCGCAGAAACGCTCATTTGCCAATATCACGATCAACACGCTGGTTTTCAATATCGCATTCTGGATGGGTACGCCGCTGCAACCGATCTACTTCGTGCGCGAACTTGGCGCGAGCGACGGATGGCTTGGCGTGTGGCTGGCGCTCATCAGCGGCGGGCAGATTATCGGCAATCTGGTGTGGCCTCGCCTGATTGAAAGACGCGGCTATTCGTGGGTGTTGCTGCGTGCAACCGCAGCGAGTTCGCTGTACTATTTCCTCATTGGCGCTGTGCCCGATCTGACGCTCATTCTGCTGTTTGCGCTGCTGTTCGGCGCGGTCAGTCCGGGGGTGGACATCAGCCATTTCAATATTCTTCTGGAAGTGTGTCCGCCGGAACGACGCGCGTTCTACATGGGGGTATTTGTCACGGTTATGAATGCTGGTTTTTTTGTCGCCACGCTTGCCTGTGCGCCGTTGATCGATTTGGTCGGCGCACAGGCGCTGGTGCTGATCCTTGCCGGTATGCGCCTTACAGGGGCGCTGCTGTTCGTGGTGAACCCGGTGCGCGCGGCGACGATCGAAATGGTGAAAGCAGGCTGAGATGCCCCCGGCACGTCACGTTTACATCGCTCAGACGCAACCCGGCTTCGAGGCAATTGCCGCAACCGAGATCGCTGCGCGTCTCGAAGGCGCACAGATCATCGACCTGCGGTCAGTCGCCGACAAGAATGGCATGGCGCGCTTCGCATACGCGGGCGACCCGCGCGATCTGCTGCACCTGCGGACGGTGGAGGATGTTTTTGTGGTTGCAGCAGAGACGCGCGACCTTGCGCCCGGTTTTGCGGCGTTGCACCGGCTGGAGCATCTGGCTGCGACAGCGCCCGGCGTCGAACGCGCCATCCGCCTGGTGCGGACGGTCGATCTGCGGCGCGGCGGCGAGGGCCGCATCCACTACCGCGTCATTGCGCGGCAGGTTGGGCGCACGCCGTACCGTCGCGCCGATGCGCAGGCGGCTGTGGAACGCGGGATTGCCGCGCGCCCGGATCATCGCTGGCGGATGGTTGCCGACGGCGGGATCGAGTTCTGGCTGACGCAGTGGCCCGGTGAGGCGCTCCTCATGGTGCGGCTGAGCGACGAGCGTATGCGCCATCGTGAGTACAAGATCGAACACCTCCCCGCATCGCTGCGTCCGGCGGCGGCGGCGGCGCTGGCATGGCTGACAATGCCGCGTGATGATGATGTGTTCCTTGATCCGATGTGTGGCGCAGGGACGATCCTGATCGAGCGGGCGCATTTGGGGCGTTACCGCGCGCTGATCGGCGGCGACATCGACCCCGAAGCGGTGGCGACGGCGCGGGCGAATATCGGTTCGCGCTACAAGCCGATCACGATCCACGAGTGGGATGCGCGCCGGTTGCCGCTCGACGCCGGTTCGGTCACGGCGCTGGCAGTTAATCTTCCATTCGGCGCGCAAATGGGGTCAGTGGAGGAGAACCGTGCGCTCTACCCGGTGTTTCTGCGCGAAGCAGCGCGGGTGCTGCGTCCTGGTGCGCGGCTCGTGGCGCTCAGCGGCGACGCGCGCACCCTGAACGACGCGCTGCGGCGCAGCGACCGGTTTGTCCGTCGTGAAACCTACCCGGTGCTGATCCTCGGTCGCCGCGCGACGGTGGCGGTAGCGGAGCGGAAGTAGGGGCGGTTGTGTGACGTTGTGCCTGACAGTATGCGGTACGGTAACTCAAGCGATGGTTGGCCAGAGCGCAGGTCAGGCGGCGCCTAAGCCAAACCTCTGATAAAACCGTTCAACGACGAGCAGCAAATCCTCCGGCAGCATTCGACGAACTGTCTGAACGATCTCTTCGGGGATGCTTCGGTAATACGCCTCGGCGATTCCACCCGTGATACAGGCCAGCGTATCACTGTCTCCGCCGAGGGAGATCGCCTTTCTGACCGCATCTTCGTAATTGCACGAGTCGAGGAACGCAATGATCGCTTCCGGCACGGTACCCTGGCACGAAATGTCAAAGCGATACGATGGCCGTATCTCATCTACGGTTCGATTCAGGTTGTATCCGAAGCGCTGTGCAATATGGCGCCTGATATTTTCTTTGGTCTCGCCTTTTCGCGCAAGAAAAACTGCAACGGCGGCAGCTTGCGCCCCTTTTATTCCTTCAGGATGATCATGGGAAACTTCGGCGGTGCGCTTCGCCTCGAGCAAAACCCTGTCAATATCGTCAAAGGCGAAACCGACTGGACTGACCCGCATCGCAGCGCCATTGCCCCAACTATTGTACGGACGAACCTCGTCTTCAAATATCCACCCGATAAAAGCGCTACCGTACCCTGCGTTTGGATATTTACGACCGAAGCTCTTCAAGGCACGCGCATAATCTGATGAATCCAGAATGGCAGCGGCAATCGCTACGGTCATCACCGTATCATCGGTGAAGCGACAATGCGGGTGAAACAGCGGAAATTCCTCTGTTTTCACCGGGAACTGCTCATACACCGAGCCAATCACGTCACCTGCAATGGCGCCAAGCATGGGTTTCCTCTTTGCCAAATTTGCGAGAGAAGAACTCAAAGCCGCCTAATCTTGCTTAGTCAGCCTTCGTTGCCTTGCTCGGCTCATAGTCTTTATGAATTCCACCCGTCGAAAGCGGATCGCGGACCAATCGGCATCAATCGCTACTTGACGGACGCCCTCGAAGCCCAGTTCGCCCAAAACCGCCCAGCCAGTGTCCCGGTTGAACTCGCAGATATAGTTCCTGGAACTTGCTTTAGGATAGGCAAACCAGAGGATGGCATCACCTTCCGCTCGTCCGGCAATAGTCCGTGCCCAATCATCCACCTCGGCCTGTCTTGTCACAAAAGCCAACGAGAAGACAATGCGCTGGATGCCATCCATACTCCGCCGGATGGCAACGTCGCCGAGTAGAGCAAGTTCCGGTTCGAGTGATTTCGGCGCGTTCAATACTAGAATTTCTTTTTGATCCTTCAGGTTCAGTTTCTTGAAAATATCCGACATACTTCTTCCCCGTTGATTTCGCAATGAGTGATTTTTGCCGCCGAACGACTGACCTGCCGCTTCGCAGCGTCGCAAAGCGTGGTAAATCGGCGTCAAGCGCAAGCGTGGGTTAGATTGTGCAATATCATAACCAAGTTCGAGCAATTCGTCAGGGAACAGCCTGGATTGGCATCCTTACCTTGCTCATTGAGCGAAAGTGCTGCGACCATCTTGCTAGCCAGTCAGTCTGTGTGTCCTTATCGCGGAAGAAAGCTCCGAAGCAACCTTTCGGCGCCTTCACGTGGACTTTGTTCTTTGACAGTCCGGCGATCCTGATGCCAGGCATTTCGCTGTTTGTTATCCCACAGGGAGAGAACCAATAATGAGCATGCCAACTCGGATTGTCTTGACCTTGAGCGTCTAACATTCCGGTTTAGCAGTAGCACGATAGCGCTGTATGCTAAACCGGAACCTTAGGCGACAGCTATTTTTTGAACTTCGCTGCTGCGTCACTAAAAGCAGACGTTATCGAATCCCACGCGGACTCCACACCAGCTTTGATCGACTCCCACGCATCTTCACTGGCATTTGCGAGTTCGGCAAGCCTGGTCTTGCCTTCCTCGATCTTGCCTTCCAATCCTTCGATGAGCTTGTTCAATTCCAGTTGGGCATCGGCGCTAGCTCCAGCGGTCTGTGCCTTTAGCTTGTCCACTTCCGCCTTCCATTCGTCCAACTGGGCCTGCATTTTCTGCCGATACAGTTCTTTTTCGTTCACGCGATTCTCCTTTAGTGCGTATGATTCTGCTTCATTAGAAGCACGACAGTGATATAACGAATTCCTGCCGAAAGAAGTTGCAGGAAGCTTCAAACTCTATGGCCTGCCAATGCACCGTTACTTGCGCCAGGCACAGCTCCGGGTCAAGAACGGCTCGCAGGGCGTTTTAGCTCGATGGGCGCGCTTTTTGATAGGATGCTTGTATTGCCGATGACTGCCTCGTGTGACAACCAGATGCCAACCTCTTCGATCAACTTTAACCCTCGACCAGGCGACGGTGAACGGTCAGGTTCAGCTACGACCTTGGAGAAGGCAAGCATGAGCGATCGAGATAGCATGCGGGCGAGCGCTGTTCGGTCAGATCGGCGCGGCGAGTCTGGCAGACGAGAATCTGCTGC
>CALGYB010000022.1 GCA_937935075.1 uncultured Roseiflexus sp. | reverse complement strand
CTGAAAGTGTTGCGCGACAACGGACGCCCGTTCGGATAGACCGGATTTCCGAATTTTCGACTCGCAGAAGAGTACTGAAAGTCCGCCTTCCTCTCCCTTCCTTCTTTCGCGTGTTTCAATTTCCGAATTTTCGACTCGCAGAAGAGTACTGAAAGTCCATCGCTACAAGCCGACGGTTCGTCGTCCGGCGATTTCCGAATTTTCGACTCGCAGAAGAGTACTGAAAGGAATGTGACTTCGTTTTTCAATACCTTTACTTTCTTCAATTTCCGAATTTTCGACTCGCAGAAGAGTACTGAAAGACACGACCGCGCGGACGCCGGGACCGTTCGCTTCGAATTTCCGAATTTTCGACTCGCAGAAGAGTACTGAAAGGTCGTGAAGCGGGAGACAATGCGGGACGTTTGCAACATTTCCGAATTTTCGACTCGCAGAAGAGTACTGAAAGAGCCTTGCACGGGCGGATACGGCGGTCCGCTCCCGTATTTCCGAATTTTCGACTCGCAGAAGAGTACTGAAAGACGTCTCCGGCAGGTCGTCGTCGGTCGGCGCAAAGGATTTCCGAATTTTCGACTCGCAGAAGAGTACTGAAAGCGGCATCCTGGCAAGGAAGCGCCATGATGAACTGGATTTCCGAATTTTCGACTCGCAGAAGAGTACTGAAAGACGCGTTAGTCGTCGGCGACGAGGTCCGATGGCACGATTTCCGAATTTTCGACTCGCAGAAGAGTACTGAAAGTCACGAGAATGACATCGCGCGCTTCGCATCGCTTACAATTTCCGAATTTTCGACTCGCAGAAGAGTACTGAAAGCGTCCTCTTCCTCCGCCTGCGCAATCCTGTCCGCACATTTCCGAATTTTCGACTCGCAGAAGAGTACTGAAAGCTTGTCGGCGGTCCGCCGGTGACGCTGAGCCGCCGGATTTCCGAATTTTCGACTCGCAGAAGAGTACTGAAAGTTCGATTTGCTCATCAACGCAATCTTCCGCGCGTACATTTCCGAATTTTCGACTCGCAGAAGAGTACTGAAAGGCCGCTTGCGCAGGCGGGCGAGGCGGGGTGGTCATTAAATTTCCGAATTTTCGACTCGCAGAAGAGTACTGAAAGGCTCCATGAGCGTTTGTCGCTCATGAGCGTAATGAATTTCCGAATTTTCGACTCGCAGAAGAGTACTGAAAGTGGGGGATAAGGTCGCCGATGCGTCCAATGAGACGCTATTTCCGAATTTTCGACTCGCAGAAGAGTACTGAAAGACCGATCGCGCGCCGGTCGCATCGATCGTGCGACGCGAGATTTCCGAATTTTCGACTCGCAGAAGAGTACTGAAAGGGCAAGGACGGGAACGTGCCGTCGGCGTATGTCGCCAATTTCCGAATTTTCGACTCGCAGAAGAGTACTGAAAGTTGCTTCGCTCCTGGATGACAAATACAGGGCGACGCATTTCCGAATTTTCGACTCGCAGAAGAGTACTGAAAGAGTCCATGTCGTTCTCCTGCTCCGTTTTGCCGTCGCATTTCCGAATTTTCGACTCGCAGAAGAGTACTGAAAGTCGCAAGCGCCACGCGATCATCGGCCGTGAGCGCGTATTTCCGAATTTTCGACTCGCAGAAGAGTACTGAAAGGTTCGATCTGTCGCGCGAGTTGCGCGGCTTTCGCCGCGATTTCCGAATTTTCGACTCGCAGAAGAGTACTGAAAGGGCGCGTCGGCGGCCACCACCAGCACGACGCGATCTATTTCCGAATTTTCGACTCGCAGAAGAGTACTGAAAGCGAGGAGCCAGACGATAGCGTCGGAATCGCCATCGCATTTCCGAATTTTCGACTCGCAGAAGAGTACTGAAAGTTTGCCCCCCTCCGGCTGTCGTCGGGGGGGTTTTTGATTTCCGAATTTTCGACTCGCAGAAGAGTACTGAAAGCGCGTTTCGTCGCGCGCGGCGCGCGAAAAGAACTAAATTTCCGAATTTTCGACTCGCAGAAGAGTACTGAAAGTCGCTGACGGTTCATTGCCTTCGGCGACAACTATCGATTTCCGAATTTTCGACTCGCAGAAGAGTACTGAAAGGGTCGCGCTTGCATTGCGCCATCAGCGCGAGGTTCAATTTCCGAATTTTCGACTCGCAGAAGAGTACTGAAACCCCATCCATCGCCTCTCGCCTATCGTCTGCAACTGAAACCCCATCTATCGCCTCTCGCCTATCGTCTGCAACTGAAACCCCATCTATCGCCTCTCGCCTATCGTCTGCAAAAGAGTTCTGAAACCTCACCTATTCCCTCTCGCCTATCGTCTCTGGTCACATTTCCGAAGTTTCGGCTCGCAGAAGAGCACTGAAACTGCGCCGCGGCGCGCACGGGCCGCAGCAGATTTCCGTGCGCTAAACGCTACAAAAACGATCTCACGATTCGGCGGGGAGAGGAACGGTGTACGCTCCCGAAACCAATGCGGAATTCGTTGCCGCAATGCACGAGCGGCGCGCTTGCGGCAGGCCCTTCAATTGCTTCGCTCGCCTTCAAAAAGAATGCGCCCGCATAATGCGAGCGCTATTGTTGTGCGTTTTCGGCAAGACCTGTGATTGCATCGCTCGCTGTCAGGCTTGAGAACGCCGGTACGGACAAGCCGCTGCGGCGCCTTAACACCCCCTTCGCCCTGCGTGGGAGAAGGGAGACGGGGAGGATGAGGGAAACACAGCGTTCAACCCAGGCTCACACAAACCGCTCGAATACCCGATTGCCGAGCATTCTCCCGCGACGGGTCAACCGCACACCACGCTCAGTGCGCTCGATCAGTCCCTGTTTCGCCAGATCCGCCAGTTCCGCGCCAAAAATCGCATCCATTTCCCCACCACACCGATCACGGAAGTGTGCGAAACTGACGCCGGCATTCAGGCGTAGCCCCATAAACATCGTTTCTGCCGCCAGATCACGCGGAGTCAGGTCGATCACCTCGGCGACCGGCAGCACGCCGGCGCGCACACGAGCGATGTAGTCGTCGATGCCTGCCACATTGACAAACCGGCGCGGGTAGAGATGACCGTGTGCGCCCGCGCCAGCCGCAAGATAATCGGCGTTCAGCCAGTACGCCAGATTGTGATGACAGGCGTGAGAGGGCACAGGCGCTGCCAAAGCATCGGCGCGCGCCCAGTTGCTGATCTCATACTGTACATACCCGGCGGCGGCAAAATGCTCGATTGCCAGTTCATACATCGCACCCGTGGCATCGTCGTCGGGAACGCTGATACGACCGCTGGTCACCTGCGCATACAACGGCGTGCGCTCCTCCAGTATCAGCGAGTAGAGGGCAAAATGATCGGCGCCCCAGGTCACAATCTCGCGGAGCGTCTCCTTCCACTGCGCCGCCGTCTGCCCCGGCAACCCGAAGATGAAATCCAGATTGATGCTCTTGAACCCCGCAGCGCGCGCATCGTTGAATGACGCATAGGCTTCCGCAGCCGTGTGAATGCGCCCCAGCACCCGCAGGGTCGGATCGTGGAGACTCTGCACCCCCAGACTTATCCGGTTGACCCCCATATCGTACAGAGCGCGCAGGTAATCACGCCCAAGCACGGTTCCCGGATTGCACTCGACCGTCACCTCGGCATCGCGCAGCGGCACGACCGCATCCGCCGCAGCAAGCGTCTGCTCCATCAATGCCTCTGGCAGCATGCTCGGCGTACCGCCGCCGAGGAAGATCGTCGGGCGCACCATTGCGCGCGTCAGGTCGGCAGTCATTGGGAGAGCCGGAGAGACAGCGTGCTGCGGAAGCGCCAGCGAGCGCAACTCGGTGCAGAGCGCCGCCACATACGCCTCCATGCGATCCTCCATGTTGGCGTAGGTGTTGAAGTCGCAGTACGCGCAACGACGATGACAAAAAGGAATATGAATGTAGAGATGGCGCACGCCTGATCTTCTGCGCCATTCATTTGCCAGTAACGAATGAGATTGCTTGTCTATCAATTGTGTCATAGAATATCGTGTGATACGTTGATATGATGCAACATTCTAAGGGTTAAAAATTCTATTCATCAGGGTCATAAACGAGAAATAAACAATTTTTCAAGGACTTTCACGGTCTTGATCGTTCCAGATCGACGTAGTTCCGGTCCAGGCGAACGGAATTCATACCACTCACTATCGTTCAACGTGCGCCTGCTCAATGAATGTACGACCCCGGATCGCACAAGCCATGACACACATTGGTAATGATCATATTGTACACTACGCCTCGTACACAGCGGCAGCTTCTCGCACAGCAAAGGAAACCAGCATTGTTCTACGCCCGAACGACATCGCTGCGCACAACGACGCTCAAAGCCATCGCGGTTGCTCTGACAGCGCTGTTAGCATTGCAGGTTCTCGCGTCCGAGCTCATCATCGGGCGAAGTTTTCGCGAACTCGAAGAGCGAAGCGTGCAAGGCTCCATGCAGCAGACGCTCAAGACGCTCCAGAATGAGATCGATGCGCTGTATGGCAACGTCAAAGACTACGCGGTCTGGGACCCGACGTATGCATTTGTTGAACAACGCGATCTCGAGTACATCAATACGCATGTTAACGTCGAGGCGCTGCGCACCATACGTGCATCGTATATCGCCTTCATCAACCGCTCCGGCGACATCGTCTACGCCCGTCGGCAGAGTCTTATCGACGGGCAGGTCCTGCCCGTCCCTGCTGCACTGACATCGTTCGATGGCGCAAACGCCCCATTCCTTCAGGTTGCTGCACAGAACGATGGGATCAGCGGGGTGATTGTCGCCGATGGTCAACCAATGCTAATCGCCGCCCATCCGATTCTGGCAAGTTCGGGCGACAGACCGTCGCGCGGCGTGCTGATCATGGGGCGCGACCTCGATGCTGCCGAACTGACACGTCTTAGCGACATTACCGGTTACACCATTTCACTCGGTCTGACAAGCAACGCCGCTTCTGTTCCCGATTTTGCGCTTGCCTCCCGATTGATGAACGACGACAAGCCGATTGTGGTTCGTCCGCTCTCATTTGCCGACGACCGGATCGCCGGGTACGCGCAGATCGACGATCTGCGCGGCGGCGAGGGCATTATCCTGCGCATCGACGTGCCGCGCGACATTCTCCGGTATGGTCTGGCTGCTTCGCGTTACAACCTCCTGATCCTGCTGCTGGTCACCGGTGCATTTGCCGCTGTGATTCTCACACTGATCGAACGGCGTGTCCTGTCACGCATCATTTCGCTCAGTACACAGGTGGCGCAGATTGGTCGCAGCGGTGATGGACAGACGCGCATTGCCTTGACGGGAAACGATGAGATTACCCGGTTGGGCGATGCTATCAACGGCATGCTCGACGATCTGGCACAGTCTGCTGACCGCCTGTCTCAGAGCGAGGCGCGCTATCGCCAACTGGTCGAGATTTCTCCCGAAGCGATCATCGTGCATAACGGCGAGCGCCTTCTCTACATTAACCCGGCTGGCGCCCGGCTGCTTGGCTACTCTGACCCATCAAGCCTGATCGGCTCGCACGCCGCACCGTTTGTACCCCCTCCGATTCGCTACAGCACAGGCGATGGCGTCATTCGCTACGAGCACGACCTGACCCTGCCCGATGGAAACGAGATTACCCTGGAACTCGTTGCTGCACCGTTTGAAATCGACGGGGAACCGGCATGGCAGGTCATGGCGCGCAACATTACCGAACGAAAACAGACCGAGGAAGCGCTGCGCAACGCCAGAGACTGGGCGGAAGAGGCGAATCGCGCCAAGAGTCGCTTCCTCGCCAACATGAGCCACGAACTCCGCACACCGCTGACAACTATTATCGGATATGCCGACCTGATCATGATATCGATGCAACATGGCGAGTTCGATCGCGTCAAAGACGATATTACGCGTGTGCGCAACGCGGGCAAACACCTGCTGGCGATCATCAACGACCTGCTCGATCTCTCGAAGATCGAAGCCGGACGCATGGAAATCCACGCCGCACCATTCTCGGTGCGTGCGCTTGCTGAAGACGTTGTGACAAACATGGAGACGTTTGCGCACACACGCAACAATACCCTGCAGCTTGAAATCGATCCGACTATCGGGTTGATGCACTCCGACGAGGTGCGGGTGCGCCAGGTGTTGTACAACCTGGTGCACAACGCCTGTAAGTTCACCGAACATGGCAGCGTTGCTGTGACCATCACACGTACCATTCCGGCATCCACAACCGCTGCCAATGGCCACACCGCCCATATCACCTTTACCGTCAGCGATACCGGCATCGGTATGACGGACGCACAGATAGCCCGTCTGTTCACGGAATTCACCCAGGCGGATCCCACAACAACGCGCAAATACGGCGGCACCGGATTGGGTCTTGCGCTGAGCCGACGCCTGATCCACCTGCTCGGCGGCGACATCACCGTCGCCAGCACACCTGGCGTCGGCGCCACCTTCGTCGTGACCCTTCCTGAACGTCTGACGACTGCTGCTGAACCTGAGCCAACCCCAGGAGCAGAGGAAGCGTCCACCACAACCCTTCCTGCATCGCCCGATGAACAGGAACGCAAGCACCTGATTCTGCTGATCGATGATGATCCGGCCGTCCGCGATCTGCTGCCGCGCGCGCTGGAGCGTCCTGATCTCCATATCGAGACCGCCGCCGATGGAGCAAGCGGACTGGAACTGGCGCGGCTGCTCATGCCCGATCTGATTATCCTGGACATCCTGATGCCCGACATCGACGGCTGGATGGTGCTGAATGAACTGAAAGCATCGAGCGAAACCGCCGCAATACCTGTTATACTACTTACTATAGCGGAAGACGCAAAGCGCGGCGTGTTGCTTGGCGCGGCAGAGATGGTCAACAAGCCCGCCGATCTTGATCGCCTGGAGCGCCAGATACGTCTGTTGCTCGACAGTCGCACAACCACTGCAAAGATACCCGGCAGACAGGTGTTGATTGTCGAGGATGATGAGAGCGTGCGCGAATATCTGCGCCGCGCACTGGTACGGGAGTATCCGGATTGGACCATCATTGAAGCCGCAGACGGAGAAGCTGCGCTGGAGCACTGCACCATCAGCCTGCCGGACTGCATTGTGCTCGACCTGATGCTCCCCGGTATGGAAGGAGTGCAGTTTATCGAGGCGCTGCGTATGCTTCCCAATGGATGTTCCGTCCCAATTATTGTAGTCACTGCACAAGAACTGACATCCGCCGAGCACAGCAGTCTCAATCAGTCTGTCACTCGTATCCTGCACAAAGGAACATTCCATTGCAACGACTTCGTTCGCGCAGTGCGCGCGACCATTGCCACGTATGCACAATTGCAACCCATGGAGGACGAACCCGCATGACCCGCATTCTGATTGTTGAAGATGACGCCGCCATCCGTGATCTGCTGGCGCGTCGATTAAACATGGCAGGATACGACGTGATCTTTGCCGAAGATGGCGTCCGCGCGCTGCTGGCATCGATCAATGCTGCGCCAGACCTGATCCTCATGGATATGGGGCTGCCGATCATGAATGGCTGGCAGGCGACTGAACGGATCAGAAAACGCGCTGAGACGCGCCACATTCCAATTATCGCGCTCACCGCCTATGCGCTGAGCGAAGACCGGTATCGCGCTTTGAACATCGGCTGCGACGACTTCGAAGCCAAACCGATCGACTTTGATCGCCTGATCCGCAAAATCGAAAAACTCCTGAGCGAATCGCCCAGGCAACGAGAAACTGCCGCCTGACTGCATTATCGTTTCCAATGAGCCGGTGACTATCCATACATTAGACTCCAACACGACGTTCATGCCACCACACATTCTGGTCGTTGACGACCACGACCACATTCGTAATCTACTGGTGCGCTTGCTTGGCAGTCAGGGGTATCGGACACAAGTCGCCGCTGGCGGACGTGCGGCGTTGGAACTGCTCTCACGTCAGTCGTTCGATCTGGTGCTCCTCGATCTGATCATGCCCGACATGAGCGGCGTCGAGGTCTTACAGCAATTGCGGCAGCAGAACATCATCTATCACACGCCGGTCGTGGTTGTTTCTGCGGTGTACGACCTCGATATGGTCGCGCAATGCATCGAACTTGGCGCCGATGATTATCTCTTCAAACCCTTCAACGATGTCCTCTTGCGCGCGCGGGTGAACGCCTCGCTCGAACGCAAGATGCTCCGTGATCGCGAACGCGCCTACCTGGAGCAACGGTTGCGCACCATGGACAGCGAGAGCGCTGATGAACCGGCAACTGCTACAGCGCCGGCAACGATCGACTTGACACTCTTGACGGCGCTTGATGCGCTGGAACGCTCGCAACGCGAGCTCCGCCGGATTGAAGCCGAACTCCGCGTCCTCAATGCCACCCTCGAAGAACGCGTCGCTGAACGCAGCGCCGCTGCCGAGCAAAGCGCTATCGCGCTGCGTCAGCAGACGCTGAGGCTCCAATCGATCCTCGACAGTATCGGTGATGCGATTGTGGTTGTGGACCTCGCAGGACATCTGCTCCATACGAATCCGGCGGCGCACACCCTCTTCGGCGACCGTGTTGCCGATCTGACGCCACAGGCATCGGCAGCCACACCTGTGCTGCTGATGGCTGATGGCGATCCCTGCCCGCCCGAAAACCTGCCGCTGGCGGTTGCGCTGCGCGGCGAGACGCTCGATGGCGCTGAATTCTTGCTCGCGTCATCTGGTGACGCCCCTGCACGCTGGCTGAGCGTCACCGCCCGTCCCTTGCGCGACAATGGCGGCGACATCAGCGGCGCAGTGGCGGTGTTTCGTGATGTCACAACGATGCGCCAGGCGGCTGAAGAGCTGCGCGCCAGCGAAGAACGCTACGCGCTGGCGGCTCAAGCAGCCAACGACGGCCTGTGGGACTGGAACCTGCGTACCGGCAAAATCTACTTCTCGCAACGCTGGAAAGCGACGATTGGCTTCCAGGACCATGAGATCGACAATGATCCATCCGAATGGTTCGACCGCGTCCATCCAGACGACCGCGAGGGGCTGGAGGTGCGACTGGCTGCCCACCTTCGCCGCCTGATCTCCGGGTTCGAGTATGAATATCGCATGCTGCACCGCGACGGCGCCTACCGCTGGATGCATTGCCGCGGCATTGCGGTGTGGAATGCAAGCGGAGAGGCGATGCGAATTGTTGGGTCGCAAACTGACATCAACGAACGCAAACTGGCAGAACAGCGCCTGTTGCACGATGCACTGCACGATAGCCTGACCGGGCTTGCCAATCGCACACGCTTTATGGACCGTCTGGAACACCTGATTGCGCGTGCACAGCGTGGCGCTTCACCATCGTTCGCCGTGCTGTTCCTCGATCTCGATCGTTTCAAACTGATTAACGACAGCCTAGGACACCTGATTGGCGATCAATTGCTCATCGCTCTTGCGCGACGCCTCGAACGCTGCTTGCGCCCCGGCGATACCCTGGCGCGTCTCGGCGGCGACGAGTTCGCCGTGCTCCTCGAAGATCTGAGCGAACCACGGGCGGCATTGATTGTGGCGGAACGCATCTTGCGCCTGCTCGAAGAACCGTTCCATCTCGGCAGTCACGAGGTGTTCAGCAGCGCCAGCATTGGCATTGCCCTCAGCGCCGGCGCCCGCTATCAATCGCCCGCCGATGTGCTTCGTGATGCTGATACTGCCATGTATCACGCCAAAATGGAAGGGCGATCACGCTACGCCGTCTTTCATCCGACCATGCACGACCGTGCTCGTTATCGTTTACAGATCGAGACCGATCTGCGCCACGGCATCGAACGTAACGAGTTTTTTGTCGTCTATCAACCAATCGTCGAACTCAATACGCAGCAGACGGTCGGCTTCGAGGCGCTGCTTCGCTGGCGACATCCCCATCGCGGCATCGTAACGCCGGCCGAGTTCATCGATATTGCCGAAGAAACCGGATTGATCGTTCCGATCGGTCATTTGGTGTTACGTGAGGCATGCCGCCAGTTACACGAGTGGACGCAACGCTACCTCACACGCTCACTGACAATGAATGTCAATCTCTCGCCGCGCCAGATCGCCGATCCAGACCTGGTTGAGCGTATCGCGGCGCTGCTCGAGGCATATCGCCTCGATGCAACCATGTTGCGTCTCGAAATCACCGAAACAGCGATCATCGAACATGGCGATGTCGCCAGTCGGGCGCTGCTGCACTTGCGCTCGCTTGGCGTTCAGATCTGTATCGACGATTTCGGCACCGGATATTCGTCGCTCAGTTATTTGCATCGCTTCCCTATCGGAACCATCAAAATCGATCGCTCCTTCGTCAGTCAGATCCACCACAGCCACGAAAACGCCGAGATTGTCCGTACTATCATTTCGCTGGCTCACTCGCTGGGAATGGCGGTCATCGCCGAAGGAACCGAAACCAGGGAACAGTTGACCCGCCTCCGGGCAATGTCGTGCGCATACGGGCAGGGATGGCTCTTTGCACAGGCGCTCGAACCGGCGGCAGCCACTGCGCTGCTTGATGCAGAGTGATAGGGGTTAGGGGTTCGATGAAACGTTTCTTGAGGCGAACCATCGGATTATTGCTCATCGGCGCCGGGGTGGTGGGGCTGATTATCAGTCTGGCAGGGTTATTCATCGGCCTGCCGGCGCTCAGCGCCGTGGAAGAGACGGTGAAGAGCCGCGTTGCGGACCTCGATCAGGCGTTGATCACCGCCGCCGATGGGCTGACCGTCGCCGATGCATCGCTTGCCAGCGCCACCGAGACTATTACTGCCATCGAAACGACCATCCGCAGTTCCGGGCAGGCAATCAGCGATACATTGCCGACGATTGACCGGGTCGGCGCTGTGGTTGGCATCGAAATTCCGCGCGCCATTCGCTCGACGCAACAGACGCTGGAATCGGCGCGCGAAACGGCCCGCGTCGTCGATGCACTGCTCGGCGCCATCAGTCGGATCGGGCTGCTCGGCGCCGATGCCTACAATCCAGATGTGCCGCTCAACCAGGCGATCCAGCGGGTCTCCGACAGTCTCGATCCGTTGCCCGCATCCCTGAGCAATGTGCGCGATCGATTGACAGTCACCAGCGCCAACCTGCGGCGAGTCGGCGCCAACACCGAAGCAGTCGCCGCAAACATTGCAGCAATTAACGACAATTTCCGCGACGCACGCCAGGTCATCAACCGTTATCAAACACTGGTGGCCAATCTGCAAGCTGACCTTACGGCGCTGCGCGCAGCGTTGCCCCTCTGGTTCGGCGTGGCGCGAGCGCTGCTGGCGCTTCTGTCGGTCTGGTTTGCCCTGGCGCAGATCGCCCTCTTTACCCAAGGTCTGGCACTGCTGCGTCAGTCATAGATTCTCATTGCCGAAATCGAGATCTTCCAGCAGATCGCGCGCTTCATGCGCCAGCGCTGCCGGCACGTACACCTTCACGATGCTGAGGGAACCGTGCAGCAGGCCGTAGACCCCGGCAATCGCTTCACCCGCCAGATGCGCCGGTATCCCCGCGTCCTCCAGGTACGAACGGACAATCTGGGCGCGAATAAGCCCTTCGACCTCTGCGATGCACACCGGACCGACACCATCACCGTCGCCCCCGGTGCGCTCTCCGGTCATGTCCTGCTGTGCAGCCAGCAACCAGCGCAGTACGTAATCGCTCATACACAGTATTGTACAATAGACGAGCCAGTGTTGCACCCCGCGAACTGGGCGGGGCAAGAAAGTGAGATGATGTGACAGCAGTACTACCGGTCTTCGACGGCCATAACGACACGTTACTACGTCTCTACACCGCAAAACACGACGACTCGTTCTTTACCTCGGCAGACGGACATCTCGATCTTCCGCGCGCTCGCCAGGGAGGTTTTGTCGGCGGCTTCTTTGCAGTCTTTGTCCCGACGCCACCCGACGCATCAACACCCAATGACGGCGGTCTGCCCGATCCGCTGCCATATTCATACGCACTGCACACTGCGCTGGAGATGACGGCGCTCCTCTTTCGCATCGAAGCCCAATCCGCCGGGCAGGTATGCGTTGCGCGCACCATCGGCGAAATCGAGCACGGTCTTCGGACCAATACCCTGAGCGCCATCCTGCACCTTGAGGGGGCTGACCCCATCGATACCGGGTTTCACGCGCTCGAGGTGTTGTATCAGGCGGGCCTCCGCTCGCTCGGTATCGTCTGGAGCCGACCGAACGCTTTTGGGTGCGGCGTGCCGCTGTGTTTCCCCCACACCCCCGACATCGGTCCTGGTCTCACCGACGCCGGGCGAGCACTGGTTGAGGCGTGCAATCGTCTTGGGATTCTGATTGACGTTTCTCATCTGAATGAAGCCGGTTTTTGGGATGTGGCGCGGTTGAGCGACGCCCCACTGGTTGCCACACACTCCAATGCGTATGCAATCTGTCCCTCGCCGCGGAACCTGACTGATCGGCAACTCGATGCAATTCGCGAGTCGGATGGGATGGTCGGCGTCAACTTCCATGTCGGCTTCCTTCGCCCCGATGGTCAACGCGACGCGAACACGCCGCTCGATGCGGTAGCAGACCATATTGTGCACCTGGTTGAGCGTCTGGGAATTGATCGCGTTGGCTTTGGTTCAGACTTCGACGGCGCGCTGATGCCGCGCGATCTCGGCGATGCCGCCGGGTTGCCGCGCCTGCTGGAAACCTTGCGCCGCCGCGGGTTCGATGAGCCATCGCTCCGCAAACTGGCACACGAAAACTGGCTGCGTGTTTTGCGAAAAACATGGCGGGCATGATTCATTGCATGTTCATACGAACGAAGGATAATCGAAAGCGAGGTCAGAATGCAAGGCATGGAAGGTTGACGGTGGGAAAGAAGATCTCCTGACCCTGAACCCCTAACCTTTATGAAAGCGCTTATTCTCGCGGCTGGCGCAGGGACGCGCCTTCGCCCATTCACCGATACATGCCCCAAACCGATGCTGCCGGTCGCCGGACGACCGCTCCTGGCGTGGACGCTGGAGTGGTTGAGACGCTACGGCGTTACCGAGGCGGCGCTGAACCTGCACTACCTGTCAGATGTGGTGCGCACCGGGCTGGGGGATGGTTCACTGTTTGGAATGCGGCTGCGCTACGCAGTGGAAGAAGAACTGCGCGGCACAGCCGGCGCACTCCACAATTTCCCCGGCTTCTTCGATCAGACATTTCTGGTCATCTACGGCGATCTGCTCCTCGACATCGACCTTGATGATCTGATAACGTTCCATCGTCAACAGAGCGCGATGATGACCCTGGCGCTCAAACGCACCGACACGCCGCACTCCCAGGGCATGATCGAGACCGACGCGACCGGTCGGGTAACGCGCTTTGTCGAAAAACCAGCGGTATGGGACGGCGGCGACACCGCAAATGCCGGCGTCTACGTCTGTGAACCGGATATCGTCGCCTGGACGCCGCCCGGCTTCAGCGATTTTGGTCACGACATTATTCCGGCGCTGTTGCGAGCGGGCGCACCGGTGTACGGACGCCCGTTGCGGGGGTATCTGCTCGACATTGGCACGCCCGCAGCGTATGCACAGGCGCAACAGGAGTGGCAGGAGCGGTGCGAGGCAAGAGGCCAGAGGCGAGAGGTCAGAGGTCAGAGGTCAGAGGCGAGAGGTCAGAGGTCAGAGGTCAGAGGCGAGAGGTCAGAGGTCAGAGGTCAGAGGTGAGAGGCCAGAGGGGAGCCACCTTGCTGGCGCCAAGGATGGAGATTGAAGGTTGCAGATTGCACGTGCAAAGGGAGCAACGTTGCACCGCTCCGTCGTCGCTGCTCGTGATGGCGATTGAACGTTTCAGATGGAATCTGTGGTTCAACAAGCATGTGCAAAAGCTGCCGGTGACAGGCCGCGTAAGAGCGCCCCTTATGGCAGATCATTCGGGAGTTGAGCATCAAATGTGGAAACCTTTACGGCGCCAGGACTTCCACATACTGCGGCAATTCGTTCACCGCGCGCGGAATGAGACCATCACGGTTCTCATCAGAGCAATAGTATGTGGCCGGGGTCGAAAGGTTCAACTGATCGGTGCAGATGGCAGTGACGCCGGGCGGAACCTGGAGATTATACAGCACCGGAAAATCCGAACGCGGCACCCAGAGCACATAGAGACGGTTGCGTCCCTTCTCGAATGTCAGCACCTGCACATCCCCAGCCTGACCAGGCGCCGGTTCAACCGGCGGCGGACCGGTGTAGCGCGCACCTGTGAGCAGACGCGCCGAGTTGCGAAAGGCGTAGAACGACGGGCGCGGCGCCAACCCTTCATCGGTTTCATCGATCAGATGGCTATGCAGAAAGCCCTCGCCACGGAACGATACGGGATACCAGAAGGCGCCCAACAGATTGAGCGCAATCGCCTGCGCGTAGATCCGCGCTGCATAGTTTGCCTGACGGCGATGGAAATCGGGCGGACAGTTCGACGGAGCAGGACATGTCGCTGCAATTTCCGTGGCGACCATCGGCTTTGCGCGCAGCCCATGATCATCGAGGAGGCGACGCAATCGCCAGTACTTGAACAGCAGACGATCGCCGGCGCCCCATTCGCCGTAGGCATGGAAACTGAGCGCATCGAATGAGTTTGCCGCACCTGCCGCCAGCATGCCACGCACAAATCCCAGCGTATGCGTGTCGTCGGGCCAGCGATGCATCAATGCGCCGCCCCACACCTGCGCATTCGGATTGCCCGCCTTGACCGCCGGATACACCGCGCGCAGCACCTGGCCATAATAGTCGCCGCCGTAGTACGGCGCCTGATACGTCGCCCAGCACCCAAACCCCTCATCGCCCTTCACTTCGTCCGGTCGAAAATCGGGTTCATTCCAGATCTCCCAGTAATCGACGCGCAGATCGCCGCTGGAGAAGCGCTGCGCCGCTGCACGCATAAACGCTGCAAAATCGGCAATCGTATCCGGGCGCGGCGCGCTGCACAGCTTGCCAGGGATGCTTTGCGCCCACGACGGCGACCACTGAACGATCAGAGTCGGCTCGATGCCCACCGCGCGCAGGCGGCGCACATTGCGCTCGACATCGGCGATTGCCTCCCAGCGGTACCCACCGCCGCGCACCGGCTCAACCAGCGCCCACAAGACATCACCGGCGCGCGACCAGCGTGGATTCGCCTCGGTCACCAGCGGCATCACCGTATCTGGCGCATAGGTGCGCACGTCAAAACCGAACGGATTGGGAGAAGCTGGCATGCCGATGAGCGGCAGATACACCTGGTGCATTGCCTGGATGCTGATGCGCGTCTCTGGATCGGAGTCATCGGCTGGCGACGTTGTTGGAAGCATGTCACCGGCTACGCCGTCGCCAGGGAGATCAGGAAGCGGTTCCTGCTGCGCCGCCGCCGGCAGAGACGTTGCCAGCGCATACAACAGCACGAATGCAATGAAGAAGCTGTGAATACGAGCCATAAATGCACTGCACAATGTCACCTGTTTCTGCACGCATTATACGCCATATTCGTCATAAAACAGGCACGATATCCATACGATTTGATAACAATTTTGTCGCATGTGCGATTCGCATCTATATCGTACTCTGACGCAGCGCGTTGTAACTGCCATTCGTATGCTGAGAACGAGGCAAAGGGAGGCATTCCAATGACGGAATACATCGAAAATCGCACCTTCGACGAAATCAAGATCGGTGACCGGGCATCACTGACGCGCACGTTGACCAAATCCGACATCGAGCTGTTCGCGGTGATGTCCGGCGATGTCAATCCTGCGCATCTTGATGAGGAATATGCCCGCAGCGACATCTTCCACAAGATCATCGCTCACGGCATGTGGGGCGGTGCGCTGATCTCGACTGTGCTTGGCACAATGCTCCCCGGTCCAGGCACGATTTACCTGAGCCAGACGTTGCGCTTCCGTCGTCCGGTCGCAGTCGGCGACACAATTACTGTCGCTGTGACCGTGACTGCCAAGGACGCGGAGAAGCGCCGGGTGACCCTCGACTGCCAGTGCACCAATCAGCACGGCGAAGTCGTTATCAGCGGCAGCGCCGAGGTGCTTGCGCCAGCCGAGAAGGTCAAGCGCCAACGGATCAGTTTGCCGGAAGTGCTGCTCCACAAACCCGGCGCCAACTACGAGGCGATCATCCGGCATGCATCGATGGTAGGACCGGTGCGCGCGGCGGTGGTGTTCCCCTCTGAGCCAATAGCGCTCCACGGCATCGTCGAGGCAACGCAGGCGAACCTGATCGACCCGATCATCATCGGACCTGAAGCGCCGCTGCGGCGCGTGGCGGAAACGATCGACATCAACCTCAACGCCTTCCGGCTCGAACCGACGACCGATGGCCGCGCCGCAGCGGCGCGCGCCGTAGCCATGGCGCGCGCCGGAGAGGTCGAGACGATTGTCGATCCCGGCGTGCGCTACTATGGGCTTTTGCATGAACTGGTGGCGCACGACACCGGCATTACCGACCACCGGCGCATGAGTCATGTGTACGCGATGGACGTGCCCAACTACCCCCGGCTTCTCTTCATTACTGACGCCGGCATGAATACGGACCCGACCCTGGAAGAGAAACGGGCAATCGTGCAGAACGCTATCGACCTGGCGCTGGCGCTCGGCGTTGAACAACCGAAAGTCGCTATTCTTGCCGCTATCGAGACCATCAGCCCGAAACTGCGCTCGACGCTTGATGCGGCTGCGCTGTGCAAGATGGTCGACCGTGGACAGATCGTTGGCGGCATCGTGGATGGACCGCTCGCCTTCGAGAACGCCGTTTCGCCGGAGGCTGCACGCCGGGCGAAACTGACCTCGCCGGTCGCCGGTCAGGCCGATATTCTCGTCGCACCCGACCTGGAAGCCGGCACGATGCTGGTGCAGCAACTGGATCGTCTGGCGAACGCGCAATCCGCCGGCATCATTGTTGGCGGGCGTGTGCCGGTGGCGCTCCCCGAACCCAGCGGAAATCCGCAGAGCGTCCTGGCAGCCTGTGCAATGGCTGTGCTCGTGGCTCGAAATGGCGTGGAGCGGCGGGATGATTGACAGGATGAAAGGTTGTCTCGTCGCCTCATCACCGACCCTCATAGAGTGATCAACCAGATGTTGAACAATCATTGCTCGTATTGACCGTCTTGCGGCTGACGTTAGCTTCGACAGGCTCAGCCAACGTCAGCCGCCCCACGTCCTTGATTGCTTACGATTGCATTCGCTTCTGCTGTCGTGGATGCAATTCAGGCTCAGCCAACGTCAGCCGCCCCACGTCCTTGATTGTCCTCCGATTTTGGTTGATCGCTCTATCAGGTTCCCTGCTGGCGCTCCGGCATCCACGAACTCAGCGCGGCATGCACCAGCCATGGAACCATTGCCAGCAGCAGAAAAACGATCAGCAGCGGATAGAACGTAAGGTAGAGCATGATCGGCGGCAGCGAAAAGGGCAGCGCGATCAGGATGGCGCGCAAACGCCCAAGCGCCACTGCCGGACCGATCATCAGCGCGGTCGAAATGACGATCCACATCTCGGTTTCGCTGAGAATCTCGGCATGCATGAGACCTGGGGGCCAGAGTGCATCTCCTGCCAATAAGCGGCGACCGAAGAAGGCGATCAGTCCGGCGATCAACACCAGATACCCGCGCGTCACACGATGCATGAACATGGTCCCTTACCCTTTCTGTCCGCTATCCGCTCGTTCACCCGACGGTTGATGGTTTTGTGAAGCATTCGCAATCCGCTCGTCCGCCCGGCGGCTGAAGCCGCGGGCTACGGTTGCGAAGCCCGCCTGCGCCGAATGTATCTCTTTAATGTTTATCAACCCTCTCCGGCTTCTGTCTTCTGTTGCGCAAAAACCGCACCTGCGACCTTCCCGCCTTCAACGTGCAATCTTCACGCTTCACGCGAGGCAAGCCTTTGCACCTGCAATCTACGTTCAACATTCCACGTGCAATGCACTCATGCGCACCGTACAGAAGACGTTGCAGTGCAACGTCTCTGCCTGCGTTCAACATTCGACATGCAACGTGTAACCCCCTTGCCTGTCACCGCTCACCTCAATGATGATATAATACCACCCTCAAGCCGCTCCCTGATCCGGAGTCGTGGACAACATGCCTATTCTGTCCCGCTGGCGCACCCGACGTTCTCAGCCAGCCGACATCCACAAACAAAATGTGCGGAGCGTCCTGATCGATGGCATCGGCGTTGGCATTGTCACTGGCGTCTCGACCTTCCTCGGCGTCTTTCTGACCCGCCTCGGCGCTTCTCCTTTCCTGGTTGGGCTGCTGACATCGCTCCCCGCTCTCACCGGCATGTTCCTGGCGATCCCACTGGGACGGTTCCTCGAGCGGCAACGCAATATGGCGCCCTGGTATTCCCTTCCCCGCGCGATGGTTCAGGGATCGTTCGTGCTGATGGGACTGATCCCCTTCTTCCTGAGCCAGGAGATAACCGCCTACGCGATTGTCGTCATCTGGGCGCTGGTGACCATTCCGCAGGCGATTGTCAATATCACCTTCACGGTCGTGATGGGCGCCGTGGCAGGACCGCGCCAGCGTCAGTATCTGATGAGTCGGCGCTGGTCGATCCTCGGCGCCACGACGGCGATCACGGTAGCAGCAATTGGCGCATTTCTCGACAACGTCGCGTTTCCGCTGAATTACCAGATCGTTTTTATCGCCTCATTTGTGGGAGGAGCGCTGAGTTTCCTCTTTTCGCGCCGCCTGAGCATCCCCGACAATCCGCCGCCGCAGCAGGATGTCGCACAACAGTCGTTGAGGGCGTACCTTGCCGATATGCTGGCGGTGCTGCGCGAACCAACGCCGTTCAGCCGGTTTGTTATCAGCGCATTTGTCTTTAATCTCGGCATGATGATGGCACTGCCGCTCTTTCCGCTCTACTGGGTGCGCCAGCTCAACGCCTCGGATTTCTGGATCGGATTGATCAACACCACCAACAACGGCGTTCTGCTGGTCGCCTACTTCATCTGGACGGCGCTGACCCGGCGCAAGGGAAACGTGCTGGTGCTTCGCATCTGCGTGTTCGGGCTGGTGCTCTATCCGCTGCTGACGGCGTTGACCCCGCGAGTCGAGCCGCTGGTTTTCTACGCGGCGCTGGCGGGCATCTTTGGCGCGGGGTTGAACCTGGTGTTGTTCGACATTTCGCTGGCGACGGCATCGCCTGAGCGAACCGCATCGTACATTGCACTGTATCAACTGACGACCTATATTGCAACTCTGGTTGCGCCGCTGGTCGGTACGCTTCTGGCGGATCTCTTCGGCTATACGCCGGCGCTGCTGACCGGCGCGGCGTTCCGTCTCGCCGGCGCTGTCCTGTTCGTCTGGTTAGGAGTTGGCGTCACGACAGAACGCCCGCGCGCCATACAGGTGACGTAGCGATGGCAGAGCAGCATGTCATTACTGTTGACGGCGTGACTCTCACAGTGGTCATCGAGCGCAAGGCGGTCAAAAACATTAACGCCCGCCTGCGCGACACAACGCTTTCTATCAGCGCACCTCATTCGGTGGATGGCGCTGCCCTCGATGAGGCCATCACCACCCTGGCGCGTCGTCTGATCCAGCGCCTCCACAAGCGACAGATCAACCACGCGGAAGACGCGCTGGCGCTGGTGCGTCGGATTGCCAGCCATTTCCCTGATCCACCAGTGATCGACCGCGCCGAATTCACACTGACCGAAGCGCGCTGGGGCAGTTACAGCGCCACGACGCGCACTGTGCGCCTGAATGCCGTTCTGCTGCGCATGCCGCGCTGGGTGCTCGAAGCGGTCGTCGCTCACGAGATTGCACACGCCGTTCATCCTGATCATTCGCCCGCATTCTGGCGCTTGCTGCGGAGTGTCTGCCCCGACACCGACCGGGCGCAGACATTTCTCAATGCAGTAACCTGGATGGCGCGCACATGGCGCGACCTGCCGCCGGTCGAACGCACGCTGCTGGCAGGAATGCCGGATGAACCGGATGATGCGTAACATCGCCTGTGTGGCGTAATACCAAGAGGTGGTCAGTCAGACAAAATGTTCACGTGTTCGTTATGCAAGGCGCAACGGTCAACACGCACCGGCAGGCGTGTCGTGGACGTATGACCTGTGCATCGGCATCAGTCCGCCCGGCGGCTCAAGCCGCGGGCTACGGCTGCCAAGCCCGCCTGCGCGGGCTGAGCCGGGCGATACCGGATGATGTTCGCAAAAACTATTCTTGTATAAATGACCGCGCATTATGGAAGGCCCCCGGCGTGCCACCATCGTCTCAACAAGACGACCCAACGACGGCAACGGTATCGCTTTGACAGTGACCGCCAGCTATGCTAGAATCTGACTGCACGGCGACGTAGCCAAGTGGTAAGGCAGGGGTCTGCAAAACCCCCATTCACCGGTTCGAATCCGGTCGTCGCCTCCACAATTGTACTGTGCTGGCATCGGTCAACATAGACACAATCTGCTACTATCCGGAAAATGCGCGCTGTTCAGCCACCGAAAGCGCGCAAAGGCGGCGACGTTGCAACAGCAGGCACAGAGTGTTTGTCTGCGTTCGCCTTGTCGTCCCTTACCAATCACAAAAATAATCAGAAGCTACGAGGCTTGAATGCCAATGGCACGCAGGTTCGCGCCTTTCTATTGGTGCGATTGCTGCGGTTGTTCGAGGGTGCGCCGGCGCTATGCCCTCTCGCCATCCAACCCCTTCCGGCGCAACGTAGCATGGAGTAACCGTTCATTGCAAATTATCATCGAATTGTGAATAGACTGTCACACAATTGTTCACGTAGAACACGACAATCCTTGCTATCATGGAAGCGGGTTCGCCGGGAAGCGACCCGCGTCAGTGGCATATCACCTGTCGTGGTACCGGTTCTGCCACGACCCATAAGGGCGGATGTCGTCTCGCAATGGTGCGTACACTGACACTCGCGCACAGGCGCGACCGCTCCTGGAAAGGACGCATCGGCTATGGGAATGCCCATCGATATCGACCTGGACGCGCTGGACGTTCCGGAACTCGAACGCCTGCGCGATGCAATCAACCGCCGCATTTTGCAGAAGCGACGCACCAAGGGTCTGACCCTGCCAGAATTGCTGCGTCTCTTCGAGGAAACGAAAGCGGTGCTCGCTGAGCATCACCTGGAATGGCGCTCGCTCGAACGCTGGCAGTGGATGGATGGCGAGATCAAATTCTGGCTCAACCCGGTCGACCAGGAGTCCTATCGCGCAGGGTGGTATTCAATCGATGATCTGATTGCATGGGTCTACAACGAGGGACCGATCGTCATTCATCCCGAGGCGGACGAAGACGACGATCTCGATGAGCCGTGGGACGCGCACGACACGATGGTGATCCGCTGGTTGCCCGACAGCGAAACGCACACAATGTCGCACTGATACAGGATACGCTCATCCCACCCGCAGACCGCAGTTCGGGCAGAAAACAGCGGTCTGCGGCATCTGAAAACCGCACGAAGGGCAGACTTTGCCTCCAGCGACCGGCGGCAGCGGCGGCGGTTCAGGCGGCGTCGAGCGCGGCGGCTCAACATTGACCGGAATATGTTGCGCGCGAGGTGCGGGAGACGGTTCGATGAACGCCTGCCCCTGGACGTGGCGCAACTCTTCTTCTTTCAGCGTCAGACTCGCCTGTAATGCCTCGATCTCGCGCAGAAGCGCCGCCAGCGTCGGTGATTGAATGGCGCCGGCTTTGAGCAGTTCAATCGCCCGATCGCCAAACTCCAACCGCTTGGCATCAACCTGACGGCGAAGATTGCCGATCTCGCCCTGAATGGCAGTCACGCGTTGAAACTTTTCCGCCTCGAAGCGGGCGCGATCAACCCCTTCGGACAGTTTCCGGCTCAATTCGTCGAGAAAACCCATCATCCACCCCCTGTTTTTCCTGTATCATGCAGGAGCATTGTGTCTAAAAAAGAGGTTCCATGTCAGATCGACCTGAACGGCGCGTCACACGCGGGTGTATCGGCATCGTCATTGTGGCGCTGAGTGCGCTCTTCGTCAACGCCTGGCAGACCGGTTGGAGCACGGTGACCATTGCGCTGATCGCGGTGCTGGTCGCAGCAATTGTCGCCGCCATTGCGATCAACGTCGTTGAGCGTAAACGGTGAGCGTTCCAACTCCTCTGAACGAATCGCCTACGGCGTTACCGGCACGAGAATAAACCCGCTGATCGAGGCGCGATATTTGGTTCCGTTCGCATCCTCGGCGACCTTCTGCGGTTCGCCGCCGACGTATGACAATGGCACACTGGTATGAATCTGCGCCTGCGGCCCAAACTGCTCCTGCGCAGCGCGCGTATACGCTGCGACGAATGCCTGCCGGACATCACCGCCTGGCGGAACAATCACTTCGATATCTTCAACGGTAAACTGCTGTTGGACCAGGCGCTGCGGCGTCGGCGTCGCC
The DNA here is from genome assembly GCA_937935075.1 of uncultured Roseiflexus sp. GTDB lineage: Bacteria > Chloroflexota > Chloroflexia > Chloroflexales > Roseiflexaceae > Roseiflexus. The sequence continues at coordinate 4,658 of CALGYB010000022.1, read as the reverse complement.
AGCGCCGGAATGTTCTGGATGGCGCGCGCAGCAAGATCAGGAAACGCAAGTGCAACCGTTACCGCCAGCAGCGCAATAATCACCAGCGCAAACAACAGCGTACCAAATCCAGATGATCGGCGCTTTTTTGCGGGCGCCGCCGGTTTCTGCGCAGGAACGGCTGCCGGAGCAGATGGCGGCATCACCGGAGTTGCCCGGCTGGTCGGCGGCGCAGTGGGTTGGGGCACTGACGGCCCTGCTGATGCAGCGATGGGCTGCGGCGTCGCCGGTGCAGCGACCTGCGCTGGCGTCGGAAGCGCCTGGGTTGCCGGAACAACACGCACCTGCGCGGGAGCGCGTTCTGGCAGCAGCGCACGGCGAAACTCCGCCACGCTCCGGTAGCGCTCCTCCGGTTTCATCTTCAACGCCTTCATAATGGCGTCAGACGTGCGCTTGGAGACATTCGGGCGCAGTGCGTAGACCGGCGGAAACGAAAAGGGCGGTTCATCGCGCGGGTCGCGCCCGGTGAGCATGTGGTGCAGGGTCGCGCCAAGCGAAAAGATATCCGATTCAGGCGTGGCGATGCCCTGATACTGCTCCGGCGGCGCGTAGCCGGGAGTGCCGATCTGGGTGCCGCGTTGCGACGGTTGCAGCGCCTTGGCGATGCCGAAATCGATCAGTTTGACATGGCCATCCGGCTCGATCATAATGTTCGATGGCTTGATGTCGCGAAAGATAATCGGCGGTTGTTGCCGGTGAAGATACTCGAGCACATCGCAGATCTGATCCGCCCATTGCAGTGCACGCTCTTCGGGAATGAACCGCTCTCGCCGGATAATGTCTTCCAGGTCGGACCCGCGCACGAAGTCCATGACCAGATAATGGTACCCCTCATCTTTGAAGTCGGCATAGACCCGAGGAATGCGCGGGTGCCGCAGGCGCTCGAGGATTTTCGCCTCAGCCGCGAAGCGAGCGATGGCTTCGTCCCGTTCCCGCGGATCGGTAAAGCGATCCAGCATCTGCTTGATAGCATAGGTGCGGTCGTCGTCGCCGATTGCCTCAAAGACCGCCCCCTGCCCGCCTTCTTTGATGACGCGCGTGATGTAGTAGCGCGGACCGGCGTTGTTCAGGATGACGTCGTGCCCGCAGTGCTGACAGAACCGGGCGCGCCGGAGGTTGGGCTTGTGGCATTTGGGGCAGAGAATCTGCTGTACGTCGGTCATTGGCGGACCTGCGACATGCGCGCCAGACATCATGATGCCTCTCTGGTAGGGTAGCACACCTGCGCGGAAACGGCAACTGTTTCACTATCAGGTAGTACGCGCCGGGAAGCTCCAGAGTTGCGGATGAGGCGAGAGGGGCGAGGCAAGAGGCGCGAGGGGCGAGGCAAGAGGCGAGAGGCGCGAGGGGCGAGGCGAGAGGCAAGAGGCGAGAGGCGAGAGGGGCGAGGCGAGAGGCGCGAGGGGCGAGGCAAGAGGCAAGAGGCGAGAGGCGAGAGGGGCGAGGCGAGAGGCAAGAGGCAAGAGGCGCGAGGTTTACACATTGCACGTTGCATGTTGAACATTGAACGTTACCAGCGAAGACGTTGCGAGTAACTCGTTGATGGTTCTCGGTTCTCGTAACCCCTAATCCTTAGCATCAAGCACCGCCAGCGACTCCAGGTGCGGCGTCTGCGGAAACATGTCGTACCCCCGGAGCAACACCAGGCGATACTCCGATTGCAGCGCGTGAATGTCGTCACGCTGCGTCAGCGGGTTGCACGAGACATACACAATCCGCCGCGGGCGCAATCGCAGTAGTTCACGGCAGACCTCAGGACCCAGACCGGTGCGTGGCGGATCGGCGACGACCACATCGAACGCGCCGGTCGTCTGCGCACGAAGCGCCTCAGCGACATCCGCTTCGACGACGACGACGTGCTTGTATCCGGCGCGCGCACTATTCTCGCGCGCCAGCCGCACACTCTCGCCAACCGTCTCGATGCAGACGATCTTCTCTGCCAGATCAGCGATGTGGAGCGCGATAGTACCGACTCCGCCGTACAGATCGGCAATCGCGCCTGCGCGCCCGCCTGCGGCGACGGCGTCGCGCACGGCATCGAGGAGCGGCATCAGCAGCCAGACATTGTTCTGGAAGAAAGAGTTGGGACCGATTTCGAGCCTGTGTGCGCCAACGCGCATTGTCAATGTCGCGCGCCCCCAGTGACGCACCGATTCGCCAAACGATACGTCGGTGCGGGTGGCATTGATCAGCCAGTGAACGCTGAGCACACCCGGATGTTCGAGCGCGGCAAGCGCCGCGCGCTCTACTTTCCCGGCGTAGACCTGTTGCTCCTCTGGAGCGGCAGTAACCAGCGCCAGCAGCAGTTCATCGTCGGGGCTGCGCCGCACGACCACATACCGCAGAAACCCGGCGTGGGTCTTCAGATTGTAGTCGGGCAACCCCAACCCCACAGCGTGCTCATACACGGCGCGCGCGGCAGCGAAGGCATGCGCCGGGACAAGATGACACTCCTGTAGATCGATGATGTAGTTGAATCTGCCGCCACGCCGCAGACCAAACCGCTCCTTGCTCGCCACGAAATCCATGCGCGTGCGATAGGCAAACGGGGTCGGCGAGGCGACCACATCGAGCGCATCTATAAGATCGTCAGGCAGATCATCGCTCCAGAGACTGCGGAGCATTGCACGTTTCGCCGCCACCTGAGCCGGGTAGGCGCGATCCTGAAATGTACACCCGCCACACTGACCCAATGGCGGCGCGTGTGAACAGCGCGGCGTAACCGGCTCGCTTGCCTGCACCGCCTCGATAATCTGCCGGCGAAAACGTTTATTCGAGATAGTCATCAGAAACCCACAAACGAGAACTCTTGCAACCTTATCCGGTCCAGATGCGTATTATAGCAAGAGACGAGACTCAGCACCCGTTCGCGCGTCGCGCACCTGGAAGGGACACACCCATGACCGACACAACTGTCGTCTGCCCACGCTGCAACGCCAGCGTTCCGGCTGATGCGCAATACTGCATCGAGTGCGGCGCGCCGATGGATCATCTGGTCATCGAGCGGGCGCCCGCCACCGGACCGACGGTTCAACTGCCGGCGCGCCCTCCTGCTCCGGCGCCGGTTCCTGTCGCTACGCCACAGCCATCAGCGCCGTCGCAGACGGAATGGTACGACGACCTCATGATTCCGCTGCTGTTGATCACCGGCGCAGTAGCGATGGTCACGCTGCCGCGATTCCTGGTGTTCATCATCATTGCTATCGGCGTGGTTGGATTGTTGCTCACGATCCTGAGCAGCATCGTCGCGCGCAGAATGGTTGCGGCAGTAGCCCTGGCGGTTGCTATCGGTTTTTTCTTCAGCCGCCGCCTGTTCTGGGCGCCGCTGATCATCGTGCTGATTGCCGCATCGCTCGCCAAAAAGCGCAGGAGACGCATCTGGTGAAGCGCAGGTCAGTAGACCTGCGTCCGTGAGACGATGCGCCACCCGCTCTGATCCGACTGCAGCACGTAGCGGAAGCCATCGGTCGACTCAAAATACGCGGAATACTGGATGTCCAGCAGCACCAGGACGCGGTCGTCGTTCACCGTAGCGATTGCGAAGAATATGTTGGGGATCGGCGGCTTCCCTTCCTGAACGTAGAACACTCGCTCGATATCGTCCGCAGTGTATTCAGCCAGCGTACCGTTGCGATACGCCCAACACCGGCGCATATGCTTATGCATCCGTGAGACGCCTATATACAGATTGCTTCGATCCACCACCTGGCTGTCTCCCGGGCGCTGGTCACTTCGCCGCCAGCCGCCACGGTTCGGGCGAAAAACTCCGGCAGGCCCTCGATCAAGGGCGTGGGAGTCGTTGCCTGAACTGCGGGTGAAGGAACAACTGTCGCAGCAGGCGGAGATGGCGCTGGCGGGATCGTCGAAGACGCACAACCTGAAACGCCGAGAGCGAAAGCCGCCAACATTGCCAGAGATCGGATTAATGCAGACCTGGCGCTCATTGCAACAACCAGGATTTATTTATGCAAACTGATCATCCGTGCCAGCGAGCAGATTTGCAACCGCAATGCCCTCATCGAGATCGGGCCAGGTGAGCGTCACATGAAATCGCGCTTGGTCGCACAGGTATCATAGCACACGACCTCAGCGCTGCGGACACAACCAGGGGCGCCCGCCAGGAGCGTTCACGGCTTCAGCCACGTGAACCTTGCCGCTCCCCCTTTCCCCCCCGCATGCAGGGGGGAAAGGGGGGGACGTTGATGCCCGTCATAGCCGGCGCGCGCTGCGCCCCCCCTTTCCCCCCCCCTGCGGGGGGGCAGGGGGGGCAGGGGGGGCGATTGCATCGTGCGCGCGTCAACGATCGCCGCGCGCGGCGCAGGCGTGCGCCCCCCCCTTTCCCCCCCTGCGGGGGGGGCAGGGGGGCGCAGCGCGTGGTTGCGCTGCGGGGCGTCTTCGGTTATGAAGGTCAGGGAGGGGGCGCGGCGCCTGAGCCGGTCGAAGCGACGAAGGCCCGCTCCTCGTCGCTCACATCGCTTGGATAGGGTTGACGTGTCATACTGAAATCATACCACGTGTATCTCTGAAGTGCATAACAGGCTCTAGGAACTGAGAACTGAGAACTGAGAACTGAGAGCCCCGAACTGGCGGATCAGGTGCACGACCGGCAACCAGGCGGG
>CALGYB010000021.1 GCA_937935075.1 uncultured Roseiflexus sp. | reverse complement strand
CCACCACCAGGTCTGGCGGGCCGACGATGCGTTGCGCGGTAATCGCCGCTGCGCCGCCGTGCAACAGCACAACCACATCAGGCTGCACAATCGTGACCGGGCTGAGTTCCACATCGATGGGCGCTGTGAAGACTCGCCCATGCCCGGTCATCTGGACGTGCTGCATCAGATAGTAGAAAATCAGACCGCTGACGCTCTGATGATCAGGGTTGGGAGCAGGCGTCATACGCAGGTCTCCGTCAATCAGTTCATAGCGCTGTCCATCGTCCGGCAGGCGCTCATAGTCCGCCACCGTCCAGCGTCCGCCGGGAGGCGGCGGCAGAGGGGAGACCAATCCTGCGACCGGCAGAACATCAGTCCTCATAGGCGCCCTCGTCGTTGCGGATGATCCGGCTGTGCGATTATGGCATCACTGCATTCTTGTCATTATTGTAGCACGCACCGTGTGGAAGAGACCGGTTGCCGGACATCAATCGTGCGATGCGGTAATGTTGGACGAAGGCGGCTTTTACCCCCGAGAATCTTCTGGTGCGCCGAACTCCAGATCGGTCAGCGTGACCAGCGCATCATAGTCTTCGACGAGATCAGGAGCGTACCGGGCGATGACGGTGCGGATCAGAGCGCGCTCGTCGCGGCCTGCCGCGCGCAGCAGGCGCGTGATATCCGCCACGTCCTGCGCTCGACCCGCCTGAAGCTTCATAAGCGCGAGAAACGGTCGCGGCAGCGCCGGAAAACCCGCCGGATCGAACGACGGATGATCGAGCGCCTCGTCGAGCCAGGGGGCATCGGACGCGACGACATCGATGCTGTACCCTGCTTCACCGACGGGCAGCGCTGTGAAACCACCTATGGCGAGCGTTCCGCCGATGGCGTAACCGGCGGTAATAAAGGCGGAACGCGCCGCCGGTTCGTCGTGGGCGTGGATGAGAATATCTACGTCCTGCGTCATACGCTCTGGCGCATAGGCGCGCAACGCCATTGCGCCGATGAGCGCCCAGCGAATGCCTGCAAGGATTTCGCGCAGATTGGGGAGTTGCTGCACCGCCGTTCTCCGGTTCAAGAAGACAGGCGACGAGCCGGTGCCGGCTCTGGCTCGTCGCAGCGCAATCCGAATATACGGGTTTTTAACCTGCGGCTGACTCACCACTATCTCCTGCTTTAACCATCCTCTTCTTTTTCCTTGCGCATTCGTGGGCTTTCCCACGGTACGTCGGGCACGCCGGCGTTCGCATTCGCGTAGCGCGCCGCAACGAACAGCAGGTCCGAGAGGCGGTTCAAATAGATGGCGACCTGTGGGTTGATCGGTTCGATCTGGCTGAGAGTCACGACCCAGCGCTCGGCGCGGCGGCAGACGGTGCGCGCCAGATGAAGATAGGCGGCAGGCGGTGTGCCGCCGGGCAGGATGAACTGGCGCAACGGTTCCAGTCGCGCTTCCATCTCGTCAATGGCCTGCTCGAGCGCCCGCACCGCTTCCGCGCCAATCCGCGGAATATTCGCCGCCTCACCGGGCGTCGCCAGGTCAGCGCCGACGACGAAGAGATCGTTCTGGACCCGCGCCAGCAGTGCGTCGAGGTCAGCATCGACCCCTGCCGCGCGCGCGACGCCGATGGCAGCGTTGCATTCATCGACCGTGCCGTATGCCTGGACACGCGGGGCGTCCTTGGAGACGCGCAAGCCGCCCCACAATCCGGTTTCGCCTTGATCGCCCGTCCGTGTGTAGATTTTCATGGAGGTGCCTCTCATTTCAGTCAAAGGCGCAGGGCAATATGCAACTCGCGCAACTGCCGCTCATCGACCGGCGATGGCGCATTGGTCATCAAATCGATCGCCTGCTGCGTCTTCGGGAATGCCATGACTTCGCGGATCGTCACCTCATCGGCAAGGATCATACAGATTCGGTCGATACCAGGGGCGATGCCGCCATGCGGCGGCGCACCGTACTCGAACGCCTCCAGCATGTGCCCAAACTGACGCATCGCCGTCTCACGGTCGATGCCGAGCAGATCGAACAGGCGTTGCTGCACATCGCGGCGATGGATACGGATTGACCCGCCGCCGGCTTCATAGCCGTTCAGAATGAGGTCATACGCTTTTGCGCGCACCTTGCCCGGATCGGTATCCATCAGGTGGAGGTCTTCGTCTTTTGGCGCAGTAAACGGATGGTGCACCGCATCCCAGCGCTGTTCTTCGTCGTTCCACTCAACCAGCGGAAAATCGAGCACCCATGCCCACGCCAGCGTATTCGGGTCGGCAAGGTTGAGGCGCGTGCCAAATTCGCGCCGCAGGCGGTCAAGCGTCTGCGCTACAACCTTGGGGGTATCGGCGACGATCAGGAGCAGGTCACCGGGCGCTCCTTCCATACGGCGAATAATCGCTGCCATCTCATCTGGCGACACCTGCTTGCCGAAACTGGATCGCACCTCACTGCCTTCTTCCGGCACGATCACCCAAAGCAGCCCTTTTGCGCCAGCCTGCTTTGCAAGTTCAACAACCTCATCGATCTGCCTGCGCGAGTACTGTCCTCCCCCCGGCACGCGCAGCCCTTTCACCTGCCCGCCGGTGTCGAGGGCGGTGCGGAACACGCCGAATGAACTGGCAGCAACGACCTCTCCCAGATTGATCAGTTCCAGCCCATAGCGCAAGTCCGGCTTATCGGATCCAAAGCGTTCCATTGCCTCGGCGAACGTCAGGCGCGGAAAGGGGGTCACCAGTCGCTTGTGTGGCACGATCTCGCGGCACAATGCGGTAAAGAGGCGTTCGATAATGTCGAGCACATCGTCCTGATCCACAAAACTCATTTCCATATCGAGTTGTGTGAACTCAGGCTGCCGGTCGGCGCGCTGGTCTTCGTCGCGGAAGCAGCGCGCAATCTGAAAATAGCGATCAAATCCGGCAACCATGAGCAGTTGCTTCAACTGCTGCGGCGACTGTGGCAGCGCATAGAACTTGCCAGGATGCAACCGGCTCGGCACCAGATAGTCGCGGGCGCCTTCAGGCGTTGACTTAATCAGGATCGGCGTTTCGATCTCGATAAATCCCTCGCGGTCGAGGAAATCGCGAATGAACTTGACGATCCGGTGGCGCAGAATGATATTCCGCTGCATCCGTTCGCGCCGCAAGTCCAGGTAGCGGTATTTCAGGCGGATCGTCTCTTCCTCGCCGCCTTCTTTGTTGATATAGAGTGGCGGATTCTTTGCCGGGTTGAGGATGATCGCCTCAGTGGCGCGGACTTCAATCATACCGGTGGCGAGGTCGGGATTGTACGCCTCCTCCGGTCGCTGCACCACAACGCCGCGCACTTGAAGGACGTACTCGATGCGCGCATCACTGGCGACGGCATGCGCCTCAGGTGCAGCCGCCGAGTCGAAAACCACCTGCGTCAAGCCATACCGATCACGCAGGTCGATGAAGATCAACGGACCGTGGTCGCGGCGGCGATGCACCCAACCGGCGAGCAGCACTTCCTGCCCTGCGTGTTCAACGCGCAACTCGCCGCAGGTGTGGCTGCGGTACATAACTTGACTCCTTTTATAATCGCATGCCAGGATGATCTCTCGTGAGTGTGCGTTTTCAACGCTCTCAGGGAACGCCATTATAGCCGCATGAGGAAGGGATGTCCAATACTGTGCGCAAACGTGTTGCTATTCTGGGGATTGCCATCGACGATGTGTTGATGGACGACGCGATTGCTGCCGTTGTCCGGTTCGTTGCGGAAGGCGGACCCCATCAGATCGTCACCGTTAACCCAGAGTTTGTGATGGAAGCGCGCCGCAACAGCGCCTTTCGCCGAGTGCTTGCAGCGGCCGATCTGGCGACTCCCGACGGATTCGGGTTGATCCTGGCATCGCGCTGGTGCGGCGCGCCGTTGCGCGGTCGCGTGACCGGCATCGCGCTCACCGAACGCATTGCTGCGGAAGCGGCGCGGCGTGGCTGGACGCTCTTTCTCCTCGGCGCCGCTCCTGGCGTGGCGGAGCGAGCTGCTACAGCGCTCCAGCAGGCAAACCCCGGTTTGCGGATTGCCGGTTGTCATGCCGGGTCGCCGCGCCCTGCCGACGAACCGGCGATCCGCGAACGGATCCTCGCTGCCAGACCAGATGTGTTGCTGGTGGCATACGGTCATCCGGCGCAAGACTTGTGGATTGCGCGCAACCAGCCGCTCCTGCGTGTTCCGGTTGCCATTGGCGTGGGTGGGACCTTCGACGAACTGGCCGGCGTTGTGCCGCGCGCACCGGCGCTTGTGCAGCGGTTGGGGCTGAAATGGCTCTATCGTCTACTGGTGCAGCCCTGGCGCTGGCGGCGGATTATGACCGCAGTACCGATTTTCTTATGGACGGTGTTCCGCGAGGGACGCGCCTTCGATGCGTTGCACACTGAATAGCAGCGCGCGCGGTACGTGAAAGAACCCTTTGTAGTTACCCCCTTTGCTGCTGAGCGCCGGATCGCCGCGTCGGTCGCAGTAGCCAAACCATTCCCCGTGCACTGGATCAACGAACGTCCGAAACGCATAGTCGTCCACCCGTTCCAACCAGCGCAACCAGCGTTCCTCGCCCGTCAGCGTATACGCCAGCGTCAGCGCATAGATCGCCTCGGTATGGGGCCACCACAATTTCATTGTCGACTCGAGCTGGAGCGTCGGCTTTCCTTCGATATCCATGAAGTAGTACAACCCGCCGTACTCGTGATCCCAGCCATACTCCAGCGACCCTTCCAGGACATCGAACGCCAGGCGCCGATACTCCTCATTCGGCACGAATTCCAGCATATGCAGCAAGAACCAGGCAACCTCGATCGCGTGACCGGGGCTGAACAGGCGTCCTTCGGGCCACTCACGCAAATTGCGCCCATCGAGCGTCACATGTTCGACGAGGATGCGGCGCTGTGGGTCATAGTGGCGCCGCACCCCTTCCATGGCGTCACGAATTACCTGAACATAGCGTGGGTCATCGGATATGCGCGCCAGTTCAATCGCCATGCTCGCCAGCACCATCACATTCGCCAGGTTACTGACCGGCGGATTGCCAACCAGCATCGGGCGGTCGAGCAGCACCGGGTTGCGGATCCAGCGGTCGATTTGCCAGAAGAGTTCGACTGCCTCATCAAAACATCCCCGATCACCGGTTGCGCGGGCATACTCCAGCAAACCGAGCATGTAGAACACCGCTGCATACGGCTTTCGCTGATAAAAGTACGGCTCCCCTTCACGCGTCAGACAGAAATAGATGCGTCCCTGCGGATCGCGCCCATACCGCCGCATGAACTGACAGATGAGCGTTGCGGCGTCAAGAAATTCCTGGCGGCGGTCAAATTCATTGTACAGGCGCGAAAACATCCAGACCGCACGCCCCTGCAACCACATGTACTTTTTCGTGTCGTAGATCGATCCATCGCGATCAAGACAGGTGAACTGTCCGCCATACGCTCGATCCAGCGAGTGCTTTAACCAGAACGGAATGACCGACTCCTCCAGATTGGCGCGATAGCGTGCCGCATACGACGCGAGCATAGGCCTGTCTCCATGATGATCCGTCTGTCAGGCATATGATACGTTATGCCTGTTTTGGAATCAACCGCCGGTGCTCGACTGCCATGCAGCGATTCATCACCACTTGCAACCCGGCGGTTTCGGCGCGGGCTGCGGCTTCCTCGTTGACAATCGACAACTGCATCCACACCGCCTTCGCGCCCGCCGCAATCGCATCTTCGACAACCGGCATCACCGTTTCGGGACGGCGAAAAATGTCCACAATATCGATCTTTTCGGGCACGTCGCGCAGACTGGCATATGGCTTCTCGCCAAGCACGTGAATATTGAGCGTTGCCAGACGCGGATTGACCGGAATGACACGGTACCCCTGGCGCTGCAAAAACTCGGCGACCATGTACGAATCGCGGTCGGGGTCGTCGCTAATGCCGACAACAGCCACGGTGCGGGCAGAGGTGAGCAGATCGCGGATTTCCTGATCGGTAGTTAACACGGTTTTCTCCTTCCATGCATGCTTGCGTGCAGCGACTTAACCACACGCTAACCATTATCGTATGTCGAAAGCGGGCTTTACGCAACCGGAATGATCTGCGCATGTGGTATGATGACTCACCCGGTTCTCGTCTTCGCTCTGACCGGAAAGGGGCATTCGGTGAACGTCCTGCGCTACATGCTGATCTTCGTTCCGCTGGCGTTTCTGGCAGAATTCTTGCTCCCCAATCCCGTGCTCATCTTTGCTCTTTCATGTGTGGCGCTCGTTCCCCTTGCCGGTCTGCTCGGCGAGGCGACCGAAGAACTCGCCGTCCACACCGGTCCGAAGATCGGCGGTCTGCTGAACGCGACCCTGGGGAACGCCGCCGAACTGATTATCACCATCGTTGCGCTGCGTGAAGGGAAGATCGAACTGGTCAAAGCCTCGATCACCGGCTCCATCCTGGGCAATCTGCTCCTCATCCTCGGTCTCAGCCTGTTACTCGGCGGCCTTCGTCACGGCATCCAGAAGTTCGACCGCAACCTGACCGGCGTTGCCGCAACTATGATGATGCTCTCGGTCGTTGGTATGATGATACCGACGCTTTTCGAGTTACTTCGTGAAGTGCAGAGCGGCGCGGTGGACATCTTCAACACCGATGTGCGCGACCCGGCGCTCGACGCGCTCAGTCTGGGGGTTGCAGCGATCTTGATCGTCCTCTACATCCTGAGCCTGATCTTTTCATTTCAGAAACCGGAACGCGGCATCGGCGCCCCAACCGGCGTCGATGATCCGTCTGCCGAAATCGAATATCATCAGGCAAAGTGGAGTGTGCCGGTTTCGCTCGGCGTCCTGACGGTTGCGACGATTGCGATTGTCTTTCTCAGTGAATTCCTGGTTGGCGCTGTCGAGCCGGTTGTGGAGCAACTTGGGGTCAGCGAACTGTTCCTGGGGGTGATCCTGATCCCGCTGGTTGGCAATGTCGCGGAGCATATCGTTGCCGTGCAGGTGGCGCTGAAAAATAAAATGGACCTGTCGCTGTCGATCTCGCTGGGATCCAGCATGCAGATTGCCCTGTTCGTGGCGCCGTTGCTGGTCTTTATCAGCCTGTTGTTCGGCAACGAAATGACCCTGTACTTCAGTCTGTTCGAGGTTGCTGCGCTGACGCTGGCAGTGCTCTGCGCCGTGCAGGTATCGGTCGATGGCGAGAGCAACTGGCTCGAAGGCGCGCAGTTGCTGGCGGTCTATCTGATTATTGGTCTTGGGTTCTTTTATGTGGTCACGCCAGGCGCCCACGGCGGCTAACGGAGCGATCAACCAAAACCTGGACTATCAAGGACGTGGAGCGGTGGACGTTGGCTGAGCCCGCTTTCGTCCGACCAGCCATGCGTGATGGCACTGCTATCGAGGACGTGGAGCGGCGGACGTTGGCTGAGCCTGTCGAAGCCAACGTCTGCTGCACGACGGTCAACACGGGTCATGATTGTGTAACATCTGGTTGTTCGTCTATAAGAGCCGATCTGGAAAGGCTCGTTGGGCGGGTGAAGGCATTGCCTTCGCCTGACCGGTTTGGAGAGGTCAGGGGCATTGCGAGCGACGCCATCGTTCGGATCAGCAGCAGATTGCTCCGTCACAGGACGCAATCTGCAAGCGTCGCTTGACCCGGTGCAGTGACGACGATACAGGCAGATAGGCTCTGAACACGCTATAGAAGCTCACATATCCAACAGGCGAATGGCTATGCTCAACACTATTCACCTGCAAACATTTCTTGCCGTGGTGGAAACCGGCAGTTACAGCGCCGCAGCCGAACGTCTCCATCTATCGCAACCGGCGGTCAGCAGTCACATCCGGGCGCTCGAAGCGCAACTCGATCAGGTGCGCCTGTTTCGCCGGGTTGGACAGCAAATGCTGCCAACGCAGGCTGGCGAAGAACTGATCGCAATGGCGCGCGACATGCTGGAACTGGCGACGCAGGCGGAAGAACGTATTCGCAGTTTGGGGGGGCAGGTGAGCGGTCGAGTGACTCTGGGGTGCACCCCTTCCGGCGCCGAGGTCCTGTTGTCCCGCGTGCTGCAAGCGTTTCACGAACGCCATCCGTCCGTCTCTCTGTCGGTCACGGTCGCCCTGCCTGACATGTTGCTGGAACAGTTGTCACGGCAGCATATTCATATCGCGTTCATCGAAGAAAAACAGAGTCCGCGAAACTGGGTTGTGCAACTCCTCGGCAGCGAGCCGCTGGTGCTGATTGCGCCACGCGACCACGAGATGGCGCATCGCGGTCTCGTGACGCCCGACGCACTGCGTCAGGCGCCCGTGATCATGCCGCGCAACGGGTGCGCGACTCGCCGCGTTATCGATGAAGGCTTACGGGCAAGCGGGCTGACGCCTGCCGACGTTCATGTCGTGCTCGAAACCGATAGCGCCACTGTTGCGCTGGAGGCGGTGTGCAGCGGTATCGGTCTGGCGTTCGTGCCTCAATCGTTCGTTATGCGCCATACGGACGTCAGCATCATCCCTGTCGAGCTGAGCCTGTACCAGGAATGGTTCGCGCTGCGCTCGCGCGAGCACACGATGTCACGCGCCGTCCAGGAAACGTTTGCCTTTCTGACCGGAGAGGATGTTCGCGCTATCCTGTCCAGGGCTGGCATCCGATCACCATTAGAGAGCAAGGCGTTGGGAAAGACGCCGAAAATGGAAAGGAAACGATGATGAGCCATTCAGCATTTGTCACGACCAGTCGTGGTTTGCGCCGGGATACCGTGCCGATGCGACTGTTCGAGAAAGCCAAACGTCTGGGGATCTGGAATCCCAGCGACATTGACTTCAGCCAGGACATTCGCGATTGGCAAACATTGACCAATGACGAACGCGATCTTGTGTTGCGTCTGACCTCGCTCTTTCAAGCAGGCGAGGAGGCGGTCACGCTCGATCTGTTGCCTCTGGTTGCCGCAATTGCCGCTGAAGGGCGTCTCGAAGAAGAACTGTTTCTGACAAGTTTCTTGTGGGAAGAAGCCAAGCACACCGACTTCTTCAACCGCTTTTTGGCTGAAGTCGCCGGGTTTACCGGTGATCTGAGCCACTACCATACCGCCAATTACCGCGCGCTCATTCACGAAGCGTTGCCGGCTGCGATGGGGCGTCTGCGCGATGATCCTTCGCCAGAGGCGCAGGCTATCGCCTCGCTCACCTACAACATGATCGTCGAAGGCGTGCTGGCGGAAACCGGCTACCATGCCTACTTCACCATGCTGGAGCGGCGCAATCTGATGCCGGGGACGCGTAAAGGAATCGGGCTGTTGAAACAGGACGAGTCGCGCCACATCGCCTATGGCGTGTATCTTCTGTCGCGCCTGATCAACGCCGAGCCGCGCCTGTGGGATGTCGTTGTGGATCGTATGAACGAACTCGTCGTCTATGCCGTGGGGGTCATCGACGATGCCTTCGCCTGCTACGAGGTGGCGCCCTTCGGGTTGAGCCACGACGATTTCATGCATTTTGCGATGGGGCAATTCCAGCGTCGCCTTGATCGTATCGAACGCGCGCGCGATCAGGCACTGGGGGAGATTGAGGAGGAGACCGAAGAGACGCCGTAAACACACTGCCCTGGTGGAGACGTTGCAATGCAACGTCTCCACGTCCCCATCCCGGCGATATGCCGTTTTCTGCCGCCCTTACCCTTCCTCTTCCATATCCCGGCGCTCGAGCGCATGCACCAGCGCCTCGAACAGGTCGCTTTCGGTAATAATGCCAACGACCATGTTGTTCTCGTCCACCACCGGCAAACCGCCAACCTTGTTGTCGATCATGAGCATCGCCGCCTCGCGCAGGCTGGTCTCCGCTGTGACCGTAATCGGGTCCTCCGTCATGACCTCATACACCTTGATCCGTCGCAGTGCATCGGCGATATCGAACGGATCCATTCCCGCAACCCGCAGCAGATCGGCGCCGCGAATATCGCCCTGCGTAATGATGCCGCGCAGTTCACCCGTATCGATGACGACCGGCAGGCGGCGGATATTATGTTCACGCATCAGCGCCAGCGCCTCGCTGACCGGCGCCGCCAGGTTGACCGTGACTGCCGGAGCGTGCATCCAGAAGCGGATCTCCTCCTCGGCAGGCACTGAGGCGCGTCGCCTGGAAGATGAAGATGTCTTCGCCATTGAAGTTCTCCTTTCTGGAGCAGTGCCATGCCGTGCACCCGTCCGACAGGACAGCGCCAGCAGCATAGCAAACCGAACACACGATCCTTAATAATTGTAGCCTGTTCTATCCTGTGTGTGGCGTAACAGGTTATCACCCGCAGTAACAGATTCGCTACCTGAATAGATGCGATCTTCACGCACGCAGTGCGACACGTGTAAACGCATACTCTCCGTGTGTGATGGTTTCTTTTCTTTCTGACGCAACGTGGCATGGTACAGTACTATCAGGCGCTTCAGATTTGCCGCGCGTTGGAGGCAGCCATGAAAAATCAACGAGTTGCAGACTGGATGAGTACGCCCGCAATTGTCATCGATTCGACAACGACCCTTGCTGATGCGCAACGTCTGATGGAACAGCGGCGCATTCGCCGCTTGCCGGTTGTAGAAAACGGCAAACTGATCGGCATCATCACGCGTGGCGATCTGCGCGCTGCCCAACCAGCCGATACCACCCTCAGCTACTATGAGTGGCGTGCATTACTTGATCGGGTAACGGTCGTTGAATGTATGACGCGCCACGTTGTCACTATCACACCGGATGCGTCAACGCTCGATGCTGCCAGATTGATGTTGTCGTACAAAATTGGCGGGCTGCCGGTGGTTGATAGCGAGGGACGGGTGATCGGGATGATCACCGAAAGCGATCTATTCCGCCTTCAAATCGCCCTGGCGGTCGGCGGCGAACTGCACGACACCGCCCGCCCAACGCTGATATGCCACCATTGCGGCGCAGTATTGCGGGGAAGGTCTCTCGAAACGATCGGTCGTGATGATCAGTGCTGGCGTTGTCACTATCATCTCCATCGTTGCGACAACTGTCGCTACTTTGATGGCATTGGCTGCATGCTGGATCGAGCGGAGCGCCATACGCCGATCCCTGGACGGGATTGCCCCTGCTTCGTTTACCTGGTGACGCAGGAACAGGGTGCGGAACGGTAGTGACGCACTAATACGCGATGATGAAAGCCGCGGTCATTGAGCCAGTCTACGGAGCGCCGCTCATCGGGTGTGATGATCGGTACGAAGACCGTGCCGCAGCGGGGCGGCGGCTCGCGTCGTTTCTGGGGCGTTTCCGTGGTACGCACGCCGTTGCACTGGCGATCCCGCCGGGAGGTGTGGCAGTTGCAGGCGAACTGGCGCGTTCACTCCGAATCCAGGTTGATGCCATCGTTACCCGCGAGTTTCGGGTGCGCGTCAATCCTGCCGTTGTCGCCGGCGCCATCAGCGAGTCGGGCGGGTTGTGTCTGAATGGCGCCATCCTGCGATTTCCGGGGGTGACGCCTGCGATGCTCTGGGATATCGTCCGAGCCGAACAGGCGATCCTGCCGGAACTGATCGCACTCTACCGCCATGGACGTCCCCTGCCGTTCGATATCCGACGACCGGTCATCCTGGTCGATGACGGCCTGAGCAGCGGCCTGGCGCACCTGGCGGCGCTTCAGGCGCTGCGGCGCTACCATCCGCTGGCATGCCTGCTCGCAACACCGCGCGCCGATGAACATATCTTACACATGATCCGGCCATGGGTGGACGAGGCGATCGTGCTCGATCTCCACACGCACACCCCCACCAACTCCGTCGATGGCTGGCAGATGCCGTTGAGTGATGAGGATGCCGCCATTCTGCTGGAGCGCTACCGGCTTCACATTGTGTCGTAGGGGACGAAGTCCACGATTACCCGGGACGAGCAGGATCGAGGAGCGCCGCCTGACGTTCACCCCTCAATGTTCAACGACCTTCCCCGCTTACTTGACCCCAGGGCTGTACAACAACAGCGGCAACGATGAGCCGCGCAGGACTTTATCGGCGACGCTGCCAAGCAGCAGGAGGGAAAACCCGCCCCGGCCGTGGGTTGCCATCGCAATCAGATCGATGCTATGCGCCCGCGCATAATCGAGAATACACGCCGACGGTTCTCCCACAGTCACAACGGCGTCAACCTGCAAACCCCGTGCGCGTAATGCCTCCGCCTGCCGATCCAGATACGCTTGCGCTCTATCCTTGAGCGATTGCACGATCGCAGAGGCGGCGACATTCTCATCCTGAACTGAAAGACCAAGCACGGTGGGGTCAACGACCCGCAGCAGCGTATACTCCGCGTCCATGATCCGCCCGATATGGACGCTGTGTTCGATGATCGCTTCAGCCAGAGGAGAACCGTCAAGAGGGATCAGAATACGGCGCAGCGAGCGCCTCATATTTTGCGTATCGATGGTTACGGTGGGTTGGTGCGGGCGTACCAGCATCACCGGTATCGGCGAGCGCCGCACGATGACATCTGCCACGCTGCCGAGCCAGAGGCGCGAAAGCGCCCCTCGACCGTGGGTCGTAAGGACGATCAGATCGCACCCGACCGCTTGCGCGTGCTCCAGCAGCGTCTCAGCGACGGGTCCGGTGAGGATCGACGTGATCGGTGCGCGCACCGATTGCTTCTCGATCTGCTGCGCCACCCGCTCAAGGTAGGCCGTCCGACTTGCTGCGCTGGCGCGGTCTGTTATATCCGCCAGACCGCCACGTCCAGCCAGGACGTGGGCAAGGTAAAGTTGCGCGCCTGATCGCCGCGCGACCGAGAGCGCCAGTGGCAACGCATGCTCACTGAACGCCGAGCCATCGAGCGGCACCAGGATGGATCGGCACATGCGCGCCTCCTCACCGAACCGTGCCGGATTGCTATCTGATAGCGATAGTTAGTGCACGACCACGACCGGGCAGTGGGCGCGTTGCACAACTGTATTGCTCACACTGCCCAGCAGGAGACCGACGAGCGTACTATGTCCACGCGACCCCATGACGATCAGGTCGAATTTCTCCTCTTCTGCGACACGCAGGATAGCCTGTGCCGGCGGTCCTTCGAGCAATTGCACATCGACTTCCGCCTGATCGCCGACTTGAGTGCGCGCGGCTTCAATCAGCGACTGGCCTATCAGCATCCGTGTTTCCAACAGACGCTCGTATTCAGGCGTGCCAAGAAGATCAGAGACATGCGGAAATGCATGGAGCAGGCACAATTTTGCGTTGTAATGCCTGGCGATATCGACGGCTACGTCGATTGCCCGCGACGACGTCGGTGAACCATCAACAGCGACAAGTATTTTGTGGAACATGCTGACCACCTCTCCTTTGAGTGCGATCACTGGCTGATACGTTCACCCTTAACTATATGTGATCTTGATCG
Source organism: uncultured Roseiflexus sp. (assembly GCA_937935075.1). Lineage (GTDB taxonomy): Bacteria > Chloroflexota > Chloroflexia > Chloroflexales > Roseiflexaceae > Roseiflexus. Next base: position 6,067 of record CALGYB010000021.1, on the reverse strand, counting down.
GAAAGGGCAGGAAAGATGCCAGTACAGTGCGTAAAGGTATCACAACGTCGTCTCGGTGTGTTGTGAGGACGCCATCCGTAGTGAACATCTTCTTCCAGAGGGCTGGATGGAGTATGTTATGCTGAACCCAGAACCGCCTCGACGAGGAGGATGATGATGCAAACGATTGTCGTACCGCTCGACGGCTCCGAACTGGCAGCCCAGGTATTGCCTTATGTCAGGGTTCTGGCGCCATTGTTGGGGGCGAAGGTTCATCTACTGCGCGTCGTCCAGGACTCACATCTGAGCAGCGGCGAGTCGTGGACGCAGGTGCTGATTTCAGTCTATGGCGTTCCAGAGAGTGAGGCGCTGCAGCGCGATCAGTACGACGCATCGATGGAGGCGCTCCGTCAGCAGGCGCGTGCATACCTCCACGAACAGGCGCAGACGCTCGAAGGCGCAGGGATTGAGGTCATCAGCGATGTGCGCTACGGTTCACCGGCGGAAGTCATCGTTGAAGTTGCCGCCGGATATGCTCCTGGCGCGCTGATCGCAATGGCAACCCATGGCTACAGCGGGTTGCGCCGCTGGGCGCTTGGCAGCGTCGCCGACAAGGTCGTTCATGCGACAGAAGCGCCGGTGCTGCTGGTGCGCGGGCAGGCGCAGCGAGTGGTGCGCCCGCCGCGCCGCATTCTCACGCCGCTCGACGGCTCCGGGCTGGCGCGGCAGGCGTTGCCGCTTGCAAGCGAGATCGCCCGCGCGGCGCACGCCGAATTGATCCTGCTCCGCGCGGTCGTGCCTATGATCGAGGCATACGTCGGTGCGCCAATGCTGGGGCGCCCCATCGTGGAGAATAACGAAGCGCTGGACGCGCTGCGCGAATACGCACTGAATGACCTGAACGCGGAAGCGGCATCACTGCGCGCTGAGGTATCGCACATCCTTACTCATGCCATCATCGGGTATCCTGCCGAAGTGATTGTCGACGAGGCGCGCGAGATGGACGTTGACCTGATTGTCATGGCGACGCACGGGTATGGCGGGTTGCGCCGGTGGGCGCTCGGCAGTGTGGCGGATAAAGTGCTGCATGCCACAACGACGCCGCTCATTCTGGTGCGCGTCAGCGCGTAGGCGTCAGATATAGTGCAGTTTTTTCGCTGCTTCGGTCAACTGATCGCGAAATGCCGGATGGGCAATGTTGATCAGTGCGCGCGCGCGTTGCGCCAGGGTGCGGCCATACAGGTCGGCTACGCCGTATTCAGTCACCACGAAGTGAACATCGTAGCGGCTGGTGACCACGCCCGCGCCGACCTCGAGCGTCGGCACGATCCGTGAGATGGCGCCATCGCGCGCGGTCGACGAAATGGCGATGATCGGAATGCCACCGTCCGAGCGTGACGCGCCGCGAATAAAATCGACCTGCCCGCCAACGCCGCTGTACAGGCGCGTGCCGATGCTGTCGGCGCACACCTGACCCGTCAGATCTACCTGTAATGCCGAATTGACGGCGACCATATTTTTGTGTTGCGCAATGACGAACGGGTCGTTGACGTAGTCGGTGGGGTGCATTTCCACCATGGCGTTGTTGTGCGCCCAATCGAAGCAGCGCTGGCTGCCAAGGATGAAGCCGGCAACCACCTTTCCCTGATGGATGGTCTTCAATTCGCCGTCGATCACGCCGGCTTCGACCAGATCGATGACACCGTCCGAGAACAACTCGGTATGAATGCCGAGGTGCCGTTTCCCGTGCAGATTTGCCAGCACCGCATCCGGAATCGCGCCGATTCCCAGTTGTAATGTTGCGCCGTCGGGGATCAATTCTGCAATATGGCGCCCAATCGCCTGTGCGACGCTGTTCGTTTCCCCCTGTGGCAACTCCAGCAGCGGACGGTCACTTTCGACCAGCGCCGTCAGGCGCGACATGTGAATGAAACTGTCGCCAAGGGTGCGCGGCATGCGCGCATTGACCTCGGCAATGACGATCTTTGCCGTGCGCGCCGCCGGCAGGGTGCATCCTACTTCGACGCCCAGCGAGCAGAACCCGTGGCGGTCCGGCGGTGAAACCTGGATCATGGCGACATCGAGCGGCAGCAAGCCCTTGCGAAACAATTTTGGAATCTCGCCCAGAAATATTGGCGTAAAATCGGCGCGCCCTTCGTTGACCGCGCGCCGGGTGTTGTGACCAATAAAGAGCGCATTGTGACGGAATGACGCTGCCAGTTCCGGCGCGGTCGTCGGGTCCTCCCCTGCCGTCAGCATGTGAATGATCTCCACGTTGCGCAACTCAGGAGCGCGCGCAACGAGCGCATACAGCAGCGGTATCGGTACGCCGCATCCGCCGCCAATATAGACGCGATGATTCGATTCTATCAGTTCCACCGCTTCTTCAGCGGTCATTTCACGCCTTCCTGCCGTGAGCGAGTGTGGCATAGCACGTCTCTCCCTGCTGGTTACGTACACTTCTGTATCGAACGGTCACATCCCATACCCTGCCCTTCCCGCCTTTCCGCATGATAGGCAGGTGAGTTACGCGCCGGGCTGCCGATGCCTCTGGCATGCCGGTGTGACCATCAGATGTTCTGGTGCATCGACGCATACCGCTGCACATGTCATCGGAGCGTGTGGATCACGGATGCATCTGCACCCGCACCAGACTGGATCGCTTGAGCAGCTACAGGTCTCAGGCGAGGGACGCAAAAAGGCGCGCCAAAGGAAGCGCCTGGATCGCCCATCTGACGCCTACGAGCGATCAAGCGCCTGTTCGACGTGCGATGCATATGGTTGACCGTGATACAGACCTATCCCACGAGCAATGGCGCGATCCTGCTCCGCCGCCCGTTCGAGACCCTGCGCGGCGATGCGCAGGACAAAGGGAAGGAGCGCGTTATTCAGCGCATGGGCCGCAGTGCGCGCCACGGCGCTTGGAATGTTTGGCACTGCATAGTGCAGAACCCCCGATGTCAGGTACGTCGGGTTGCTATGCGTCGTTGGGCGGCTCGTCTCGATGCATCCGCCTTCGTCAATGGCAACATCGATGATGACGCTCCGTGGCTTCATGGTTGCGACCATGGCGGCGCTCACCAGTTTGGGCGCGCGGCCATGCGGAACTTTGACCGCTCCGATGACCACGTCGGCAAAGGGGAGCACGTGCGCCAGGGCGCTCTCGGTTGCCAGTCGGGTCGTGACATGCCCCCGACAGATCTGTTCCACGGCGCGCAACCGATCCATATCCTGGTCGAGCACCGTCGTCTGAACTCCCCAGGAACTGAAGCCATACGCCGCATTACCGCCGACTCGCCCTGCTCCCAGGATCACGACTTCTGCCGATGGAACGCCGGGAATAGGCGTCAGCAAGGTGCCGCGCCCGCCGCTCGGCGTCTCCAACAGATGCGCGGCCAGTTGCGGCATCAAACGACCACCGATCTCGCTCATGGGCAACAGCACCGGCGCGATGCCGTCGTTGCGCCGGATCGCTTCGTAACTGAGCGTCGATGCGCCGGCTGCCGCCAGCGCATCGATGACACGACGCGGCGTGACCGCAAGGTGCAAAAAACCGGCCACGATCTGACCAGGACGCACCATCGGCAATGCATTCTCCGGCACGCCATCGACAGTCAGCAAGAGATCGCCGCGCGCGTAGATCTCTTCAGGCCCATAGGCGATGCTGGCGCCTACCGCGCTATAGGACGCATCGGTAAACCCGGCGCCGGCGCCGGCGCCGCTTTCGACAAAAACCGTGTGCCCGGCGATCACCAGCGAATGTACGCCGGCTGGCGTCAGGGCGACCCGGTGCTCGTCGGGCGCGTGGGCTCGCGGAATGGCAATATCCATATGTGCTTTCCTCTGCAACCTTTGTTCGCCCGGCTCTCACCGCCGCGCGATGAGCATACCATGTGGTAGTATACTATCAGAGGGAAAGGTGAGTTACATAGCGTAACAATTTGCCAACTGGAGATCGTCATGAGCGCACCGCGAATGGTCAAATGTGTCAAACTTGGTCGTGAATTGCCTGGTTTGCCCCGGCCTCCCTACCCTGGCGAACTGGGGAAGCGCATTTACGAGAATGTATCGCAACAGGCGTGGAATATGTGGATGGATCAGGCGTTGTTGATTATTAACCACTATGGGCTGAGCATGGTCGATCCCCGTGCTGCCGACGTGATGATGCAACAGGCGGAACTCTTCTTCTTTGGCGAGGGAGACGTAAAACCGGAAGGCTGGACGCCAGAAGGCGCCTCAGAGGGATAAGCGCGCGGGATGCGCCCAACCATCACGATTCTGGCGAGCGGGACGCTGGGGGATGTGCGTCCGCTGGCGGCGCTTGGCAGAGGATTGCGCGACGCTGGCTACGATGTGGCAGTTGCGACCCATGCACGGTTCGCGCCTCTGGTCGGTTCACAAGGGCTGGCGTTGCGCTGTATCGAAGGCAATCCCAGTGATCTTCTTCTTCATGATGCTGCTGCGCTGACCCTCGATAGCGGATTGATGCGCGGCGCTATCGCCACACTCCGCTACCTTCGCGTGGCGCAGGCGGTCTATGCCCGTTTGCTCGACACAGCAGCGGCTGCGTGCCACGGCAGCGCTGTGTTGATTGTGTCACTGGCAAGTTGCTGGGGGCAGCTCATCGCCCACGCGCTCGGCGCGCCATGCATCTGGGCGCCGCTCCAACCGATCACGCCAACGACCCGCTTTCCATCGCCGTTGCTGCCGGTGACGCTGCGCCTGGGCGCGCGCGCCCGCCGTCTGAGTTATACGGCAGTCGAACTGGCTGCATGGCTGCCATGGCGAACCGTGTTGCAGCGCTGGCGGGCGCGCGCGCCCGGTCCACGCCAGACGCCGCTCGACCCCTTCGCGCTGGCGCGCCAGGAGCGGGCGCCCTTCGTCTACGGCTTCAGCCCGCACGTCGTTCCGCCACCCGACGACTGGCCGCCCCATCATATCGTGACCGGCTACTGGTTCCTCGACGATCCGGTTGAACGCCTGGCGCCGGAGATCGAGGCGTTCCTGGCAGCCGGCGATCCGCCGATTGCCATCGGTTTTGGCAGCATGGGCGGGCGACGACCGCACGACGACGCGGCGCTGGCGCTGGAAGCGCTGCGCCTGGCGCAGCGCCGCGGCATTCTGTTCGGTTCTGCGGCAGCGGCGCGCCTGGCTGCCGGTTGCCGCAACGTTCTCACCGTGCCGCATGCGCCCCATCGCCTGCTCTTCCCGCGTGTCGCCGCCGCCGTTCATCACGGCGGCGCAGGGACAACCGCCGCCAGCCTGCGCGCCGGCATCCCGACGATCACGGTTCCGGTCGGGATCGACCAGCCCTTCTGGGGCGCGCGCGTCGCCGCGATTGGCGCAGGACCGCCGCCATTGCTGCGCCGCCACGGAACGCCGGATCGCCTGGCGCATGCCATTGCGACAGCAGTGGACGACCTCATCCGCGTGCGCGCCGCGACGATAGGGCGGTTGATTGGCGCCGAGGATGGCATCACGCGCGCGGTAGAGGTGATCTCGCGGGTGGTGCGGTAAGGTTGACATCTCCCGCATTAATGCGAGCCAGGAGTGATCCGCTCCAGATAGGTGAGCGCTTTTTCAGGCTCGGTTTTCACGGTGTAGAGGCGGCGGTAGCGTTCATGGGCAAAGTTTTGGGTGAAGATATACTCGAACTGGGTCAGGAGCGGATCGAAATAACCAGCGATGTTGACGATCACGATCGGCTTATTGTGATAGCCGAGCATGCGAAGCGTCATGATCTCCAGCAATTCTTCGAGCGTGCCGAAGCCGCCTGGCAGCGCCACGAACGCATCGGCGCGATCATCCATGATCTGCTTGCGTTCGCGCAGGGTTCCGGTGACGATCAGTTCGTCCGCTTCCCGGTACCCGATCTCGCGTTCCAGCAGCGTTTGCGGAATGACGCCAATCACCCGACCGCCGGCGCCATGCACTGCTCGCGCAACTGCTCCCATCAACCCGATGCTGCCCCCGCCATACACCAGCGTCCATCCGCGCCGCGCCATCCCTTCGCCGAAGGTATAAGCCGCTTCCAGGTAGAGTGCCGGTACGTGATCGCTCGAGGCGCAGTAGACGCATACGTGCATTG
>CALGYB010000020.1 GCA_937935075.1 uncultured Roseiflexus sp. | reverse complement strand
GGAAATGGCGCGCTTGAACATCCCGCCCAGCCCGCCGCCGCGCGTATTGGTCGCCATCTGGATATTGCCCGACATCCACGACATCGCGCCCGATTCGGAGTAGACCGTCTCGCCGGGATCGAGTTCGAGGATCACTGCCTGAAGCGTTGTGCCGACAATCTGATACTCCATCCCGGTCACGCCGCGTCCGCGCGCTGTCACCGTTGGATCGGGCAGGTCCAGGCGTTGCCCCATCTGCTGACCGTAGGCGTGCGTGTCACCTGCCGCCTCCCGCGCCTGTGGCGGCGGCGGGGATGGCGGCAAGGGCGCAGCGAGCGGAGGAGGAGGCGCCGCAGGTTGCTGAGCCGCAATGCGCGTACCGCAGCGGGAACAGAACTTCGCAGTCGGCGATAACACTGCACCGCATGTTGGGCATTGCATCGAGATCGCTCCTTGTCTGCTTCAAGGTTGTGTACAGAAACGCCCAGGGGGTCTTACTTGAAAAAACACCCCCGCCATCATGAACGACACCTTCCCACAATCTCGACCACCGATCCCTAACCCTTTAACTCCTAATTCGCCTTACTCAGCGTCGCCAGGAACTCAGCATTATTGCGCGTCTTCGCCATGCGTGTCAACACCAGTTCGGTGCCTTCGCCCTCACCCAGCATACCGACCATGCGGCGCAACGTCCATACCTGGCGCAGCACATCGGGCGACAGCAGCAATTCCTCACGGCGCGTACCGCTGCGGGTGATATCGATCGCCGGGAAAACGCGCTTCTCCGCCAGTTTGCGGTCGAGGTGCAATTCCATATTGCCGGTGCCCTTGAACTCCTCGTAGATCACATCGTCCATGCGGCTGCCGGTATCGACCAGACAGGTGGCAATAATCGTGAGCGACCCGCCATTTTCGATGTTGCGCGCGGCGCCGAAGAAGCGTTTGGGCGGATAGAGCGCAACCGGATCGATGCCGCCGGAGAGCGTGCGCCCGCTTGGCGGCATATCCAGGTTATAGGCGCGCGCCAGGCGGGTGATCGAGTCCATCAGGATCACGACGTCCTGCCCGCCTTCGACCAAGCGCTTGGCGCGTTCCAGCGTCATCTCGGCGACCTTCGTATGATCCTCAACCGGCTCGTCGAACGTCGACGAGATCACATCGCCCTTGACCGACCGCCGCATATCGGTGACTTCCTCCGGTCGCTCGCCAATGAGCAGGACCATCAGGTGAATATCCTGATAGTTGGTCGTGATGCCATTGGCAATCGCCTTGAGCAGCAGCGTCTTACCGGCTTTAGGCGGCGACACGATCAGGCCGCGCTGCCCGCGACCGATCGGCGCCACCAGGTCGACCAGGCGGGTGGCAAGCAGGTGCGACTCGGTTTCGAGTTTGATCTGCTCATTGGGGAAAATCGGCGTCAACTGATCGAACGAGGGGCGTTTCCGCGCTGTTTCTGGATCCATCCCGTTGACCATCTCGACGCGCAGGAGCGAGTAGTAGCGCTCACTCTCCTTTGGCGGACGGATCTGACCCCAGACGCGGTCGCCGGTGCGCAGCCCAAATCGTCGGATTTGCGATTGCGACACGTAGACGTCATCCGGTCCCGGCAGCATCCGCTCACCGCGCAGGAACCCGTACCCATCGGCAACGATGTCGAGCACGCCGTCGGAAAGCGTATGACCGGCTTCTTCGGTCTGCATCTGGAGCAGTTTGAAAATCAGATCCTGCTTCTTGAGGTTGCTCACGCCGGTCACACCGATCGCTTTCGCCATTTCGCGCAGCTCATTGAGCGTTTTACTCTCAAGTTCGGCAACATTAATCATTGGTTTGTCGCGAACGGGTTCTGTGTACTCGGCGACCGGATCGCCGCCATTGTTGGGGGTAGCATTTTTCATTCTCATTCTTGGCACAGAAAACTCCTTGCTGACGTGGGTACACGCCAGCGATCAAAGAGCGAACAAGGGATCAACCCTTCCACATGGGCCAACAGGTGTTTCGTTGTGGCATAGAATATTTTACTGACGCACAGTACACTGCAACTGCGTGTGCAGTGCTCAGATCAATTGCACAGCGCCAGTTCCGTTGTTGTGGGAATGATACCTGTACCAATCAGTAGTTGGCGCGTTGGTTCCATACACAAGCTACATTGAACGGCGCTCGACCACACTGAGGGTTCACGGCGGTTGTGTCACTGAAGTAGAGGGCTACGCCATGCCTTATATAGTAGGTACAGACTTACACCACAGTATGGTGAACGCCTGGCGCTTTCCAGAGGAATATCTGGTTTTGGAGTCGCATTCGGATGCGAGATCTGGAGGATTGCTAACGCAATGCTTCACTCGCACACTTATTATAGCACACTTGTCAAGATTTGGCGCAGAATCCGGCGCTGCATTGTTGACGCAGCGCGCTCATATGCCGTACAATGCATACGACATTACCGCATACTGCGGCATGTGAACAACCCCCGGTATGCCAGCATACCTGGCAAAGGCTCGTATCGCTATGAAGAAGCTTTCTAGCGCCGCGATTCGTGAACAGTTCCTTCAATTCTTTGAAGAACGCGGTCACGTTCGTGTGCCCAGTTCATCGCTCATCCCGGGCAATGATCCGACCCTGCTGTTTACCAACTCAGGCATGGTGCAGTTCAAGGACACGTTCCTCGGGCTTGAGCGCCGCCCTTATACTCGCGCAACAACGGTTCAGAAATGTCTGCGCGTCTCCGGCAAACACAACGACCTCGAGGAGGTCGGTCCATCGCCGCGCCATCATACGTTTTTCGAGATGCTCGGCAACTTTTCGTTCGGCGATTATTTCAAAGCCGACGCTATTCCGATGGCGTGGGAATTGCTGACCAGGGTGTTCGAACTCCCCGTCGAACGCCTGTGGTTTACCGTCTTCGAGGGCGACGATGAGGTTCCTCCTGATGATGAAGCAGCGCAATTATGGATCGCCGCCGGCGCCGACCCGGATCGGGTGTTGCGCTTCGGGCGCAAGGATAACTTCTGGGTCATGGCGGATGCCGGCCCGTGCGGTCCCTGCTCCGAAATCACCATCTATATCGGCGATGATCTGAAGGCGATGAGCGCGCAAGGGGTCAACTCCGACGATCCGAATTATGTCGAAATCTGGAACAATGTGTTCATGCAGTTTGAACGCAGTACGATGCAGCCGCTCCATCGTCCGTCGGTCGATACCGGCATGGGACTCGAGCGCATGGCGATGGTGATGCAGGGGGTGCATTCCACCTATGACACCGACCTGTTCATACCGCTGATCGAGCGCCAGCTGGCGCTGCTCGGCGCCGATGAGGCGACGTACCGCGCTCACGTGGCGCCTTACCGCGCCGTCGCCGATCATAGCCGCGCCGTGGCGTTCCTGATCGCCGATGGGGTGCTGCCGGGCAATACGGGGCGCTCGTATGTCCTGCGTCGCATTTTGCGCCGCGCGGTCTACCAGGGGCGCACAGTCGGCTTCGAGAAGCCGTTCCTGTCCGAGATCGTCGCGGTGGTGATCGAGCAGATGGGCGCCGTCTATCCCGAAGTGCGCGAACGCGCCGATTTCATCCTCGAAACCGTGGATCTGGAAGAACGCCAGTTCTTGCGCACGCTTGCCGGCGGCATCAGCATTCTGAATAGCGTTATCGAGCGGGTGCGCGCCGGCGGCGGCGCGGTCATTCCCGGCGACGATGCGTTCATTCTCAAGGATACCTATGGCTTCCCGCTCGACCTGACGCAAAAAATCGCCGCCAACCACGGGCTGACGGTCGATGAGGCGGGGTATGAGCGCCGCATGGACGAGCAACGCGCCCGTGGGCGCCGCGCGGCGCAGTTCAGGCGCGCCGCCGACGCTGAGGTATGGGCGGATATCGATCTCCCGCCGACGCGCTTTACCGGCTACCTCGCCGTCTCCGGCAATGCGACGGTGCAGGCGCTGATCGTCGCAGGGGATCAGGTCGCCGAGGCGTTTGCCGGTCAGCAGGTGCAGATTGCGCTCGATAGTACGCCCTTCTACGCCGAAAGCGGCGGGCAGATCGGCGATACCGGCGCGCTGATCGGGCCGCGTGGCCGTGTACGGATCGATGATGTGCAGCGCCCCGTGCCCGGCGTGATTGTCCACTACGGCGTGGTGGAAGAAGGAGTCATCGCCATTCACGAAACGGTTGCGGCACAGGTCGATAGCGTGCGCCGCGCCGCCATTATGCGCAGCCATACGGCAACACACCTGCTCCACCGCGCCCTGCGTGATGTGCTCGGCGAACACGCGGCGCAGGCCGGGTCGCTGGTCGCGCCGGATCGCCTGCGGTTCGACTTTACCCATACCCGCCCGGTGACGCCGGAACAACTGCGCGAGATCGAGCGGCGCGTCAACGCCTGGATCCGCGCCGATACGCCGGTCGCCTGGCAGGAACTTCAGTATCAGGCGGCGATTGAGGCGGGAGCGATCGCGCTGTTTGGCGAGAAGTACGGCGATGTGGTGCGCATGGTGACGATCGGGTGCGTCAATGGGAGTGATGCGCCGTCTCCGGCGGCTCTCGCCGAACGCCAACGGTCAGGCTTCACGATGTGTTCGCGCGAATTGTGCGGCGGCACCCACGTCGGTCGGAGCGGTGAAATCGGGCTGTTCCGCATCGTCTCGGAAAGCAGCGTCGCGGCCGGTGTGCGCCGCATCGAGGCATTGACTGGCGCTGAAGCCGAGCAGTGGGTCGATGCCCAGATTGCCACGCTGCACGAAATCGCCGCGCGCGTCGGCGCGCCGCAACCGCAACTGGTCGAGCGCATCGAGGCGTTGCTTGCCGACCTGAAGCAGCGCCAGCGCGCCCTCGATGAACTGAACGCGCGCCTGGCGCGCGGCAATCTCGAAAGGTTGCTCGCCAACGTCCAATCGGTGGGCGCTATCCGCTTTCTGGCGGCGCAGGTCGAAGCGCCGGACATCGCGCGCCTGCGCGAAATGGGCGACTGGCTGCGCGATAAACTGGGGTCGGGCGTGGTGGTCCTGGCAGCCGTTATTGACGGTAAGGCACAGATCCTGGCGATGGCGACACCCGATCTGGCCGGTAAGCGGGTCCACGCCGGCAACCTGGTCAAAGCGCTGGCGCCAATCGTCGGCGGCAGCGGCGGCGGTCGTCCCGATATGGCGCAGGCTGGCGGACGTGACATTGCAAACATTCCAGCAGCATTGGAGCATGTTGCCGCAGCACTTGCGGTACAGGCAGGGGATTAAACCCAGGGAGATCCGACATGTCGGACGATACTTCACCACATATCTCGAAACTTCAACCGACAGGGATCACGGCGGTGCTCAGCGCCATTCTGGCCTCCAACCCCGCATCGGCGGTTGTGCCGGTTGTTCCCGCCGATACGCTTGACGGCATTCTGGAACGGGTGCGCGCTGCGCGCGCCAGCAGCGTTCAGTTGCTGGTTCCCGAAGGCGTCCCGGCGCTCCAGGGACGGCGCAGTTTTACTGCGCTGCGGTTGATCTTGCAACGCGATGGCATCAGCGTGATGGTTATCAGCCCCGACGCGGACGTGCTCGAAGCGGCGCGCGCCAGCGGTCTGGAAACCATGGAGGTCGGCGACACATTGCCGCCACGACCGACCGCAACGGCGCCTGCCGCGCCTCCGCCTGCGCGCCCCACGATCAATGAGCGTGATGCTGAGTTTCTCCGCGCCCTGGATCAGGTTCCGTCGCAGGATCAGTATGCCGAACTATCGGCGGCGGATGCAGCCTTTGCAAAATCGCTCGACAACTTCTCCGAGGCGGTTGCTGCGGTTGCACCGTCTTCAGCAGAGAAGACGGCGCCCCTGCCAGGCGCCGCTCCTTCCGGCCGGGTGAGCGCCGCTGACATCCGCCTCAGCCCGGAAGAAGAACGCCGCGCCGCCATCCACGCAACCGGGCGACAGAGTAACGCCGCACCACGCCGCGCCGCCACTCAGCGCCGCGCCACGGCGGCGCCCCCCAGGAGCAGCGCGCGTCGCTCAGCAACCCCTGCGCGCGCCGGCGACCGGACGATGATCATCGGCGTCGCTATTGCGGTCCTGGTTGTTGCGTTGCTGATTGCCTTCGGCTGGTACCAGGCGAATCGGGTGTCGGTTATCGTGGGACCACCGGTGATGCAGAGTCGCAACCAACCCTTCCGCGATGAAGTCATCCCGATTACGACTGCCGACCCCGGCGTCAATCCATCGTCGATCCAGGCGGCGGTTGTGCAGGCGGACGCCACCTTCACAGTTCAGGGGCAGGTGACCAGCGAGACGCTGACGCCGGTCGGTCGCGCAACCGGTCAGGTGCGGATCATCAACGTTATCGAACAGCCCTTTCCGCTCCCCGAAGAAACAGAACTGCTCGGGATCAACCCCAACGGCGCCGAGGTGCGCTTTGCGATTGAAGGACCGGTCACCGTGCCTCCCGCCGTTACCACGGTGAGCGACCGCGGTCGCAGCACGACGTATGGCGAAATCGTTGTCAATGTCGTCGCGCGTTCGCCCGGCAGCGCCTCCAATGTCGAAGCCAATGCGCTCAATCAACTGCTCATTCCCGGGATGCAGCCGATCATCAGTGATCGCGGGAATCTCCTCATCCGGCACGACGCGATTGGCGGCGGCAACGAGCAGATGCAGCGCATCGTCACCGAAGCCGATGTGCAACGGGTGCTCGGCGAGGCGCTGACCGGTCTGTACAACACCGGGATGCAACAACTTGCCCGCCAGATTGACCAGAATATCCTGGCCATCGATCCGACGACAATCTTCCCCAGTTCCATCGACCTGGCTCAACCAGAAGCGTATGATCCGCCGCTGATCGAACCGCCTATCGGTCAACCGGTCGATCCTGCCAATCCAGTCTTCCGCCTGACGGTCAGCACTCGCTTCAGCGCCCTGGCCACCCCCCGCGATCGTCTGGTCAGCCGGCAACTCGAACTGGTCGTGCCACAGCATTTCTTGCAACGCAACACCCTCTGCAACCCTGATGAACGTATCGGGTTCGATGTCGCCGGATGGCGCTGGGATGGCGCGAAACTGACGATCAACGGCGCTGTGACCTGCACCGAGTACGGAATGATTACCGCAGACACGCTCGACCAGATCAAACAAGCGCTGGTCGGCGCCTCACGCAGCGATGCGGAAACCATCCTCCAGCAGTTTGCACAACAGGGATTGATCGGCGACTATAGCCTCCCTGCCGTTCAGACATTACCGGGGTTCGGCTTCTTGATCGATGTGCGACCTGCCAGCGTCACGTCGTAATCGCCCGGTCTGCGGATCTGTGGTCAGGCGGCATTGAGCGCCAAGCCAGACATTGGCTTCGACGGGCTTAGCCAACACCAACCGCCGGTGCGGTTCCAATGTCGATGGTATGATACGAGAGATTCCCCGGAAGGAGGAGCGTTGTGTCGCCTAATGAACCTGGACGGGTCATGGCGCTCGATGTCGGTGAGCGGCGCATTGGCGTGGCATTGAGCGACCCGACTCGCGCTTTGGCGACACCGTTGACGACCATTCGCGCCGAACCGCGCGCAACGGCGCTGAAACGGATTGTCACCCTCATTCGTGACCATGAAGTGACTGCTCTGGTCGTCGGGTTGCCGTTGACGATGAGCGGCGATATTGGACCGCAGGCGACACTGGTGCAGCAATTCGTTGACGAACTGCGCCAGGTGATCGAGATCCCGCTCTACTTCGTCGATGAACGGCTGACGACCGTGGCAGCCGAGCGCATGATGATCGACCTGAAACTCAAACCCGAACAGCGCAAGGCGCGCATCGATGAAGTGGCAGCATCGATCATCTTGCAGGATTTTCTCGATGCGCACCGGCAGACGTCGGAGTAGTCCCCAGCGTTTCGATCCACGCCAAAATCGTGTGCAACACATCTTCGAGCGGCGCAAATGTATCGACCGTCAGATGCGGCTCGTGAATGGCATAGTTCGAGGTGTCAGCCCGCCGGCGCAGGTGGTTCTGCAAGTGTTCCCACGTTGTCACATGATGCGACGGCAGGCGCAACGCGGCGCGTTGTTCGATCCGACGCCGCCATTCCTCTTCTGACGAACAGACGCATTCGATCACGAGCAGGCGCGCACCGGTGTCGTGGGCAACGACACACGCGGTAGTGTAGCCGCCGACTTCGCTCAGCGGGCTGTCACAGATGACGCTCAGGTTCTGGAGCAACTGCCGTCGCGCCACATTAAACATAGCGATGTATGCCAGCCCGCCGGCATCGTCTACATGACCGTCCAGGACATCCTTGATGTCATCTTTGTCGATCAGCGGGATGCCAAGACGCCGGCTGAGACCGCGCGCAACCGCGCTTTTGCCGGACCCGGGGTGACCTTTCATGGCAATAAGCAATGGACGATTAACTGCCGCCACGGACGTTCATCGGACTAAGAACTGGAGAACTGAGAACCGGGACGGGGGCTAAGTGCAATGTCTTCCAGATAACTCACACAAAGACACAAAGGCGCAAAGACTTAGCGCTCAGGCTCAGTTGATAATGGCTCCTCTTTAAGGATTTTGAAGTATCAATAACACGAGTTACGCGGTGGCGCGTTTTCTGGCTTCGCCAGAGCCTGCGGCAGCGGGACGCTCCCGATCAAGGTGGTGCGGTGCGGCGGCTTCGCCGCACTGCACCACAAAAGAAGACAAGTACCGCTCTGCCGAAGGCAAAAAGAGCCGTCCCGCGGCTCGTCCGCGAGGTGACCGCGTAACTCCTGTCAATAAGAGCACACACCTGCCACTTTCAGCCTTTCCACCTTTCACCTGCTCACCTCTCGCCTCTCGCCTCTCGCCTCTTGCCCCTCGCCCCTCGCCCCTCGCCTCTCGCCTCTTGCCTCTCGCCCCTCGCCTCTCGCCTCTCGCCTCTTGCCTCTCGCCTCTTGCCCCTCGCCTCTCGCCTCTCGCCTCTCGCCTCAACAATCATCGAGCAACGCTGTCAGCGCCTGCTTGCGATGTTCAGGAATGGTGCGCGCCAGCGACAACGCCACCCGCCCCAACTCGCGATAGATCGGCAACAACTGCGGCGCCTGCGCTTCGAGTGCAGCAATGTGCCGTTCAACCGTGACATCATCGCCGCGCGCAATCGGTCCGGTCAGCGCCTCTGCCGGCGCTGCACGCTCCAGACTTTCAACGGCGCCACGCAACAATGGCAACAGTGCGCGCGCCTGTACCTCATCGGGCAAGCCGAGATGTTCGAGCAGTTGCATGCCGCAGGCGTACAGAGCAACCGTGTAGTTGGCGACCATAACCGCCGCAGCATGGTATAGGGCGCGATGCCGCGCGTCGAGATCGAACGGGATCGCGCCGATTGCGCGCGCCAGCGCACGTAGGACTGCTGCGAGCGGCGGATCGGCATCAATGGCAACGTATGAACCTCGCAACCGCGCTGCTGTCTCTGGACCTGCGAGCGTTTGCAACGGGTGAAATCCTCCGGTCAACACACCGGCTTCGGCAGCGTCTACGAGCGCTTCGCGCCCCAGGGCGCCGCTGCAATGTACGGCATACTGCCCGGCGCGCCACCCGTCCATTTCGGCAATGGCACGACACACCGGAGTGATGGCAGCATCAGGCGTCGCCAGAAACACCAGGCTGGCTGCGCGCGCGACATGGACCGGCGCATCAACTGCTGTCGCGCCGATTCGTTGCGCCAGCGCGCGCGCGCCGTCTGACGCTCGACTGGAGAGCGCCACGACGCGATACCCGGCGGCGGCGAATGCTGCTGCCAGCGCGCCTCCTGCGCGCCCTGCCCCAATGATGCCGATGGTGATGGCGTTGTGCATTCTTTTCGAGAACTGAGAACCGAGAACTGAGAACTGAGAACCGAGAACCGAGAACCCAGAACTGATACTAAATTGCGGTCAGTCAGACAAAATGTTCGAGGGTTCGGTTCGCAAGGCGCACCAGTCAACGCGCCCCGGCAGGCGTGTCGTGGACCGCAGTTGGCATGAGCGCCCCCGTCCGCCCGGCGGCTAAAGCCGCGGGCTACGGCTGCAAAGCCCGCCTGCGCGGGCTTCCTGGAGTTAGGGGTTAGGAGTTAGGAGTCAGGGCCAGGACGCCTGCCCATTGCCCACTGCCCACTGCCCACCTTCAACCCTTTCGCTCCTCTCGCCTCTCGCCTCATCCCTCTCGCCTCTCGCCTCATCCCTCTCGCCTCTCGCCTCCCACCTCCCGCCTCCCGCCTCTCGCCTCTCGCCTCATCCCTCTCGCCTCTCGCCTCTCGCCTCATCCCTCCCGCCTCTCGCCTCATCCCTCCCGCCTCTCGCCTCTCGCCTCTCGCCTCTCGCCTCACCCCTCACCCCTCTCGCCTCACCCCTCACCCCTCTCGCCTCATCCCAGGCACACCGCCAAGCGACCACGCCTGCGTTACGCTCCGCTCGATGGCGCGCGCCAGCACATCAGCGGCGATAGCGCCGAGCAGCAGCACCCCCGGCGACGCGCGTCGTCCGGTTGCGAGCACAAAGACGGTATCGCCATCGAATGGCGTATGCACCGGCCGGATCGTTCGTGCCAGCGCGTCCTGCGCCATCTGCGCCACCTTCGTCGCTTCCGCTTTCGTCAGGCGCGCGTCGGTCGCCACCACTGCCAGGGTTGTATTCTGCCCTTCCGCAGACGCCGACCATGGCGACGCCGAACCTGCGCCGCGCAACAGCGCCATCGTATCGGCGAGCGATCCATCGTCCGCCCGCGCCCCTGCCAGCAAACGACCGTTGCGCTCATCATACACATCACCAAAGGCGTTGCAGACCGCCAGCGCACCGACGGTCGTTCCGTCCGCCAGGCGTTCGCTCCACATACCGATGCCGGATTTCATCGCGTGCTGCATACCGCGGATTTTCCCCACCGTTGCGCCAAGACCCACGCCGACGCATCCTTCACCAACCGTGGCGCCCGCCGCCTCACACGCCGCATATCCCATCGCAGCGTCGGCAAAACGGTCCGCACGACCAATGGCAAGGTCGAAAATCACGGCGGCCGGCACAATCGGCACAGGGCGAATCCCGGTCGGGAAGCCAATACCGCGTTCGGCGAGCCACTGCATCACACCGGCGGCTGCCACGAGACCAAACGCACTCCCGCCACACAGCGCCACCGCGTGAACCGTGTTGACCGTTGCAACCGGCGAGAGCAGATCGGTCTCGCGCGTCCCCGGCGCGCCACCCCGCACATCCACCGCCCCAATCGCCCCTTCGGGCGTGAGAATGACCGTACACCCGGTCAACGCTTCGTCATCCTGCGCGTGCCCTGCCAGGACGCCAGGAACATCGGTAATCGAAGGACTCATGGTCATTGACTGTTGAGAATGGTCTCGAAGATCCGTTCCCAAACCTCGAAGGGCTGGGCGCCGACCAGCACCTGGTCATTGATGAGGAACGTCGGCGTGCTGCGAACACCCGCCTGCTGCGCTTCACGAATGTCGGCTTCGATACGTGGACCATAGCGGTTACTCTCGACACACTGCTGCACCTGAGCCGCGTTGATATTCAACTCTTCAGCGTACTTCAGGAAGGTGCGAAAATCACCGGCATCGCCCGATGACCACTCGCGCCGCTCCATGCCGGCAAAAATCCGGTTGTGCATCTGCCAGAACACGCCCTGTTCACCGGCGCAATTGGCAATATGCGCCGCGAGCAACGCCCCCGGATGGATGCTCATAAGCGGAAAATCACGGTAAACAAAGCGCACCTTGCCGGTACTGACATACCGCTCCTCGATAAGCGGTCGGACTTCGCGCGAGAACGCGGCGCAGAAAGGGCACTGGAAATCACTGAACTCCACCACGACGATCGGCGCGTCGGGATCGCCCTGTGTGCGCGGATCGTCGCCGGGATTCGGAGCAGGCTCAGGAACATCGGTTGAGGTGGGAACCGGCGTGACGCCTGATGGACGCGGGCGCTCACTGTCGGCTGGGCGCGTTGCGGTAGGAAGAGCAACAATCGCCTGACGGGTCGCAGCGGCGGGCGGATCGGTCGTTTGCGGCGCTTCAGGACCGCACGCAGCCAGAAGCGCCAGCGCCACCAGCATCAGCGCGACATACAGCGCGCCTGTGCGCAGACGATGATCGTTCTGCAGTGTGTTATCGCTCATACACCTGCATATGCTCGGTTTCGACGCGCTGACGATAACTGGGGCGTTGCAACGAGCTGGCGCCATCATCGCCGCAGTAGGGGCAGACGCTCCAGGCAAGATCGATCACGCGGTTGCACGCAGTGCAGCGGCGGCGCAGCGCCGTCTGGCAATGGGGGCAGAGAACAAAATCCGGCTCAACGGATCGCTGACACGTCGGGCAGACATGAGGGTCTTCGAGACTGCGGCGCAGATACTCTTCTTCGAGCATTCGTTCGTATTTTTGCGCCAGCGTCTGGCGCGGGCGCAAGATCAGGTGCAACACCACGCCGCCGAACGGCAGCACCAGCGCCAGGACGACCGCCAGCACCTGCACCGCCACATCCTCGCTCCGGCTATGAATATCACGGTACGTCCACAGCACTGACGCAGCCCAGAGCAGGATCAGGTAGGCAAGCAACATCCACGCCAGCACCGACACGACCGGCGCGAGATTGGTAATGATTCCACGAATATCCAATGACCGTACTCCTGGATTATGGCGTCAGGCGGCGCACATCGGCAGCGCGTAACACGAAAACAGTCGCGCCGCCGACCTGCACTTCCACCGGCGTTGGCGGGTAGAACTCGCCCGACTCCGCGATCGGCGGCAGCGGCGACACATACCGCGTCCGTGTATAACAGTGCTCACGCACAATCTTCAGAATCGGGTCCACCTGATAATCCTCGGCAGCAATCAGGAGGGTGACATTCCCTTCGCGCAGGAATCCACCCTCACTGCTGATGCGAGTCACCCGATGACCGGCCGCCGTCAGCGCCTCGATCAAGTCGCCAGCATCCTGCCGCTGCACAACGGCAATGATCAGTTTCATACGATCACCCTCAACACAATGGCACAGTTTCCAGCCGCGGAATCGACGCCAGATACGGCTCGATAATCGCCGCGATCTGCTCTGCCAGCGCCTCAATCGACTGCCGTGCATCGAGCACCCGCCAGCGCTCAGGGTCCTGCGCGATCAACTCGCGGTAGCCCGCTTCCACCCGTTGATGATACTCCAGCTCGCGGGCATCGAGGCGATTCCACTCCTGTTCAATGCCATGCTGACCCATCAGGCGCGTGACGGGGCGCTTCCGACGTTTCCGCTCCAACCCCGCCTCGGCGCTTATGTCGAGATAAAACGTCAGATCAGGGCGCAGGCCGCCCGTCGCCGCAGTCGTAATCACGCGCAACTCCGCCAGATCGCGCCCCAGCCCATACCCCTGGTAGGCATAGGTCGAATCGGCATACCGGTCGCACAGCACAATGCCGCCCTGTTCCAGATACGGACGAATGACTTCGCTGACCAGTTGCGCCCGTGCTGCCGAAAACAGCAGCGTTTCGGTCGTCGGCGCCATTTCGGTATGCTGAAGATCCAGGACAATCCGACGGATCAGGTCGCCGATCCGCGTCCCGCCAGGCTCTCGTGTCAAAATGACCGGGAAGCGACGCGTGTGCAGCGATTCATAAAGCAGCCGCGCCTGCGTGCTTTTGCCGCTTCCCTCTGGACCCTCAAATGTTACAAACAGGCTCATCGATCATCGCCGATCATGGGTGCAGCCCTAGCGAAAGATTTTCACCCGACGATTCGGTTCGCGCCCGCGACTTTCCGATTGCAGATTGTATCGTTCCGCCATCTGATGCTGCAACCGGCGAACGTAGCTACTCTGCGGTTGCAATTCGACTGACGAGCGTTCTCCATTCAGCACCTGCGTAATCGCCGTTTCGACCTCCAGCAACGCGTCTGTCATGGACTCATCATCATTGCGGTTGGCGGAGCGTTGCTCGCCATTCTCACTCAGATTGATATTGAACACATCGGCCAGTTGACGTTCCATCTGCGCCAGCGTGTTATTGCGCAGCACATAGACCGGCACGCCACGCTCTTCCGCCTGACGCACGCGTTGCGCTCCCTGGCGATAGTAGTTCTTCAACGTCATGACCATCGTCGCTTCGCCCATATCACGCACAATCGTCGCCGGCACGTGCAGCGTGGCAATGGCTCGCTCCAGGCGATCGCGGCTGACGCCAAACGGATAGATGCGCTGCGGCGCCATCCCCGCCTGTGCCGGCGAGAGCATCATCGGCGTTCGCGTGACTCGTTCCCCGCGCTCACCTCGCTCGCGCCCGCCACCACGACGAATGCCCGGAATCGTCCGAATCTGTTGCTCATCGGCAGTCACCGGGACAATCTCTATCTGACCATCGGCAGTGCGGCGACGCACTTCAGCGCGCGGCGGTTCGGCGCGCAACAGGTTATCAACGGCGCTCGCAACGTCGGGATAAACCGTCACCTGATCCCAGTTCTGAATCTCGACCAGAATATCGAAGGTTGGCGGCGCCTTGCGTTCGAGGACGGTTTTCTGCGTTCCACGACGCCGCGCCTCTTCATCGCCAAGCGTCACCGCCTGAATACCGCCGATCAGGTCCGACAGGGTTGGATTCGACAGCAGGTTCTCGAGCGTCTGCCCGTGCGCCGTGCCGATCAACTGCACGCCGCGCTCGGCGATGGTACGCGCCGCCAGCGCCTCGAGTTCCGTCCCGATCTCATCGATGACGATCACCTCCGGCATATGGTTTTCGACCGCCTCGATCATCACGGCGTGCTGTTCCGACGGGCGCGGCACCTGCATGCGCCGCGCCCGCCCAATGCCAGGGTGCGGAATATCGCCATCGCCAGCGATCTCGTTCGACGTATCGACGATCACCACGCGCTTACGCAGGTCTTCCGCCAGCACCCGTGCCGTCTCGCGCAGCATCGTCGTCTTGCCGACGCCGGGGCGCCCCAGGAGGAGCACACTCTTCCCGGACTCGATCAAGTCGCGCAGAATAACGATCGTACCGAAGACCGCGCGCCCAACGCGGCATGTCAACCCGATCACGCGCCCGGTGCGATTGCGAATCGCCGAAATGCGATGCAGCGTGCGCGGTATCCCGGCGCGATTATCCTCGCCAAAGGCGCCGATGCGCGCAATGACGTAGTCAATCTCTTCCTGTGTCACTTCGCGGTCGCTGAGAAAACGTTCGTGATGACGGTAGCGCGCTTCGGGGAGCCGACCAAGATCCATGATCACTTCCAGCAGATCCTCCTGATCGTCGGGACCTGCCTCAATCGCCAGACGAATAGGCGGCGGAAGCGTCTCGAGCAGCAATTCGATATTGCTGGTAATATCGCGTTGTATTGCCATAGGGTCGTCTATCCTCACATCGAGAGGAAATGGTTGGTATCGGCGGGTTGGTCTCTGGGCTTTCGAGCACCGGCGCCAGGATGGATCGCCGTACTGCGACGGTTGTCTGCTTACAGAGCAGCGTCTGCTCGGCGACCGGCTGAAAACCGAGATCGCCCGCAGGAAGAAACATTTCTTGCTGATAATCACGCAGCATCAGGTACACCGGCAGCGCATCGTGGATCTGCGCCAGCCCGAATCGCAGGACATCGGTCATCTGCTCACGCGCGTCCGGTCTGATCAAGAGCGAGAAGACATGACCGGCAGGACCGGTCGTGCGATGCAGATAGGCAACCATCCGGTCGCCCGCGCCCAGCGCCCATGCATTCCGATAGGGGCGGCGCCAGACACGATCAAGCGGCAACATCCATGATCGCGCGTCGCGCGCCTCGAAGAGTTGCACCTGCCGGGGAGTGACAGCGCCATACAGTTTATGGATCGCCCACACATCGTGGTTCGACTGCGGACGCATCGGCGCCAGCGTCGTCCCCTGATCCCAATCGGGACCATCGAGGCGCAGGACCGTCTGTTGTGCGTAGCCGGTGAAGCCCAACTGACGAAAAACCTCGCGCAATTCGTCGTGGCGTTGCGGCAGCGCCGCATAGATCCGCTGCACCCGTGCTGCGCCGACCTCCGCACACAACGACTCAAGCAGGCGAAACCACACATCCGGGTCGGTCGGATGCCCGTTGCCGCCGCCATACGCTGCCATGAGCGCGACATCATGCTCAGGACGGCCACGCCGCCCGATCGACTGGACCACGGCGCTGAGCGCACCCTCGCGGTAGACGAACGTCGCGCAATCCTGGGCGCTTCCTTCGAGCCAGCACCGCAGAGCAAACCAGAAGGGACGATGCGGCAACACCAGCATCGCCTCATTGAACAGTGTCACCTGGCTCCGTGGTTTTCGTCTCAAGGTCCAGATATCGCTCAGCGTCACCGGTCGAATCATGGATGTTCCCCGACGCCAGATGGCATGTCACATTTCAAGAAAATAGCGGTGCATCCGGTCATCCGGCGTCAATTCCGGATGAAAACATGTTGCGAGCATGTTCGCTTGCCGGGCGGCAACCACACGCCCATCATCGATGCGCGCCAGCGGCGTCACCGCCATTCCCAGGTCTTCGAGCACCGGCGCACGGATGAACACCATCCGCAGTGGTTTGCTATCCAGTCCATCCACCGGCAGGTCAATCTCGAAACTTTCGAGTTGACTACCGAAAGCGTTGCGCCGCGCCGTCAAGTCCATCAACCGCAGCAACGGCTGATCGGCGCGCCCATCGGCAATACGCTGCGCCATCAGAATGGCGCCGGCGCACGTCCCCCAGACGGGCATGCCCGCGCGCACGCGCGCGCGCAACGGTTCGATTAACCCGTACATTGCCAGCAGTTTGCCAATTGTCGTGCTTTCACCACCGGGAATGATCAGGCGCTCGACCTGGTCGAGGTGTTTCGGCAATCGCACCTGGAGGGTCGGCGCGCCAATACGCCGCAGCATCTCTTCGTGCTCGCGGAAGTCTCCTTGAAGCGCCAGAATACCTACCGTCATAGACGATTCATCTGGCAGGGTACAGGCGCGCCTGTACTCTGCGACCCTGTTACCAGCCGCGCCCTGCCATCAACTGGTCGCGCGGGATCTTGCTGATCTCGATGCCCACCATCGCCTCACCAAGCCCGCGGCTGACTTCGGCGATGATCTCTGGTTCGTTGTAGTGCGTCGTCGCGGCAACGATCGCGCGCGCCCGCCGCGCCGGATCGCCCGACTTGAAGATTCCCGAGCCGACAAACACCCCATCGACACCCAACTGCATCAGCAGCGCCGCATCGGCAGGCGTTGCGATGCCGCCAGCCGCAAAATTCACCACCGGCAGCCGACCGGTCTCCGCCACCTGGCGCACCAGTTCGTAGGGCGCCTGGATGTTCTTGGCATAGGTGAAGAGTTCATCCTCATTCATCGTTTGCAGGCGGCGAATTTCGCTGTAGACCGCGCGCGCGTGACGTACCGCCTCGACGACATTCCCTGTGCCGGCCTCGCCCTTGGTGCGCAGCATCGCGGCGCCTTCCGCCACGCGCCGCAACCCTTCGCCCAGATTGCGGCAGCCGCACACAAACGGAATGCGGAACTTGTGTTTGTTGATATGATGCTCTTCGTCCGCCGGCGTCAGCACTTCACTCTCGTCGATATAGTCGATCCCCAACGCCTCCAGAACCTGCGCCTCGACGAAGTGCCCGATGCGCGCTTTCGCCATCACCGGGATAGTGACCGCTTCCTTAATCGCCAGAATAAGCTCCGGGTCACTCATCCGCGCCACACCGCCCTGCGCGCGAATGTCGGCGGGAACACGCTCCAGCGCCATCACCGCCACCGCGCCGGCTTCCTCGGCAATCCGCGCCTGCTCTGGCGTGACCACGTCCATAATGACGCCGCCTTTGAGCATCTGTGCCAGGCCGACCTTTGTCGTCCAGGTCGACTTATCCATGGGTCCGACTCCTTGTCCAGCGACCGACATGCGTTGTCCGGTCTTTCCTGTCATGAGTGTAAGCGATAATCACGTATTATTGTACCATAGATTGTACATCGTCGCGGACCGAAAAAACGGAAGGTCAGGAGCGGCGTTGATCGCTCCTGACCTTCCGTTTACAGACCAGCGCGTGGTCCAACGTTACTGCCCGAAGCGCTCCGCCACTGCATCCCAATTCACTGTGTTCCACCAGGCATCGAGGTAGTCAGGCCGACGGTTCTGGTACTTCAGGTAGTAGGCATGCTCCCACACATCAACGCCGAGTATCGGAATATGCCCCTGCATGAGCGGGCTATCCTGGTTGGCGGTGCTGTAGATGTGAAGTTTGCCATCCTTATCCTTCACCAGCCATGCCCAGCCGCTGCCGAAGCGCTTGACGCCGGCATCCTTGATTTTTGCCTTGAACTCGGCAAAGCTGCCAAACGTGTCGTTGATCGCCTTTGCCAGTTCGCCGCGCGGCTCACCGCCGCCGTTCGGTCCCATAATGTTCCAGAAGAGCGTATGGTTGTGATGCCCGCCGCCATTGTTGATCACCGCCTGCCGGATGCTTTCGGGCACATCGTTGATGTTCTTCAGAATTTCTTCGATTGTTGCATTCTGCAACGACGGATGACCTTCGAGCGCCGCATTCAGATTCGTCACATACGCCTGATGATGCTTGCCGTGGTGGATCTGCATGGTCATTGTGTCGATATGCGGTTCCAGCGCAGAAAAATCATACGGCAACGGCGGAAGTGTGAAAGCCATGGGTTCTCCCTCCTTCTCAACAAACAACCGGGGCTGTCTGTCTTACGATTCACCAGCGATTCGAAAACGACAGCAGCGACCATCGGCAGCAATGGTCTGCTGACGCTCAACCGGCACGCGAAGCAGGTCTTCGTACAGAGCGCGTTCGTGAATACAGGCTTGCGGATAGGAGCGCGCTACGCAATCAATCGGGCAGTTGTGCTCGATAAGCTCGATCGCGCCATCTGGAAGACGGCGCCACTCACACATGTAGCCCTGCTCGTTCAGGATCGCCGCCAGTTCTGCCACTCGCTCCGACAATGACCGTCCTTCCAGGCGCGGTGCATACTCGACATACAGACGTTTACGCCGCGCCTCGAACAGGTGCTCGATTGCATTCTCCCCCCCCTGCGCCCGAACGAACTCCAGTGCGTCGATCAACAGGTGGTCGTAGGCTTTTGGAAAGAGCGCCTCAGCCGCCTCGGTAAGCGCATACAGATGACTTGGACGCCCCACTGCACGACGCACGCCACTGGCATGCACCAGTCCATCACGTTCGAGCAGCGCCAGATGCTGCCGCACACCAACCGCGCCAATGCCAAGAGCCTCGCTCAGTTCGGCGGCGGTCATCGGACCTTTTCGCCGCAACAACAGCAGGATCTGACGGCGTGTTTCACCTTGTTCGCGGTGTGCGGTCATCCCTGCAACGCTCCGCTACACGTTGTCGCTTCGCTGGCAGTATAGCATCCGTGTTCTGGCTTTGTCAAGCAAACACTTTCGTAAAGGGGCAGGCATACCTCGTTGCGACGCGCCGTAGCGCGGCGGGCTACAGCCCTCGCTGAGGACCTGCAAGCCCCGCCGGGCTGCTCACGGGGTCGGCTCGTTCCGACAATCCCTCGTTGCATCGCCCGGTCAAGTCCACGCAGGCGGGCGTTGCTCCCCGGAGCCTGCACACCTTCAGGCGCAGATCGGAGGATGTCGTCAACCTCTGCGCCGGACCCACGCACGTAGGGTTTCGGAGGAGTGCAACGCATAAAAGAATCGCTTCGACTAACCGGATCCACGCGCGCAGGGTTTCGGATCAATGGCGGGGGGCGTCACGTATGAGCCTCGCACCGGACCCACGCGCGCAGGGTTTCGGATCTACGCTTGACAGGCGGATGATCAAAGCGTAGACTCACGCCGATAAACGTTCCAGATGCGTTTCGAGGGACAATCCATGGATGCGCTTGCAGGTCAGGTCGTTGTCGTTACAGGAGCATCGAGCGGGTTCGGCGAGTTGATCGCCCGGCGCTGCGTTGCAGCCGGGGGGCGCGTGGCGCTGGCGGCGCGCACGGTTGCGAAACTCGAACACCTGGCAGAGACGCTTGGCGGTCCCACACGCGCCATCGCCATTGCCACCGACGTTGGCAACCCCGCCGATGTCGCACGCCTGGCGCGCACCACGCTCGACCATTTCGGTCATGTCGATGTGCTGGTGAACAATGCCGGCTTCGGCGTGTTCGACCGGCTGGCGGAGGCGCGCCTGGAGGACGTTCGCGCGATGATGGAGGTGAATGTCTTCGGCGCGCTGGCATGCACTCAGGCGTTCCTGCCACACATGCTCGCCCGGCGGAGCGGGCAGATCGTGATGATGGCGTCGATGGCCGGATTGGTGGCGGCGCCGAATATGGGCGGCTATACTGCAACCAAGCACGCACTCGTCGGTCTCAGCCGCACCCTGATGCTCGAACTCGAAGGCTCCGGCGTGCGTTGCGCCATGATCTGCCCCGGCGTCGCCGAAACCGGTTTCCAACACCGGGCAGGCGCTGCGAAATATCCACGCATCGCCCGCCTCTCGACCTGCACCGCCGACCAGGTCGCCGATGCAGCGCTGCGGGCTATCGCGCGGCGCACCCACGGCGAAATCGTGATACCCTGGTATGGACGGTTGCTCGCACTGATCAGCTATCCGCTGCCCGGCGCCACCCGAGCCGTCATGCGGCTCATTGGATAAGAAGGAAGAACGTATGACCCGCCCACGTATCGCCCGGCGCATGGAGCGCGTCCCGGCTTCCGGCATTCGCCGCTTTTTCGACATCGCCGCGCAAATGCCCGATGTTCTTTCGCTTGGCGTCGGCGAACCCGATTTTGTCACTCCGGCGCCGATCCGCGCCGCCGGCATCCGTTCGCTCGAAGAAGGGCGCACCGGCTACACTTCCAATTCCGGGTTGCTGGAATTGCGTGTGGCGCTCGCGGATCATCTGTATGCGCACTATGGCGTGCGCTACGACCCGGAGACCGAACTGCTCATCACCGTCGGCGTCAGCGAGGCGTTGCAGATCGCTGCTATCGCTACGCTGAACCCTGGCGACGAGGTGATCATTCCCGAACCCTGTTTCGTTGCCTACCCCGCCGCTGTGATCTTCGCCGACGCCGTGCCGGTGTTCGTGCCCACCACAGTCAGGGACTCGTTCCAGGTTGATCCAGAGCGGGTCGCTGCCGCCATCACACCACGCACCCGCGCAATTCTGATTGGATATCCCAACAACCCGACCGGCGCGGTCATGCCGCGCGAGCGGCTGGCGGCCATCGCCGCACTCGCCGAACACCACGATCTGCTGGTTCTCTCCGATGAAATCTACGACCGTCTGGTCTATGGCGTGCAGCATACCTGCTTTGCGGCGTTGCCGGGCGCGCGCGAGCGCACCATCCTGCTCGGCGGCTTCTCGAAGGCGTATGCCATGACCGGCTGGCGCCTCGGCTGGATGGCGGCGCCGGCGGACATCGTCGCGGCTGCGCGCAAAGTCCACCAATACGCTATCATGTCTGCGCCGACGGTGGCGCAGTACGCCGGGATCGAGGCGCTGCGCAACGGTGAATCATTCGTCGCCGACATGGTCGCCGAGTATGATCGCCGTCGCCGTACCATCGTCGCCGGGCTGAACGCGATTGGTCTGCCGACGTTCGAGCCGCAGGGGGCGTTCTACGTCTTTCCGCAGGTAGCGAACCTCGGCATGAGCAGTGAGGTCTTCGCCGAACGGCTGCTGCGCGAGCAACAGGTCGCCGTCATCCCCGGCGACACGTTCGGTCCAAGCGGCGCCGGATTCGTCCGCGCCTGCTACGCTGCGTCGATGGAGAAGATCGAGGCTGCGCTCGAGCGTATCGAGCGTTTTGTGCGCGCAAACACATAGTGCTGGCGGAGGAACTGCAATGTCTGTCGAAGAGCCATCCACCACGTCATCGGACAAGCCGCAGATCATTGTCGAGGAGCAACTCTACTGCTCGCTCACCGGTCGCCCGATCAGCCGGAATGAAGCCTACTGGGCGCCGCCGCTCGTCACTGCGCGTGAACTGGTGACAACCATCCTTTCAACCGCCATCCGCGCGCCCCATCAACTGGGCTACGTCCTGTTCACCGAACAACCGAACGTTCCATACGCCAAAGACGTGCGCGAACAACTCGCGCAACGCCGCAGCGCCGAGCAACTCAAGCTGCTTATTGGCATGCTGGTGGTGCTGGGGTTGCTGCTTTTGCCGGTATTCCTGCTTGTATTCCGCTAACACGAGAGGTTATGCTGCTGTCTGTCATTATCCCGTGCTACAACGAGGCGGCGACGCTGCGCGCCATTCTGGAGAAGGTGCGCGCCGTCAACATCGACAAGGAAATTATCGCTGTCGATGACCACTCCAGCGACGAGACATACCGCATTCTGTGCGAGGAAGCTGCGCACGACCCGTCGATGACGGTCATCCGCCACCCGCGCAACTGCGGCAAGGGCGCCGCCGTGCGCAGCGGCCTGGCGCGCGCCCGCGGCGAGATCGTCATCGTTCAGGACGCCGACCTGGAGTACGATCCGAACGACTACTACGAACTGGTCACGCCAATTGTTCAGGGGCGCGTCAATGTGGTGTTTGGATCGCGGTTCCTTGGGCGTCACACCGGCATGTACTTCTGGAACGCAATCGGCAACAAGGGGTTGACCTTCCTGACCAACTTTCTGTTCAACTGCTGGATCTCGGACATGGAAACCTGCTACAAAGCCATGCGCACCGAGATTATGCGCGACTTGAAACTCGAGAGCAACGACTTCCGCATCGAGCCGGAGATCACTGCCAAAGTGCTGAAGCGCGGACATCGCATCTATGAGGTGCCGGTCTCCTACCTGGGGCGCACCTACGAAGAAGGCAAAAAAATGAAGCCCAGCCAGGGCTTTTACGCGATCCTCGCATTGCTGCGCTATCGGCTGTGGGAGTGAGGCGAGAGGCGGGAGGTGGGAGGTATGAGGCGGAAGGTGCGAAGGTATTCCTAGAGCCTGTTATGTACTTTCGAGCATAAAGGTAATGAACCGCTTCAGCCACGTGGACCTTACCGCCCCCCTTCCCCCCCCGCATGCGGGGGGGGGGGAAAGGGGGGACGTTGATGCCCGTCATAGCCGGCGCGCGCTGCGCCCCCCTCTTTCCCCCCCTCTTTCCCCCCTCTTTCCCCCCCCTGCGGGGGGGGGGGGCAGGGGGGAAAGGGGGGCGCAGCGCGGGGTTGCGCTGCGGGGCGTCTTCGGTCAGGAAGGTCAGGGTGGGAGCGCGGCACCTGTCCGATTTCTTCCTCCATCGCCGCCTTTGATAACAGCTTCGGTCATGAAGGTCAGGGAGGGAGCGCGGCGCCTGAGCCGGTCGAAGCGACGAAGGCCCGCTCCGCGTCGCTCACATCGCTGGGATAGGGTTGACGTGTCATACTGAAATCATACCACGTGTATCTCTGAAGTGCATAACAGGCTCTAACCCCGGCTCTGGTATAATATGCCCGGCAATCGTGACAAGTTTGATGGAGGGCGCAGGCATATGTCAGGTCTGTTCCAGCGCATCGCCGATGCAGTCTACCGCGAATATGATCGACGCATCAAACGCGCCAGCCTGATCACCGAATATGGCATCGCGCATCACCACAATCACGAGGAGGTGCACGCCGATGACGAGGCGGAGATCATGAACCTGTCGCCCGGTGCGTCGGCGGATGCCGATCACGTCCATCCAGCGGCAACGAACGCACAAGACCAAGCGCCGGTCGAACATCTCGAGATCGAACCGCTTGCGACTGATAGCGAGGCTGAACACCCTCCTGTGGCGGCTGCGGAAGAAGAGATCGAGGCGGAAATCATCAACGCCCCTCCAGGTGCGCCGATCCCGCGTGAGTAAGAGGCTTCCGAAAATTGCACTACTGAAGTGCATCCGCGTAGGCGAAGGCATTACCTTCACCTACCCAACGAGTTTTTCTGGATAGGCTCGCGTGCTCAAGAGCGAGACATTGTTCCCCTGACTCGCTCAGGAATCGGCGCTGTGCGGCGCTTCGCCGATCACCCTCAAAAACAGCTCGACCACGTCGGGATCAAAATGCTTTCCCGCCTGTGATCGAATGTAGTCGAGCGCCTCTTCTCGCCGCCAGCGTGGACGGTATGGACGATCGGACAGCAGGGCGTCCCACACGTCCGCTACAGCGAAGAGGCGGGCTGATAGCGGTATCTGCTCGCCCTTCAGACCACGTGGATACCCCGTTCCGTCCCATCGTTCGTGATGGCAGTAGGGAATATCGAGCGCAGGGCGCAAATATTCGATCGGAGAAAGCATGCTATACGCATAGTTCGGGTGTTTGCGCATCATTTCCCATTCGTCTTCTGTCAGCGGCTCGGGCTTGCGCAGAATGGCGTCGGGAACGCCAAGTTTGCCAATGTCGTGCAGCAGCGCCCCACGGCGGATATGCGCAATCTGTTCATCGCTTAGACCCGCCGCGCGCGCCAGTTGCACCGTCAGTTCCGTGACCCGTTGCGAGTGTCCCTCCGTTTCCCGGTCACGCAGGTCGAGCGCCTGCGCCCATCCCCGGATCGTCGCTTCATATGCCAGGATTATTTGCGCATTCGAGCGCTGCATCGTCTCGAACAAGTCAATGCTATCAATTGCAATGGCTGCCTGCACCGCCAGCGTTTCCAGAAAGTCAAACCAGTCCTGATCGAGATCGAGTCGGCTGCGGTGAAAAAGTTCCAGCACTCCCTTCACTTGCCCCTTGGCGATCAAGGGAACGCCGCAATAGGTCACGAACGTTTCGTATTGCAGAACAGGCGTGGAGGTGGATTCGGCGGTCTCCTGAAGGTCGGCAATGAACATCAACCGTCGGTCGAGAGCGACGCGACCGGCATACCCTTCTCCAGTGTACAGCCTCATTTGCTGAAATGGAAAAGATTGAAATCCGCGCCCTGCGGCAAATGTGAGCGTCTGCGTATATGGATCGAGCAGCAGGATGGCAGCGGCGTCTATGTGCAAATGCAGCGTAACCTGCTCAAGCAAAATGTCGAGCACGGTATTCATATCGAGGGAGGAAATGATCGCCCGGTCAATTGTGCGCAGGGCGCGCAATCGTCGAATATGGAGGTGTAATCGCTGCTCTGCGCGCACTTGTTCCGTAATATCTTCGATCGCCAGCAGGATAAATTCATCGGAGTGTTGCACGCGGCGAGCGTTGAGCAGCATCGTGCGCCGCCCGATATGCTCGAAATCGTGCGTGACCTCGTATCCATCAAAATGGGTATTTCGCGGCAAGATCTCCTCCAGCAGTCGCCGCAGTTCGGGAATATCCCACTGGGAATTGCCAAGTTCGTAAATACAACGATCGAGCGTTTCGGCGGGATTCGTGTGAAACAGCTGATAAAAGGCGCGATTGGCTGAGACTACGCGCAGATCGCGGCTGAGGACGAGCAACGGTTCGCGCACGGTGGCAATGATATTCTCGGCGAATGCGCGCGCCTGCCGGGTCATGTTGAGAGCGGCGCGCGCGGCGGTCTGGTCGTGAAAGATGAGAATAACGCCGATAATATCGCCGGTTGTTGTCCGGATCGGGGCGCCGGTATCGCCAATCGGAATGGCGCTTCCATCGCGACGGATCAATACTGTGCGCTGACTCAAGCGCACAGCGGCGCCTTCGCGCAAGACTCGCGCAATCGGACTTTCGAGCGCAGCGCCAGTTTCCTCGTCCACGATCCGAAAGACCTGGTCAAGCGAATGTTCTAACGCCTCGGACTCAGCCCATCCGGTCAGGCGTTCGGCAGCGGGATTCAGCAGACTGATGCGCCCGTCGGTGTTTGTGACAATAACGGCATCGCCAATGCTGCGTAATATATTGCGCAAATAAGCCTCACGTAAGAGAAGTTCATCGTAAAGAGCGGATAACTCGCGCCGGGTCATTCTTCGTTGTGATGATCCGCCAGATGTGCTTCCGGGCATGTGAAGGTCCTTCCTGGCAGTGACATCGTCCCTGTGTTGTATGCAGTTGCCGTGCGACAAGCCGGCGCCTGAAAGATTTCATGCCCTGTGGAATCATTTCCTCCGAACAGCGCGCGCATGGATCACTGCGTCATTTTGCCGGCAACGACCTGCCATAGGACATTATATCACCGGGAAAACGGTCTATTCCGCGCATGTGGGTGCGCGGGTCGGGTCGTCACCCGGCATGCGATGCGTCATGCTGCTGCTCCATGCGCGTGAGCAAGAGGTCCGAGTCGGAGTTATCAGGCGATAGTCTACTCTACTGCCTGACGCTGATGACCATGGACAACATAATCCGGCATGCGCGCTGCGCCCGGCGGCTGAAGCCGCAGGCTACGGTTGCGAAGCCTGCCTTCGCAGGCTCTACCGGATTTAAATATTCATAAGCGTCGGGCTGAGCGCACAAAAGGCGCGGCAGCGCCCTTGCCCATCTGTGCGCATGCTCGGCATCAGTCCCGCACCAGACGGTCTTCGTTCACGCAGTGTCGGCGTTCATGTCTGCGCGCTGCGTGGCGGCTGGCGAGCGCCTGCGCATGGCAGACACCGGATAGCGCACGGGGTGTGCCGCTGTCGAGCCACGGTTGTATGTGACATGACAACAGGCAAGGATGCTCTTCCAGGCATCAGCATTCATGTTGCGCCTCGATCCGAATCAACGCGGTGTTCGCCAGCAGACTCTGCCGTGCGCTGGACGACGCTTTGCGCTTCCAGCGCAGTGATGCGCTGTTCGAGAGCGATGCGTTCAGCGCGTAAAACGGCGATTTGCTGCTGCAAAGCGAACAAATGCGCCTGCAATCGCATCTGTTCGATGTCACGGAGACGCATATCCAGCCGCCGTTCCTTCTCGGTCAAGGCATCGAGCACACGCACAACCGCTCCGTGAAACTCGCTGATGTGCAGCCACTGCGGGAGGCTGTACCACCACGTTGCCCGGCGCACCAGGCGTTGAAAGGCATTGATCGCCGCTGCCAGCCCCGGACGGTTCGACTGCACGATGCGGTGGGGATCGACCGACCAGATGGCGCGCGCAATCGCCAGATTATCATGCAGATATGTGTCTGTCGGATCGGCGGGGGCAGCCGGCGAACCGGCGCCGGGCGCCGGTGGTGTTCCGGTGTCGCCGGTTTCCAGCGCGCGTTCGACTGCCGCCATCAGCGTCAGCGCATTGTCGCTGTCGGAATTGACCCAATAAATCGCCATCGTCGCCTCGCATATCGTTCAGCGCGCGCCTGATCATAGACTGCCAGTGTCTCGCGGGCGGCGCGCTCCCAGGAGAACTGCCTTGCACGGGCAATGCCGGCGCGTTGCAACCGCCGCGCCAGATCCTCATTTTCCAGCAGCGCAACAATCTGGCGGGCAATATCATGCACATCATACGGATCGCAGTACAATCCGGCATCACCAACCACTTCCGGCAGTGATGAGGTGTTTGCCACAACCACCGGCGTCCCTGAAGCGAGCGCCTCCAGCGGCGGAAGTCCAAACCCTTCGTACAGCGAAGGATACACAAAGAGACGCGCACCGGCGATCAGCGCCGGCAGATCATCATCGGGGACACGCCCTAAAAAGCGGACCAGTCCGGCAACGCCGGCTTGTTCCGGCGCGGCAAGGATCGCTTCATACTGCCAGCCATGGCCGCCGGCGATGATCAGAGGCGGCAAACGACGCTCGTTTGCGGCATACTGCGCACGCAACGCAGCATAGGATTCAATGAGCCGGATATAGTTCTTGCGCGGCTCAAGCGTGCCCACGCTCAACACGTACTCGCCATGCACCAGATGATACCGCGCCAGGATCGGACGTGTTTCATCCGGCGCATGCGGTCGAAAGCGCGCATCGGCGGCTTCGTACACCACGCTGATTCGCTCGGACGGAATGCCCAACTCGCTCATGATGTCGCGGCGGGTCGCTTCCGATACCGCGATGATCCGGTCGGCGCGGTCGTGCGCGAATCGCTCCTTGAGAGCATGCAACGCAGCGTTCTCTGCAACATGCATCTCAGGAAAGCGTCGGGTGGTCAGATCGTGGATCGTCAGCACGGTCGCAGCGCCAGGCGGCGCATAGGGCAGTTGATCGGCAGCGTGAAACACCTCGACACATCGTGTGGCGCCCCTGAGTTCCAGCCCCATCTCGGCGATTGACAGGCTCGCCCAGACAGGATCGAGCGCGTGGTCGATCTGTGCCGCGATGGCGTGCGCAGGTCCGTCACGCAATGCAGGCAGTGCGCTCAGGTAGCCGCGCCGGATGCCAGGACAGCGCACGACCCGCACATTCGGCGCATCGAGCGCCTCCAGCGGCGGCATCGAACGACCGGGGTTGAGCGGCAGTACGTCGATCAGCGTGAAATGGCAGTCGCGCCCCACACGCACCAGATGGTTGAGCAGTGACCGATGATAGGTCAGAACCCCGGCTTGAGCGATACGCAGGAGTGAGATGTCAACACCGATGTGCATCACCCAATCGCTTCCAGGCGCTCGACAATCTTCGCTGCAGCATGCGACCACGTCCAGCGCGCAGCGACTTCTGCAGCGGCGCGGGCGCCAACGGCGCGCGCTTCGTCGGGATGCTCGTAGACGTAGCGCATCAATGCGCAGAGATGGTCAAAATCAGGTTCAGCCCAGCGTAATCCCCGGTAGTATGGCGCGCGCGCTTCCGCCGGAATAAGTCCACGAATGCGTAATGGATAGGCGACGCCTGCATGGAGGAACTCCGTCTGCCCGCCCCAGTTCGTCGAAATGACCGACAACCCGCACGCCATCGCTTCCAGCGCGGGCATGCCCCATCCCTCGCCGCGCGTCGGCAACACGAAACAATCGGCGCTGCGGTACAAACACCCGACCTGGCGGGCGGCAACCTGCTGGTTGGGCAACACGACAATTGGCGGACCATCGCTGCGGATCAGGTCGCCGATGCGTCGGGCGACATCGAGACCGGGATCATAGTTGAAGATTTTGAGCAGCAGCAGCACATCATCGCTACGGCGGAACGTTTGTTGATAGGCGCGGATCAACAATTCCGGCGCTTTACGCTCGATCCACTCGAAGATCGACAGAAACACAAAGCGATTGGCGGGCTTGCGTCCGGCGATGCCGGGGTGAAAATAATCGGGGTTGACTCCCAGCGGAACGACATAGACCGGACGCCGAACGCCGCTGGTGCGAAACACCTCAGCACCCCAGTGCGTCGGCGTCCAGAGTTCGTCCATCTGGTTTGCCTGGTACACCCACTCATCCGGCAGCCGGTCGGTTTCCAGCATGGTATAGCCAATGCGGTAGCGTCCGCTGTTCTTGATGAACGAATCACCCTGATGATAGACCACCTGTGGCAGGCTTGAGTCCTTGAGACGGGCGCGTAACTGATCGACGCGCGGATCGCCCGTCGGCGGCTCGGTGAAATCATTACCCCAGATGCACGCCAGACGCACGTCGATATTGCGACGGTCGAGTTCGATCACCAGTTCGCGCGACGAGGTGGCGTACCCGGAGGGCGACGCCACCAGCGAGTGCCAGACGACGGCGCGTTGATACTTCTGGTCGTAGAACGTGCGCCATTTGCGGGTGAACGTCTCATGCCCCTCGTCCCACATTGCCCGCCACGCGGCGTTATTGATCCTGGCGCTCGTATTCTCATAATGCACCACCTGCGTCCCGCCGGTGCAGACGACTTTGTATCCTGCCTGGCGCGCCCGCAGGCAGTAATCGGTATCCTCGAAGTAGGACGTGTACGCCTCGTCGAAGCCGCCAATCCGCGCGCGCAGATCGCGCCGAATGTACATGCATGCGCCGGTGATCCCTTCGACTTCGCGCACCCCCGGATATTGCCCGATGTATGCCTCGCCGCCGCCGATCTGATACCCCCAGAAACTATCTGCCGGCATATACGTTCCGGCATGCTGAAGCAGGCCATTGGCGTGCAACAAGGTGCATCCGACGATGCCATACGCGGGGTGGCTGTTTGCTACGTCGCTGAGATGCGCCAGCCAGTGATCTTGAATGATCAGCGTATCGTTGTTGAGGAGCAGCACATCGTGATCCGAGGGGGTCGCCGCCATCCCCTGATTATTGCCGCGCGCAAATCCCAGATTGCGGTCGTTGGCAATTACCCGGATGTCGTCCTGCCGCCGCAGCCATTCCAGCGTCCCATCGCTGCTGCCATTGTCCACCACCAGCAGGTGATAGTCCACGCCTTGCGTATGCGCGCGAATGCTCTCGACACAGCGGCGGGTGTACTCCAATCCATTCCAGGTGAGGATGATGATCGTTACCGGCGGGCGTTGCGCAACGGGAGAGAAACGAGGCTGACTGAACATTTCAGGTTGACAATTGAAGGTCACTGAAGGTTGACCGCTCAGAGTGCCCATAGAACGCCTCTCACCCCTGACTCCTAACCCCTGGCTCCTACTCACAGCCTCTCTCCGAATTCGCCGCTGCGGCGCTGGAAATACCAGTAGCCAAGCGCCAGCGTCGCCAGGGCAGTCAACAGCACGCGCAGCACACTATCAAGCGCGGGCAGGTTTGGCGTGGGAATCTGCCCGAATGCCACAGCGTTGCCATACAGGATCTCGCGGTAGAACTCAACCAGCGAGGCCATCGGGTTCAGCCAGCGCACCAGTTGTGCCAGGGGACCAGCGACCCGGTCGAGCGCATAGATGACCGGCGTGAGAAAGAACCAGAACTGAATGAAAATCCCGATCAGGTGCACCGTGTCGCGGTAGCGCACCGCCAGCGCGCTGAGGAACAACGCCACACCGGACAGAAACAGCGTTTGAATGCCAACCAACACCGGCAGATACACGAACGTCCATGAGAAGTTCGTCCAGGCGCCGGCGGCGCGCAGCGGCGGATACATCAATTGAACCGCTGCCATCACGACCAGCAGCATGGGCAGCGACAGCACGAAGTTCACCAGGCTGGACAGCACCGAAACCAGCGGCAGCACCTCGCGCGGGAAGAACACTTTCTTGACCAGCGCCGCATTATCGATGACGCTGCGCGTCCCGCTGCTCACCGCTTCACTGGCGAAGTTCCACGGCAGCAGACCAACGAGAATGAACACCGGGAACATGGCGATGTCCGCCTGGAAGAAGGCGCTGAACACGAACCAGAAGACCAGCATGAGCAGGAGGGGGGCGAGTTGCGTCCAGAGATAGCCGAGGGCGCTTCCTTTGTAGCGCACTTGCAAGTCACGCAGCACCAGGTTGCGGATCAATTCGCGGTACGCCCACAGTTCGAGGACTTTGCGCATCGCGCCGGCGCTGCGGTCCACCGCCACGCCAGCCGCACCGAACGCCAGCCCGACAATCGTCGCCGCCGAAAGAAGCAACGGAATACGCCGGTCCACGGCATGGTCCGGCAGGCGCGCGCGGCTGGCGCGATAGGCGTCACTCGGCGCATCGGGCGCGAAGGCGGCTCCCAGATTGCGATACAGGTACGCCAGCGCCTCACGGATTGCCTGGCGTCCTGCCGTCAGACGCAGCACATCGGCATCGATCTGCTGGAGCGCCGTGCCGGTGGCGGTCATACGGCGCATCTCCAGCGCAGGAATGTCGATGCGGGTCAACTGTTCCTCGCGCACTTCCAGGGCGCGGGTCAGGTCGCTCAACTCTTCGCGTGGCAGTTGATCGACGGTAATGTATGCCGAAACCGGCTCGACGGCTCGATTAAGCGGGAACGCCTGTGTCCGAATGATTTCGCGCAGCAGGCGCTGGAAAGCCGTCTCCGGCTGGCGACCCTGGAGCGCCTCGGTCAATTCCCAGCCCATCAGATTGCGCAGAATCTCACGCCCGCCAGCGGCGCGCACCGTGCGCGCCAGCGTTTCCGCCGCCTCGTTTGCCAGCGTGTGCGCTTCGACGGGGGTCCGACCGGTGGCGAGAACCTCGACCTGTCCATCAGAATGCGGCACAAAACGCACCGCATATGTCGGGCCGCCAAGGTCGGGACGGCGCGCCCTGAGAAGCTCGAACGCCTGCATCTCAACTGCGCGGTAATCGTCGTCCGGCTGACCGTCGGTATACAACTCGCGGTAGCGCCCGGCGGCGTCGATGTGCACCACGGCAGCGGTTTCGTAGCGAATCGGCTGCGAGAGAATGCGCGGCGCCGCCGCTGCCAGTGCGCCGAGGGTGCATAGCAGCAGCCAGAGCCACTGGTAGAGGCGCAACGGTCCCCGCTGGCGGCTCAATGCGACGATCC
This sequence comes from uncultured Roseiflexus sp., assembly GCA_937935075.1. Classification (GTDB taxonomy): domain Bacteria; phylum Chloroflexota; class Chloroflexia; order Chloroflexales; family Roseiflexaceae; genus Roseiflexus. The sequence continues at coordinate 31,397 of CALGYB010000020.1, read as the reverse complement.
AGGTTGCTGGCGCTGCAAGACGTGCCATACGCTAGCGAAATTCCACCACGACCACATCGCCGATTTCCTGCACCACGCGCAATTCCGGCGTTTCCGCCAGCCGCTGTTCGACGACGCTCCAGCGAAAAGCGCGCGTGCCGTCGAAGATTGGCTTCTCCAGCAGCAGATACCGTATTCCCAGTTCGCGCAGTCGCTGCGCCGATGCGCTATCGGGGAAGCCGCGCGAACGCTCGTTGAAATCCTGGAAGATAGGCGGTATATGCGCCTGGTGCATGAAGGCGATCGTTCGCTTCTCGTGGGTGAGCGTACCAAACAAAATATAGTAGTTGGTTGTTGCATCAATAACCGGCACAAATCCAACCGTAAAATCACCCGGTTGTTGCGCCAGCCAGTGGTCAATCGGGCGAGGCGTCAGCACCGTATACTCATCAATACGCCCCGGCATCAGGTCCAGCGCCGCCAATCCGATGATCCCGACTGAAAGCACAATGAGATGTGGTTGTACAGACCTGTCGGACCCGGCGACGGCGCTGTTGTCGGGATGTTCTGATACGCCATTTCGCTGAACCAGGTATGCTGCTCCTACACCCGCCAGCAGGGCGACAAACAGAATAGTCACGACCCCGAAGCGCGCCCACACCCGCATCAGATTCATGCCCGGCAACTGGTGCAGATAATATGCGGGCAGCCAGATCGGATCATCAGGGCGCAGCGGAACATTGCCGGTGTGCAGATCGGTGCCGAGCGCCAGGATGGCCGCTGCAAGCGCAGTTCCTGTCCAGACCAGACGACGATCGCTGTAACGCAGCGCAATCAGCGCCAGTATTCCAGGAACGATGCCGACATAGAGCGTTTTTTCGCCCCACAGCGTCTCAGGTCTTCGCTGTTCGATGAATGAACCCCAGAGGGGGTGAAGATGCGATGGTGTGACAAAGTTCATCGGGCTTGCCGACCACATACGAGTGCCTTCAATGCTGTAGGGCGTATAAATGCCATTGCGCGCCGTCATGAGGTACGGAGCAGCGGCGAGCAGCGCACCAATCAGGATCGCCGGAACCACAAGCCACACCTGCGACGCCAGGCGCACACGTCGCGTTGCCAGCGTTAGCAGCGCGTAGACCACGCCGCAGATCAAGCCAATCACGAGATAGTATTGTGACGCTGCACCGAGCAGGAATGTCGCGCCGACCAGACCTGCGAGCGCCTTGCGATTCGGCTGTGTCCGTAGCGAGGCATCCAGCGCCCAGAAAAACAAGGGCAGCGGATAAGTGCTGACCATCTGGGGATGACCATAACTATGCGCCAGGCGAAACGGCGTCAGCATAAATGCCAGACCCGCCACCAGCCCCCCAAGTCGGCTGCCGGTCAGGCGTTGTATCCACAGATGCGCACACAAACCTGAGAGAAAATGTGCTAACGCCAGTTGCGCATTATACCCAAAGACCGGACCGAACACCCACGTCAGCGGCGCTACGGCGATGTATCCGGCGTATGGCACATCGGTGGCAGTCAACGCCAGACCATCGGGCGCATTGATACGTGGATCGACGAATGGCGAAGCGCCGGTGCGCAGCGCCTCGGCGATCCATCCCGCAGCATAGACATACTGAATATTGTCGCCAGGCCACCCTACGATACGAGATGATGGCGCGGCAAGCACCGGATACATCATCGCCAGCGCCCCGCAGACAAGGAGCGCCAGAACAACCCAATCGCCGGACCGCATTCGCGCCGCTGTCCGCGCCCACGCGCGCATTCCTGCTATGCTGGCCATACGGTCACCTCGACTGTCTCGCCGGCTGCCAGATCGAAGACCAGCATCGCGCCGCGAATGAGGGGGTTGACGGCGTCATTCGCGTGCCGCACCGTCGCCCGATGCGCGTCGAAGGGCAACCTGAGCGTCAATCCTGCCAGATTGCGCGCGCTGCGATTGGTCACTGCCAGACGCAAAGGCGCTGCTTGAAAAGAATCGGCGTTCACGGGTTCGGATTTGTGCTCCTCGACATGCACCTGCGCCACTGCCTGCTGCCGGTCGGCGATCTCTGCCAGCGGCGCGATCCAGAGATCGCCAGCGTCACGGCGCACGGCAGCGTACCGCACCACCTCGCTCCAGGCGGCAATCTGAGCCGGGCTGACCACCTCCTCCGTATGCGCCCACAGGTCGATCATGCCACCGGCGGCAATGGCCCGCTCAATCACGTCCGGCGCCTGGGCAGCGCTGCGTTCGGTCAGGTAAAAATCCGGGCATGCCAGAATGGTTTCGTGCCCTGGAACGGGGCGGCAGTGCGGATCCTCCCGGCTCACAAGGTGATACTGCGGCTGGCGCGGATTCCAGTTGGTGCGGGTGACCGATGTGATGCCCGCTTCTGCCAGCGCCTGCCAGTTTGCGTAACTCATTCCGGCGCTGCTGCTCCAGGGAAACGCCAGCGACCGCGCCGGCGACACGCCACGCTCTACTGCGACGGTGCGCCACTCGGCGAGGTCGCTGCGCCATTCCTCGACGCCGGCAAGCCCGCCATACAGATGGCTGAATGTATGGCTTTGAATATCGTGTCCCTCGCGCTGCAACAGCGGGACCAGGTCGCCGAAGTACCACGCCGGATCGGTTTCCGTCGTCCCATACGGATCGGGCGAGAACCAGGGTTGCTGTTGCCAGGCGTCCGTCTGCCAGCGATTGGTGCGATTCGCCCACGTGAACGTTGGATCGCCCATAAACCGTCGCTGCTCGCGGTTCCCGGTCAGAAAATTGTACCCGGTTGCGTAGTACGTGGCGCGGATACGGTAGGGCCGAAAGAGTTCCACGGTGGTCGTCACGCCCTCGCGCATCCGCATCCCGCGCAGCACCGGATCCTGATCGAAATTCGGATCATCAACCGAGCGTGAGTGGATCAGCCCGCCCATGGTCGTTTCCCAGTCGAATGAGAACGAGAGCGCCGCACGCGCGCCGTTGGGCCATGGAAGCGCCGTCACGCCTGCCGGTTGCGCTGACGACTGCAACGGCGGCTCACCGGATGCAGGGAAGCGTCCGGGACGGATGCGAATGGTATCCAGGTAGATCCGGTCATCGGAAGCGGGATGGAAGGTGACAGCCAGGCGCGCCACGCCAGACGGCGCTGTGAACCCGCTGCCGATCAACGACCAGGGTTGCGTATCGGCGGGTCCATTCCAGCGCCGTACTTCCTGCCAGCCGCTCCAGTCGGTGCGCACAACCGCGCCGCCGGCATCGAGCCAGTGAAATCCAAGGCGCACCCGCGTCGCCGAGACCGAGTCGGCGAGCGCTTGTGCAACGGCGCAGTACGACGCGCCGGGGCGCACCGCCACATCAGGAGTGCGGAGATGGTTGGCGATGCCGAGCACCTGAAACGAGCGACCGCTGCCGGAAACGGTGAAGTCGCCAATCTGCACGCCGGTTGCCGCCGCGCTCCACCCCGCTGGCAGCAACACACCGGATGGCGTGCCGGGCGCCAGGTTCGTAAAATCAGGCGCTGCCAACAAATCGTCGGCAAGCCACGGCACTGCGGCGCATCGTCCAATGCGTTCCTGCGCGAGCGCCATGCCCGCTCCAATCAGCAGAACGCCAAGCACGACCATCGCCAGTATGCCCGTGCGCCGCACTGTTCCCTTCATATCCCGTTCCGTTATTGTGTTTCGCTACTGTTCAGACGGCGCATTATAGCACACCAGGAACCGAGAACTGAGAATCGAGAACCTGATCTCTAATCCCTGATCCTGCTTCTTATCCTAATACGCAGTCATTGGGACCATCATGGCGTTTGAGCACATAATCCGGTATCGCCCGGTGCAGCTCGCGCAGGCGGGCGGAAGCCCGCCCTCCTCCAGGGCGGCGCATCCCTGCTCCAGGCGGTGCAGGCGGGCGGAAGCCCGCCCTCCTCCAGGGCGGCGCATCCCTACTCCAGCCGGTGCAGGCGGGCGTTGCAGCCATAGCCCGCAGCTTCCGCCGCCGGGCGGACTGCCAACGCGCGTTGTGAGTCGTCACGCCTTGCGAACCAGGCGCGCGAACATTTTGTCTGAATGAGCGCCATTTGGTATTAGTTCTCAGTTCTTGGCTCTTCGTTCTATTTGACGTATACTTGTGTAGAACCCATGATGCAAAGGAGTTCTCATGACCACCCAACCTACGTCAAGCTACGAAGTCGCCACGCTCGGCGGCGGGTGTTTCTGGTGCCTCGAAGCGGTATACGACGAGATCGAAGGCGTCATCAGCGTTGAGTCGGGGTATGCTGGCGGGCATAAGCCCAACCCGACGTATGAGGAAGTCTGCACTGGCAGAACCGGTCACGCCGAGGTCGTTCAGATCACCTTTGACCCGCAGGTGATCACCTTCCGCGATCTGCTCGACATCTTCTTCAGCATCCACGACCCGACCACCCTCAACCGTCAGGGCGCCGATGTCGGTCCGCAGTATCGCTCGATCATTCTGTACCACAACGACGAACAGCGGCGTATCGCCGAAGAAACGATTGCTGAACTGAACGCCGCACAGGTCTGGAAGGCGCCGATTGTGACCGAGGTGAAGCCGTTTACAGAGTTCTGGATTGCGGAAGAGTATCACCAGGAGTACTTTGCGAAGAATCCATACCAGGGATACTGCATGGCAGTCGTTGCGCCCAAGGTGATGAAATCCCGGAAACAATTCGCCGCTCGACTCAAAGCAAAACGCTAAGGTCAGACTCCTGCCAGAAACGCAACAGCCGCCGCCGCAACCGGCACACTCAGGTTATCCGTTCCGTGCGGCGATACGGCTTCGACCGCAGTAGCCACGGCAGCGCCAAGGAGCGCGGCCACAACTGCACGCACCGGGTCGGCGGCGGGTGCGAACGGCGCCCACGCTGAACCTGGAAGGAGCAAGATCGTCAGCAGCATGGCAATCGCGCTTGCCGCAAACATCACTGCCGACCCTTCCAGCGTGCGTGTGCTTTGCCCAACGGTATACCGGCGTCTGCCGATGCGCTGACCGGTAAGCGCCGCCAGCGCGTCACCCCATGTCATCGCCATGACGCCGGCCGTCGCCGCCACCCCGCGATCCACCGGACCCTGCGGGCGCCACAGGAGCGCATAGATCAGCGTTATCGCCAGCGCAAAGTAGATCGTGCCGGGCGAACTGTCCTCGCGATCCATGGCGCGCACGATCCGGTAGCGGTAGAGAACGAAGTTGACAAAAATAAAGGTGGCAAAAGGAATGATGCCGATCTCCCAGCGGTCAAAAATCGCCAGAATGCCAAAGACCCACATACCTGCGCCGATGTGAATCATTTTGCGCGTCAGGTCGGCGGGGAGACCGGCGAAGCGGTGCAACGCCTCACCGAAGAGCAGCAACCCGATAGCGTAGGCATACGAGATGCCAAGTCCGATCCACTCACCTGTGGTCATTGACGACTCCGTTGTCTTCTTCATGCCGCTCCTGGGAGCGCAGACATCTTGCCCGCGCGAGAGACGCCCAGGGTCGGCGGGATGCCATACGTTGGCGCCTGTCACAACCGTTCCGCCGCCGACTCTTCATTTCGGACGATTTCCCCGAACCCCCAATGTCAACCGACGGGGTCATTCAGGCATTGATTCAGACTCCCGGCAGAAATCGTCCCGGATTGAGCAACCGGAGCGGATCGAACTCTTCCCGAATGTGCTGCATGACCTCGATGCCCTGCGGCGGCGCGCCCCAGCGCGGCGTATCGGGGAGCATCGTCGCCACCCACTGAACCCCCGGCAGATCCGCCAGCAGGCTCGTCAGCGATGCAGATGTCATCGGCTGCACCCGCACATACAGAATGCCGCTGAGCGCCCGTACATCGATCACGGCGGATGCGCCGGCACGGGCCGCAGATGACTCACAACGTGCAACGGCATCCGCGACATCCGCCGGCAGCACCGACAGTTTCACCACGGCTTCGTCAGCAGCAAGCGCAGCAGTCTGCGGCAGGTCGGCGATTCCTTCCCAGAGCGCCGCCGCCTCGCTGTCGTCCAGTCGCTCGACTGCCTGCGCACCGTGGCGCAGCGCCAGGGCGCGCATATCACGCAACTGGCGCTCAACCGCCTGTGGCAGCCCTTCGGCTGCCAGTGCCAGCGCGCAGACGCCGGCGCGTCCCAACGCTGCCAGAGCGCCGCTGTTCAGATATTCGGCAGCGACCGGCGCCAGTTGCGTGCCATCGAGTTCGTCGAGCGCCGCAAACGCCTGCGCGGGTTCCGCAAATCGACAGACGATCGTCCCTGCTGCACGCGGCAGCGGCAGCAGTTTGAAGTTCGCAGCGGCGATGATCGCCAGTGTGCCGAAACTCCCCAGGTACAGTTTCATCATATCGAAGCCGCTGACATTCTTGACGACCATGCCGCCGCCGCGCGAAAGGCGTCCACCAACTTCGACAACGGTAATCCCGATCAACACATCACGCAGCGTGCCATACCCGAGACGTCGCGGTCCATCCGTCGCAGTTGCGATCAACCCGCCAATCGTCGCCCGATCCGGCACTGGCGGGTCGAGCGCCAGCATCTGCCCGTGTTGCTTCAGGTACGTGCGCAGGGCGCCAAACGTCATGCCTGCCTCGACTGAAATCGTCAGATCTTCCGGGGTATGTGCCAGCACCCGGTCGAGGCGCGTGGTGCGCACCACGAGATCGAGGCGTTCTGGCGGCGCGCCGATCAACTGCTGCGTTCCGCCGCCCCACGGCGCAAGTGCGGCGCGCTGCTCCGCCGCTATGCGCATAACCATCTGAAGTTCTGTGATGGTGCCGGGTGTCACGAGGCATGCCGGTCGGACACCCTGCACGCTGAATGCTGCCAGTGATTCGGCGTCGTCTTGAACAGATTCTGAGGGAAGGACAGAACGGAGTGCATCGCTCAGGTGTGTCATAGGACGCCCAATTCTTTCAGAATGCCCAGAACAGGCGGGCGCTGCCACAACCATTCGATGCGCAGCCACAGCCCGGCAATCACCGCAGAGTGATACACGCCGTCGGGCGAGGGAACAACCAGGCGGTAGCGACCCTGCGGCGTCAACCGGTAGAACATTGCCTCTTCCCGCAATGGGTCGATTAGCCAGTATTCCCGCACACCCGCCGCCTCGTATTCGATGAACTTCTCGCCACGGTCGTGCTCGTCACTCTCCGGGGAGATAATTTCCACCACCAGATCCGCTGCACCGTCGAGGAACGATGGCTGAAGCAGACTCATGCGTTCTTGAGCAATGAAGAGAATATCCGGCTCTCGACCGCTTGGACGTGCGGGCAATCGCATCAGGAAAGGCGCATCCAGAATCAACCCCTGGGGATGCTGTTCCAGATAGAGTCCCAGCACCTGCACCAGGAAAACCTTGAGAAGTTGATGATCGCTGCTCGCCGGGGACATCAGAATGACCTGCCCATCCACCCACTCGGCATGGGTGTCTTCATCGCGCTCCGCAAGAAACTCCTCCCACGTCCGGGGCGTTGGACGCGCAGTCGGTTCGATCTGCACGTGCTCTGTGTCTGAAAATGATGTGGCCATACGATGAATGCCGCCAGTACGCTCCCGACCTCTTACAACCATGTCCCGGCCGGTACGCTATTCGTATCCGCCCCTATCAGATCGGCAGCCGGCAGGCTGCGTCGCCGCAGCGCCGCTAGTTCGCCGCAGCCGACGCCCTTGGGAAAGATTTTGCCCGGATTGAAGATCTCGCGCGGATCGAAACTGCGCTTCAGTCCCGCCATCGCCGCCAGATCGTCGGTGGTGAAGAGCAGGTCCATATAATCGCGCTTTTCGACGCCAATCCCGTGCTCGCCGCTGATCACCCCGCCCTGATTGATCGACTCGCGCAGGATGTCGGTCGCAGCGTTGAGCGCCCGTTCGAGCTGGCTTTTGTCGCGGCGGTCGAACAGGATGAGCGGATGCAGATTGCCGTCGCCGGCATGAAACACATTGGCAATCGGCAATCGGTACTCGCGTGACACGTCGCTGACGTGCGCCAGAGTCGCCGGGAGACGGGTGCGCGGCACCACCGTATCGACCAGATAGTACGTCGGCGCCAGACGCCCCATAGCGCCAAATGCGTTTTTGCGCGCCGCCCAGACCTGCGCCTGCTCGGCGGCTGTTCTGGCGGGGCGCACATCCATCGCCCCCAGGTCATGGCAGATGCCGGTGATTTCGGCAAGCAGGTCGTCCAGCCCATCGTTCACGCCATCGAGTTCAATCAACAGCGCAGCGCCGGCGCTTTCCGGCAATCCGAGGCGGTACATGCCATTCACAGCCCGGATCGCCAGTTGGTCCATCATCTCCAGGGCAGCGGGGAGAAACCCGCGCGCAATGACCGTCGAGACCGTCTGCGACGCGGATGGAATATCCGGGAACAGCGCCAGCACCACGCGCAACGACTCCGGCAGGCGAGTCATGCGCACCCACGCTTCGGTGATAATGCCGCAGGTTCCTTCGCTGCCGGTCAGCACGCCCGCCAGGTCGTACCCGATGCCATCCTGTCGTCCGTCGCCCGTCCAGATGACGCTGCCATCGGGCAGCACCACGCGCAACGCCAGCACGTGGTTGGTCGTCATGCCATATTTGAGACAGTGCGGACCGCCACTGTTGTTTGCGATATTCCCGCCGATCGTGCATGCTTTTTGCGAGGATGGATCGGGCATAAAGGCGTAGCCGTATGGGGTCAGGTACTGGGAGAGTTCCCAATTGATCACTCCTGGCTGCACCCGCGCGCGCCGATTGCGCACATCTACCTCCAGCACCCGTTCCATCCGCGCCGTGGAAATGACGATCCCGCCATGGATCGGCGTGGCGCCGCCAGCGAGTCCGGTTCCCGCGCCGCGCGGCACGATCGGCATGCCCGCGCGATTGGCGATCCGCACCACCTCAGCGGTCTCCTCGGTTGTTGCGGGCAGCACAACGACATTGGGCGCGTGGGTATCGAGCACACACCCATCCGCCTCATAGGTCAGCAACGTGGCGGCGTCATCGATAACGGCGCGCGGTCCAACGACACGCCGTAGATCGTCCAACACACCGGTGCGTTTCATGGCGATCTCCGTGGTATACGCAGTGTCTGTCCTACCGTCAGGCTCGAAGGATTGCGGATATCATTGATAGCCAGAATATCCTCGACCGACACCCCGAAACGTTGCGCAATTGCAACCAACAGATCGCCGCGTTGCACAACATACTCCACATACGGCGCATCACCTGTCGGTATCCGCAGCGTCTGCCCGATCGTCAGGCTCGAAGGATTGGATATGGTATTGTATGCCAGAATGTCTTCAACCGAAACATTGAACAGTTTCGCAATGGCATACAGCGTATCGCCACGCTGCACAACATACTCAACGAATGGCGTTTCCTGGGCGCCGTCCGTGGTTGGGGCTGCGGTAGCGGTTGGGAGCGTCGTAGCCGTTGGCGCAGCGGCTGGGGCTGCGGTAGCGGTTGGGAGCGTCGTAGCCGTTGGCGCGGCGGTTGTTGGCGCACTGGGGGAAACCGGTGTGCTGGAAGCCGGAGAAACGGCGATCGTCTCACCGGCAGTGGGCGATAGAACTGCGAGCGTTGGTTCGGATGTCACATTTCCCCCCACAGGCGTCGCAAGCGCCACTTCCGTACCGGCGGTCACACTATGCGTAACAGCGGTCAAAAATGTTGACGGAGGAGTTGCGGTATTCCACTCACCGAACAAACTGGCGATCACCAGACCGGTTCCAATCGCAGCGACGACAAGCACAGCGATCACCACGGCCGTCGAAGAACGAAGCATTATTATCCCCTATCAGGGAACGCGCAGAGCGGGCTATTGATCGACACGCTGCGAGCCTGTTCGGGCGATCTCATCGGGTAAAGGCGCAGGCATCGCCTGCTCCTCCACCGCCGCACGTTACGTGGCGAGTCTTCGATAGCCTGAGCAGAAGACGCCCGGCGCACATTCCTTTCGGCAGGTTCAAGGGCGCACGTGTGGAAGATGGTTGATGAGGCGTTGCGATCCGGCGCGCCGGATCGCCAGAACTCACGTGGCTCATGACTGTTGTTCATTATCATCGTTGAAGAGCTGGTTCAGACGATCAATTTCGCCAGGCGCGATATGGATTGGATTGCCGGAGAGAATGCCGGTGACCTGGCGGAACGGACGACCAATATGCATCCCGCGGTTATCGATGGTGAACTCACGGATGTCCTTATCATGCATCGACCCGCGCATTTTCAGCACCGTCAAGCCGCGCCGCATTTCGCCGAACATTTCGACATAGCGCAGGAGAATGATCGAGTCGGTCAGGGTCGAAATATGGGTTTCGGTCACCGACTCACCCCCCATCAGGCTTGGGGTTGTGGCTGTGAACAGACCGGCGATCTCCTGATGTTTGATGAACGATGTCAGGCTGATCACGAACTCACGGAAGCCACGGATCGTCGAGACGCGTTCGAGCGCGGAGAGGCTATCGACAGCCACGCGGTTGGGGCGGAAATCCTGGATCATCTTCTTCATAGCAATCAGGTGATCCTCAAGCCCGGCGGTTTCTGGATACTCACAGACGACGCGTAGCAACCCATCGCGCTCCATCTGATCAAAATCGACGCCCCAGCCAGTTGCATTGCGGAACAATTGTTCGCGGCTCTCCTCGAAAGCGAAGAGCAGGCAGCGTTCACCGCGATTAACTCCGCCCGCCATAAACTCGGTGGTCATGAGGGTCTTGCCGGTTCCCGTCGCCCCCGACACCAGCAGGATCGAGTCGCGGAAGAAGCCGCCGCCACACATCCGGTCGAGTTCGGGATTGCCCGATGTAACCCGAATATCGGACGAGCGCTGCTTGAGTTCGATGGCAGACAGCGGAATGACGACCATGCCTTCACCGGACATGATGGTAAAGGGGAATTCGCCCTTCTGGTGCGACGTGCCGCGGAACTTAAGAATCTCGATCGTGCGGCGGCGTTTCTCATCTTCCAGCACATTCCGCAGGATGATCACATTATCGGCGACGAACTCCTCGACGCCGTAGCGCGCAATATCGCCATATTCCTGCGTGCGTTCGCCGGTCATAATTGCGGTCACGCCCATCCGTTTCAGCGCCGAGACGACGCGAAACAACTCGCGACGCACCACGGCGCTGTCGGCGAACTGCGTAAAAATCGCTCCCAGCGAGTCCATCGACAGGCGTTTGGCGCCAATCCGGCGCACGGCGTTCTCGATGCGCGCCAGGAGCGCGCCGAGGTCGTAATTGCCCGCAAACAGCACTTCTTCACCCGGCTGAGGAGAGGCATCGACAAATGCCCACCGCTCTTCGCTCTCCCAGGTTGGAATATCCCAACCGAGCGATTCCATGTTGCGCCGAATATCAGATGGCGGCTCTTCGAAGGTGACAAACACCCCATGCTCGCCATATTTGCGAATGCCTTCAGCGAGAAACTGTGCGGCGAAGACCGTCTTGGCGCTGCCGGCAGTGCCGGAAACCAGCGTGGTGCGGCCGGCGGGAATGCCGCCGTTCGCAATCAGGTCGAAGCCGCTGATCCCGGTTGGCAGTTTCTCAATGGCTGGTTGACGCGGATTCTGAGTCACTCCTGCGTTCCTCCTGTACCCGAGGGATGGACTGGCAGATCCAGCCCTTGCAGCACTTTGAGCGTATCCGACAGATCACCAATGATGCGTCGAACCGGCGGCGGCAGTTCCTTGATCAGTGTTGGAGTTGCCAGGATGCGCTCCTGTTCCGCCAAATGCGGCTGCTCCAGCACGTCGATCACGAACAACTGATACTGACTCCCCAGGTTCTGCTCACAAATGCGTCGCAGGTTCTGGATCGCCCGCTCTGTACGCGGCGTCTGTCCGGTGACATAGAGCTTGAGAACGAACTTGCTCGTCATCGGTTTCCTTTCCCCCTTGAGCGGTCCGGCCCCTGTTTTTCCCGCCGCCGGTGTGAATGGTATCTTAGATCAATTAATGCGCACCGCCAAGTGCAAAGGTGCGATAGTAGGAGACCAGGTACCCCATCAGTTCGAGCACGAGCAACCGACCCTCCTCGACGTATGCCTGCATGCGGAGCACGCTGGCATTGCGCACACGCGGACGGATCGCCTGCGTATGCACATCGACCACATCGCGTGGACCGGCGCGGAGAAAGCCAAGCTGATAGGCAATCTCGCGGAGCGGATCGGTCGTGTTGACATCTATTTTATACGCTCGTTGTTCCAACCGTTGATCAAGAATCTGTCCATACTGCGCCACCAGTTCTGCAAACAGGTCCGGTTGCGCCTCGTGGAGCGGTGTGGCGCTGTACAATTGCGCAGTCACCGAGGTGCGCTCATCGTGCGAGAGTTGTTCAACGGCTGCGATCTCGCGGGCGTTGCGCGCCAGTTGTTCCTGCTGCCGGGCGTGTTGCAGTTCACGCAATAAACGCTGGCGTTCGACGGCGTACCGCACTGAGCGCGCCAGCAATTCCTGGACGCACCTCCCCTTTTGCAAATAATCCTGCGCGCCGGCATTCACTGCCTGTACCCCCAGCCTTTCGTCGCTGAGCATGGTCAACACAACCACCGGCATATGCGGCGCCTGGTCCAGCACGCGCTTGAGCGTATCCAGCCCGCCGCTGTCGGGCAGCGACAGATCGAGCAGCACAGCGTCAAACGACCGCTGCTGAAGCAGGTCGAGCGCGTCCGCCAGTCGTTCGACATGCGTGAGCGTAAACGTCCCTATGCTTGTGGCTGCCAGCGCCTCGGCAGCCAGGCGCGCATCGCCAGGATTATCTTCAACCAGCAGAACTTCGAGCGGCGCACTGGTTTCGCTATGCATAACATTTACCCCGACGACGCTCACGGCGCCTGCGCTGACACAGGCGCTATGGAAGCGCCGGTAACGTGAAGCAAAACAGCGCCCCCCCATCGGCGGGACGCTCGACCCAGATCCGACCACCGTGCCGGGTAATCACTTTCCGACAGATCGCCAGACCGATCCCGCTTCCCGGATACTGATGCCGCCTCTGACCACGAACGAAGATATTGAAGATGCGCTCCACATCCTCTGCTGGAATGCCGACGCCGTGGTCGCGTACCATAAAGAGCCATTCATTCGTCCGAAGCTGCGCGCTGATGGAGATGCGTGGTCGCTCATCGCCGCGAAACTTGATTGCGTTGCTGATCAGATTGCGAAACACAAGTCCAAGCTCGACATCGTCGCCGAGCACGACGGGCAATGGCTCGAAGGCGATCTCCGCCTGGCTTTCGGCGATGGCTACCTGCAGCATGCCAATCGCACGCGCCAGAACATCATTGCAATCGACAGGGCGCATAGCGGGCCGGTGCTGGTCGAGGCGCGCATACGCCAGCAGTTTGTCGATGAGCGACTGCATCCGTAGCGCGCCGTCGTGCGCATATGTAACATATTCTTTGGCGCGCTCATCCATCTGTTCGCCATAATGTCGCCGGAGCAGATCGAGAAAACTGGTGATCATGCGCAGCGGTTCGCGCAGTTCGTGCGAAACGATGGAGGTAAACTGCTGGAGTTCGGTGTTGGCGCGTGCCAGGCGAGTCGTTTGCTCGATCAACAATCGCAACGACTGGCGTGGAGCGTGGACAAGCCGCCGTCGCCGCCGCATACGGTTCTGCAAGCGCTGATACTGGGCGCGCAGGCGGTCCAGCGCATCGATGGCCTGTTGCGCCGTAATATCGGTGTTGGCGATCACTGCACCGCCCTGCCTGAGCGGCAGCGCTTCCAGCCGGAACCAGCGCTCGCCATCGGTTGTCTGACGAGCATATTCCTGCACAAAGGACGATCGCTCGCCCCGCAACACCGCATCGATCCCGGCTGGCGCATCCGGCGCCACAGCCGCGAAGACGCTCTGTTCACAGGTCCAGTCGTTGCGATAGTGCGCCCCGATCCGGAACAGTCGGTCGCCGCTTCGCGCCGCAACAGAGCGAAACCATGCTCGATTCGCTGCAACGATGACGCCATTCCGATCAAGAATGGCGATCTGCGCGTTCATCGCATCAAGCACGCTCTGACAAGCAAGAGTTTCTGTCATGTCGTCACATGTTGACCTAAGAATGGGCATGGCTCTGCTCTGCATCTCAACCGGTATTGGTTAACTGACAGGAGTTGCGCGGTTGTCTTATGGACGAGCCGCGTAATGACTCTTTTTGCCTGCGGCGGAGCGGCGCCTGTCTTCTTTGGCGGGGCAGCAGCTTTGCTGCCATACCGCACCACCTTCATGGTACGTGTGTGCTCTCTTCTGGGAGCAAGGACATCGTGCTCTCGAATACTGACGCGGTCGGGACGCCCTCACTCCCAGATGTGCGGAGTAACCCCAAGGTTGAACACGTACCCTCAACGGGAATACCACGTTGCCACAGGCTTTGGCAGAACCAAAAAACGCGCCACTGCGTACGTCCTGTAACGGACGGTTGATTGTGACTACTACATTATACCAATTCTATCAGGCGGCGCTACGCTTCGTGCTATAATAGGCGCGCTCCTGATCGGGGCGGTTATTTCTCCGCGCATTGTTGTTCACCGCCTGACCGGATGCCAGCAAGTCGATCCGCACTTTTCGCAGGATGTGCTCATGGACGAACAGCCGACTATTCTGGTCATTGATGATGATCCGGCAATGCAGACCGTTTTGGAGATTGCGTTGCGCGAGGCGGGGTATCGGGTTGAACTCGCCAGCGATGGTCAGGAGGGGACGCAAAAACTTGTGACCCTTCGCCCCAGCCTGGTGATCTGCGATATTATGATGCCGCAAATGGATGGCGTCGAGGCATTCCAGCGCATGAAGGATCAGCTCCAGGAAGATGGCATTCCGATTTTCGTCATTACTGCTTTGAGCCGGAAGCCCTGGTTCGCCGATCTCGAAGCCGAAGGGGCAGTGATCATTCAAAAACCGTTCGATATCGAGCAGGTGGTCGATTTGGTTCGGACGATGTTGTTGTGATCCGCTCGTGAGAACTGATACTAACTTGCGGTCAGTCCGCCCGGCGGCTGAAGCCGCGGGCGACGGCTGCAACGCCCGCCTGCGCGGGCTTTACCGGGCGATACCGGATGATGTTCGCAAAAACCATATTTAATTCCGTCGGGCGTGGGAAATGGACGGAGAACGCGCGTCACGTTTCCTTCCCGATGTTCGACCGCAGATACGCCTCAATGAACGGATCGATGTCGCCGGCGAGCACTGCCTGCACATCGCTGGTTTCATAATCGGTGCGATGGTCTTTCACCAGCGTGTAAGGGTGCAGGTAGTAGGTGCGCATCTGGCTGCCGAAGTCCGCCTGGCGATACTCGCCGCGCAGACGGGCGCGTTCTTCGCGTTTGCGCTGGAGTTCGCGTTCGAGCAGGCGCCCGCGCAACACACGCATGGCGGTTTCGCGGTTTTGCAACTGCGAACGCTCGTTCTGACAGGTCACCACAATCTGCTCCGGTGTGCCCGGCTTGTAGGTGATGCGCACTGCCGAGTCGGTCGTATTCACCCCCTGCCCGCCATGTCCGGACGCGCGGAAGACATCGATACGAATATCCTCCGGTCGAATGACGACCTCGGTCACATCGTCCACTTCGGGCAGCACCTCGACCATTGCGAAGGACGTCTGGCGTGTGTTGCCGGCATTGAACGGCGAGAGGCGGATCAGGCGGTGGACGCCGGCTTCGGCTTTGGCGTTGCCATAGGCGTAGGGTCCGCGCAGTTCGATGGTAGCGCTCTTGATCCCGGCTTCTTCGCCATCGCTCTGATCGATCAGCGCGACCTGGAAGCCGCGCCGTTCACCCCAGCGCATATACATGCGCAGCAGCATCTCCGCCCAATCCTGGGCATCCGTTCCGCCCATCCCGGCTTTGATCGACAGGAAGGCGTCGCGGTCATCGTAAGGACCGCTGAGCAGCACCTCGATCTCCAGCGCCTCGATCTCCCTGCTGGTACGCTCAAGTTCGGCGGCGATGTCCGCCTGGAGCGAGTCGTCCTCCTCGGCGGCGGCAAGTTCGATCAGATCGGCAAGCGCCGTCAACTGGCGGTCGAGCGCCTCAATCCGCTCGACTTCTTCCTTCAGGCGCGTCAGGCGTTGCATGATCCCCTGCGCCTCGCGGGGATCATTCCACAGATTCGGGTTGGCGGCGCGTTCTTCGAGCACCGCGATCTCCTGATATTTCGCCGGTAAGTCAAAGACGCCCGCGAACGCTCTCGAAGCGCGTCCGCAGGACCTCCAGGTCCATGGTTGTCACAACCAACTCCTTGCTATCGTGTTCGTTCGAGGAGGGGCACGCCGGTTGCCTGCTCGACAAGCTGCGGCAACACCAACGCAACATCAGCGCGGATAACCGCCTCGGCGCACCCGTCCATATGGGTCGGGCCGGTATTGATGATAATCAATTTCGCACCGTGGCGCAAGCCAATGGCGGGCAACTCGCTGACGGGGAAGACTTCCAGCGAAGTTCCGGCGACGATAATGACATCGGCGTGCTCGACTGCGCGCCGCGCCAGCCAGTACAACCCGCGCGGCAACATCTCGTCGAACAGTACCACATCCGGTTTGAGCGGGTGACCGCAACTGCACCGCGGCGCCTCACCACGACGGATTTTGGGCAGCAATACGTGGGTGGGGATCTGACGCTCGCACTCCGGACAGGTAGCGGTGCGCAGGTGCCCATGCAGTTCGTAGACTTCGCGCGATCCGGCGCGCTGATGCAATCCATCGAAGTTCTGGGTAATAATCGCGTTGAGCACCTTCTGCTGCTCGAGCGCTGCGAGCGCATAGTGCGCCGCATTCGGCGCCGCCGACAATACTCTGTCGAGCAGGGGACGGAACCAGTCGTAGAATGCGCGCGGATTGCGCAAAAATTGTTGCAACGATGCGACTTCGGCGGGATCAACCTGCTGCCACGCCCCTTTGGGACCACGGAAGTCCGGGATGCCGGATGGCGTACTGATGCCTGCGCCGGTGAGCGCAACAACGCTGCGCGCGCCCTGGAGCAGGTCGGCAGCGTGCTTGATCTCTGCCCAATCCATACCTGTTTACACTACAGATAGTTCAACATCGAACATTCGATGTTGGACACGCCAGCCATCCCCGGCGATATGGGTCGGTCTGATGACAATGTTGCGCCAATGTTGCCCGACGCAGCGGCGTGGAGATGTGCAATCATTTCATGTATATGATACCACATGTTCGCAACATCCGAAAGAGCGTATAATGATGTTCAGATGCGTCGCTGTTTTGAGTGCGATGAACGCAAAGACACACAGGCGCAAAGTGCGGGAGGAAGCAGGATTGATGACGCGAGATGATCGCCGTACCGCACCGCCTTCGTGCCCCTGTGCCTTTGTGTGAGTCGCTCAGGGACTGGTTTCAGGTGTTCCATGTCCGGTCGCGCCCCCGATATTCCCGACACGCTCCGTTGTGCAGCGTGCGGTGCACCGCTGATTGACGGGTATTACTTCATCCATGGGCGGCGCGAACGCTACTGCGCGCGCTGCATCCGCGAACGCGATCGTTGCGATGTCTGCTCGGCGCCGCTCGGCAACCGCTACTGGACGCTGCACGACGGCCGGCGTCTGTGCGAAGCATGCCACGCAACGGCCATTTACGATCCACATGTTGCGCGGACGTTGTTCGATGAAACCGTCGCCGCAATTATTGCCCAACTCGGCATGGCGTTGCGGGTCGGGGTCGAGTTTCGGCTGGTGGATGCGCCGACGCTGGCAGCAGTGCGGTCACAGGACAAACCACCGCTGTCGGGGGAGGCGCCGGCGCTGGGATTGTATCAGCGCCACGGCCGGTTGCGTGTCATTTACATGCTCTACGGGCTGCCGAAATTGCTTTTCCGCACGGTCGTTGCGCACGAATACGCCCATGCCTGGCAGGGTGAGAACTGCCCGCTCCTCGACGACCACGACCTGATCGAGGGGTTCGCCGAATGGGTGGCGTACCGTCACCTCAGTTACCTCGGCTGCCACAAAGCCGCTGCCGCAATGCGCGAATCGAACCACCCCTATCGCCCGCTCCTCGAACGCATGCTGACGCTCGAAGCACAGATCGGTCCCGCCGGTGTGCTGGAATATATGCGGCGCGCCGGAATTCGATGATCGGGATTGCCTAAAACCGCCACTTCTTCCGTTCATTTATTTGGGTGTCTCATTATGGGGAAACACCCGGTATCGCGCGATATCTGATTCGTCATATCACAACAACTGACAAGGAGGAATCATTGAAATCCCAAGCGTTTCTCGTCATAATACTGCTGATTGGCGCGCTCGCCATCGGCGGATGCGGCAATCTGCCTTTCCTTTCGCAGGGAAATGCGCAACCAACCGCTTCTCCAGCGGCTGCTTCCGGTAATGCTTCAACGCCTGCCGCGCAACCAACCCGCGCCGCTGAACAACCAACACAGGCGCCGGCGAATCCCCCGGCACAGACAGTACCCGTCGCCCCCCCGCCAACCGGCGGCACTCCTGCGGCGCCCGCCACAGGCGGCGGCACTCCTGCGGCGCCCGCCACAGGCGGCGGAGAAACGATCCCGCTGCCGCAAAGCCAGGCGAACCTGTCCCAACTCGAGAGCTACCGGATGACCGTTGTGTCGAAGATGAACGGCAAAACGACAGATGGTAAGACTATCGAGTCGCAGACAACCTACACGCAAGCGGTGCATCGACCAAGCAAGACCGGCTATACCCTGATCGTCGAGAACAGACAGGGTGCGCCATCGACACAATCGGAACTCTACAGCGTCGGTGATACGCTGTATGTCTACCAGCGTCAGGATGGGAAAGAACTCTGTCAACCAGGTATGATGACCGGCATGGGCGACATGCTGCGCGGCATTGCCGACGCAATGACCGCCCCGATTCAGACCGGCTCGGCGCAACTCGTCAATCGTGACGAAACGGTCAACGGCATACTGACGGATCGTTACACGCTCGATCAGGAGACGATCAATCAGTTCGGCGCCACAGTGGAAAAGGCCGATCTCTGGGTGGCCCGCGATGGCGGCTATCTGGTCAAGTATGACCTGACGATCAAAGTAACATCCAACACTGCCGGTTGGTCCGAGATGCTTGGCGGCGGCATGCCGGTTTCGGAAGGCACGATTGTCTACAACTGGTCGCTCGAAGACATCAACAAAACGACGATCACCCTCCCGGCTGCTTGCAGCGGGCAAACGGTCGGTGTCGATCTGCCGTTGCCGTCAGGCACACAGGTCGATATGGCAATGCCCAACACCACGATGGGCAAGGTGAACGCCAGCATCGACTCGGTCCTGACCTTCTTCAAGACTGAGTATCCCAAACTTGGATACCAGTTGACATATGAGTATGGTGATGCTCAGAACGGCTACATCCTCGAGTTCAAGAAAGATGCGGACGAGGTGATGGTTCAGTTCTCGACTGCGTCGGACGGATCGGTGCAGATCACGATCACACGCAGCTAACCAGAGGCGCGTGATGGCGGCTTGATAATTGTTCGGAAAGCCCCGCGACAGCGGGGCTTTGTTCGTTTAGCGCGGGCGTTCGCGTCCGCGCGTATGGCCGCCGGCGCTGTTATCTTACGCGATGGCGCGTTTTCTGGCTTCGCCAGAGCCTGTGGCAGCATGGCGCTCCTGATCAACGTGGTTAAGTACTGCTCTGCCGAAGGCAAAAAGCGCCGTCACACGGCTCGCCTGTGAGTCGACCGCGCAAGTCCTGTTGTCTGGAAGGCGGGCTGCCAGAAGCCGCTATAATAGACGCACGTGTATCGAAGGCGCCCGATGGACGATCAAACCGCTGCGACATACGCCCGATTGGCTGAGCGCATTGTATCGCTCAAGATGCTGCCGCGCACCGGCTGGCTGCAGCGTGGCATACCCGCTGCCGAAAGCGTGGCGGAGCATAGTTTTGGGATTGCTGCGCTGGCGCTCGTATTGACGGCGGCAGACGCCTCATTCAACCGCGAACGAGTGCTGGCGATGGCAGTGGTTCACGATCTCGCCGAGGCGTTGCTGGGCGATCTGCCGCTCTCGGCGCGCCGCCTGATCGGCGAATCCGCCAAGCGCGACGCAGAGCGCCGTGCCATGGCGGAACTCTGCGCTGCCCTCCCCGGCGGTGACCACCTGATTCTGCTGTGGGAAGAGTACGCCGCCGGCGCAACGCGCGAGGCGCGGTTTGTCAAAGCGCTCGACCGCGTCGAGACGCTGGTGCAGGCGTTGGCGTATGAGCGGGCTGGCAACCGCTCATTGGACGAGTTCTGGATGAATGCGAGCGAGGGACTGACAGAGTTTCCCCATCTGGCGGCGTTCGTGGCCTGGCTCGCAGCGCAACGCCCGATATGAGTTGAGGAACGTTCGATGTCGAACGTGCCATAGACGGAGAATCCTTCCATGCAATCGCTCAAATGGTGGCAGACAACGGTGTTCTATCAGATCTATCCACGCAGTTTCGCCGATGGCAACGGAGACGGCATCGGCGATTTCGCCGGGATGATCGACCGGCTTGATTACCTGCGCGATCTGGGGGTCGGTGCACTCTGGCTCTCGCCGCACTATCCCTCGCCCAACGCCGACTGCGGTTACGACATCTCCGATTACACCGGCGTGGCGCCGGAGTACGGAACCCTGGACGATTTTCGACACTTCCTGGAAGGTGCGCATGCGCGTGGTATGCGCGTCCTGCTCGATCTCGTCCTCAACCACACGTCCGAAGAGCATCCCTGGTTCAAGGAGTCACGCTCTAGCCGCGCCAACCCCAAGCGCGACTGGTACATCTGGCGCGATCCGGCGCCCGATGGCGGCCCGCCGAACAACTGGTATTCGGCGTTTGGCGGCTCCGCCTGGACCTTCGATGAAACGACCGGGCAGTATTACTACCACTTTTTCTTCAAGGAACAGCCCGATCTGAACTGGCGCAACCCGGCCGTCAAACAGGCGATGTGGCAGGCAGTGCGGTTCTGGCTCGATATGGGCGTCGATGGATTTCGCCTCGATGCTATCGATACGATCTTCGAAGACCCGAATCTGACGCCGCAACAGTCGAAATTGTCGCAGATCGAGATGCTGCGCATGTGGCGCGAGAATCGCTCGCCGGAGGAGACCAGGGAACTCTGGGAGCAGTTTGCCTTGATGTTCCGCTACCAGGTGCAGCAACCAGGGTTGCATGAGTTGATGAAGGAATTGCGGGCATTGGTAGACGAATATCCGGGCGATCGCGTGCTGATCGGCGAGGGTGACGATATTGCGTACTACGGTAGCGGCGACGATGAGTTGCACCTGGTGTTCAACTTTCCGTTGATGCGCACCAATCGGTTGACGCCTGCCTGGATCCGCGCCAATCAGGCAGCACGTCTGGCGGCGTTGCCGCCGGGTGCGTGGCCCTGCAACACCCTGGGGAACCACGACGTCGGCCGCATGTGGACGGCGTATGGGGACGGGGTCAACGACGCGGCGCTTGCCCGCCTGCATGTGGCGATGCTGCTGACGCTGAAAGGCACGCCGGTGCTTTACAACGGCGAGGAGATCGGCATGACCGATCTGCTGCTCGAACGGTTCGAGCAGTTGCGCGACAATCAGGCGGTCAATCTGTATCACGCAGCAGTCGGCGATGGCGTTCCCCCTGACGAAGCGATGAACCTGGCGGCGAAGATCAGTCGAGACCGCTGTCGGACGCCGATCCAGTGGGCGAATGCGCCAAATGCCGGTTTCAGCCCGCCTGGCGTGATAACCTGGCTGCCGGTCAATCCAAACTACGCCCAGGGTGTGAACGTCGCTGAGCAGGATGGCAAACCTGACTCCCTGCTTACCTACTATCGTCGCCTGATTGCTGTGCGCCAGGCGACCCCGGCGTTGTTGGCTGGCGATTATACGCCGCTTCATCCGGGAGAGGAACGCTACCTGGCGTTTCTGCGCACGATGCCGGAACAATGCTGCCTTGTGGCGCTGAACTTTACGGCTGAACCGGTGACAACGAGTGTCGCGCCGGGTGACGCAACGTGCTTGCGTACCATCTTCTCCAGTCATCCGCGACCGGCGGGCGAAGAAGACCCGGCGCATCTAACATTGGCGCCATTCGAGGCGTACATCGGAGCGGTTTTGCCATAGCGTCAGGGAGAAAAGCAGCGTCTACCTGCGCGCTGCCGCCTCCATCAGCGCCTGAATGCGCCCGACCATGTCGGCAGGATTGGGGTGCAACCCTTCGAGCAGCAGTGCATTCTCGTACAACTGCTCGATCAGGTTGCGCATCAGCATCGCATCGCCGCCAGATTCCGCCAGGCGCGCCAGATCGACGATCAGCGGGTGACTGCGGTTCAGCTCGACGATCTTCGGCGGCACTTTGAAGTCGCGGTCGAGGATACGCTGAACGCGCGCCATCTCGCGGTTGTACTGCTGATCCTCGGGCGATACCAGGCGCAGCGGGTTATGGCGCAGCACACTCGAGGCGCGCACAGTCGTCACGCGCTCCCCCAGCGTTTCTTTGAAGGCGTTCACCAGCCTGGTGAACTGTTCGTCGCTGATTGAAGCCTCCGGCGCCTGCGCTTCACCCGGCAATGAGAGGTTCGGGTCGTCTATATTGCGCAATTTCAACCCCTGGTACTCGCGCAACCCGTTGAGCATAAAACTGTCCATCACGTCGTAGAGCAAGAGCGCCTCGATGCCGCGGTCGTTCAGCGCATCGAGGTGCGGGCTGCGCCGCGCGCTCTCCAGGTCGGCGGCGATGACGTAGTAAATCTCGTTCTGCCCTTCGATCATGCGCCCCTTATAGTCGGCGAGCGACGCCAGTTGATCACCTGATTTCGTTGTATGGAAGCGCAGCAGCGGCAACAGATCATCGCGCGCCAGCGGGTCGGTTGCAATGCCTTCCTTGATAAACGGGCTGAACTCGCGCCAGAAGGCGGCGTATTTCGCCGGGTCTTTCTCCGCCAGATCGACCAGTTCTTTCGTCAGGCGGTTGGTCAGCGACTTCTTGATGCGCTGCACGATAGGATCGCGGTTCGGACCGGCGTCGCGCTGCACACCTTCGCGCGAGACGTTGAGCGGAAGGTCTTCGCTATCGACCACGCCTTCGACGAAGCGGAAGTATGGCGGCAGAACGTCCTTTGCGTCTTCCTGAATGAGCACCTTGCGCGAGTAGAGACGGATCTTCCCCTCCATCCGCCGTTCGATAAAGCCGCGCTCACGCTTCGCGGGAACAAACAGAATGGCGTGCAAGTCGAGCGGCGCCTCAGACGAGAAGTGTACATACAATAGCGGATCGTCGTAGTCGAACGTCATCTGGCGGTAGAACTCGTGGTACTGCGCTGCTTCGACATTTCGCGGCGGCTGATGCCAGAGCGCCGTCGACTCATTGACGCGCTCGTCACCAATGTAGATCGGGAAAGCGACATAATTCGAGTGGCGGCGCACGATCTGCCGCAACCGCCATTCATCGGCGAATTCGTGCGCCTCTTCTTTCAATTTGAGAATGATCGTTGTGCCGCGCTGCTCACGTTCCGCTGCATCGACGACAAAACTTTCGCCTCCCTGCGAGCGCCAGAGCGCTGCTTCGGCGTCGGGACGGTATGAACGCGAAATGACCGTCACTTCATCGGCAACCACGAATGCGGAGTAAAAACCGACGCCGAACTGACCGATGATATTCGCGCGTTGCGCAGCTTCCAGGTTTTCGATCAACATGCGCGTACCCGAGTGCGCAATCGTCCCCAGGTTTTCGATCAGTTCCTCGCGGGTCATGCCGATACCGGTGTCGCTGATTGTGATCGTTTTCGCGTCCTTATCGACGCTGATACGAATCTCGAAAGGGGCGTCTGGATCGCGCACATGTTGATTGGTCAACATCTCGAACTGAACACGGTGCAGCGCATCGGACGCATTCGAGATCAGTTCACGCAGGAAGATTTCGCGATCGGTGTAGAGCGAATGTGCCAGGATGTTGAGCAACTGACGCACTTCGGCACGAAACGGCACCGCCGTGGGTTCGTGCATGGTGGCTTCAGTTTCCGCGGTCATAGCGTTTACTCCGGTATTCTCAAGAGAGTGACGAGTGACACATTGAGTAGTTCCTTTCTTTCTATAATAGCGCGAAGGTTAGCATGTGCGCGCTAATGTTTTGTTAGAACTCTCGCAGGAAGAATGCTGGGGTGCAGTAGGGCGGGTCGGAGACCCGCCCCTGCGTGCCCCGCCTCGCCGTGCCGTCCCGCGCGTCTGGTGCGCAGACACCGTAAGGGCGGGTCTCAGACCCGCCCTCATGTCGCCTCGCCAGAGATACGGTTACTCCAGAATATCAACCCGTGCGCTCATTCCTGCCCGCAGTCCGGTGATGTCGTCGAGCGCGATACGCACGCGGTAACTGCGTGAGACTCCCTGCACTGTCGCAGTTGGGGCGATGAACTCAACCTTGCCGGTATACTCGCGGTCAGGGATGCTGCTGATTGCGATCTTCGCCGGTTGACCCTCGCGCACCCGGCTGATGTCCACATCGCTGATCTGAACATCGACGTGCAGTTTGCTCATATCGACGATCTGAATGGCTGGCAGCCCCTGAGTGATGCTCGGATCACCCGGATCAATCGAGACAATCGAGACAATGCCATCGAACGGTGCGCGCAGTTCGGCGCGTTCGCGGTTGATCTGCGCCAGGGTCAGCGCCGCCTGCGCTTGTTCGATACCGGCGCGAACCGCTGCCTTCTGCGACTCGCGCGGGTCGGGGATGATGCGCGCTTCCTGCGCGCGCGCCTGCGCCAGGGCTGCACGGGCTGCCGCCAGTCGATCCGGATCGGGGGGCAACCGCAGTTTTTCGAGCGTCAGGCGCGCCTGTTCAACCTGCGCTTCCGCTGCTTGAATACCGGTCACTTCTGCCTGACGCGCGCTCTCGGCGCCTTTGACCGCCAATTCGAGCGCCTTTTCCGCCTGGCGCAACCCGGCCTCCGCCTGAACGAACTGGGCATAGTAGTTTTCGCGCTGCCCGTCGCTCAATTTGTTGGGCACACGCTGCCCGTTCGGCGCCGTGACTTCAGGCACAATCGGGTCGTTGCCGCTGTCGCGCGCATATTCCCAGTTGTACTTTGCCTGCGCATAGCGCGCCTGCGCCTGCGTCAACGCCGCTGCCGCCTGTTCCATCTGGATCTCCGCCTGGGTCTTGGCGAACGACAGGCGATCACGGGTGGCTTGCAGGTTGGCTTCAGCAGCCGCCAGCGCCGCTTCCGCCATGCGAATGTCCTGCTCCTTTGGGCCACGCTGGAGCGCTTCGAGCGCCGCCTGCGCCTGCGCCACCGCTGCGCGCGCAGCGTTGAGGTCCACCTGGCGCGGATCTTCGGTCAGCGCCGCTTCTTGCGCCAGCGCATTCGCCAGCGCCGCTTTCGCCTGTTCGAGTTGCTGGTCGAAGGCGCGAGTGTCGAGAATGGCAAGCAGATCGCCCTTCTTGACGACATCGCCTTCCTTGACATACACCTCCGCTACCGTGCCCTGCACCTGGAACGACAGATTGGCATCCTGCGCGCTCTTGACTTCACCGATGCCGGTAATGCCGATCTGAATTGGCTGGCTGGTCGGCAGCGGCACCGGCGTCGGCACAACGACGGTAGGCTGAGAAGCCGCCGGCGCGCCGGCGGTCGGCGCGGGAGCGGCTGGTTGTGCGCCGCACGCCGCCAACGCCACAACGGTCAGTCCGGTCAGCACTCCTGTGATCAAGCGACCACGTTTCACGGCTCGTTTCTCCTTGGTTTGGATGTCTGTGATTTGTCCGATATGGTGATGCGAATCGAGGTCTCTCGACCTTTGTTCACCGCAGAGACGTTGCATTGTGTGGAGACGTTGCAATGCAACGTCTCTCCAGCGGCACCCCCTCACACCTCTCGCCTCTCGCCTCTCGCCTCTTGCCTCTCGCCTCTCGCCTCTTGCCTCTCGCCTCTCGCCTCTCGCCTCTCGCCTCGTTCACTCCACAACCTTCTGCGGGGCGTCAACCGGCGTATGTCCGTTAGGCTCTTCGCCATGCACCTGATTGAACGGTACGCTCACCGTCCCGCCATTCACTAGGGTCAAGGCGACTGCCGGAACGCCGCCATTAACCGGCGCCAGATCTGTCTCTTTCGCTGCCTGCTCTTCTGCCCATCCTTCTGGATCGAAACGGCGGCGGAACCAGTTCGACACGCGCTCGGTAAACGATTCCATCAAACTGTAGGCGGTCGGCACGACAAGCAGCGTCAGGAGCATCGAGGTCGTCAACCCGCCGATCAGCACCGTCGCCAGACCCTTGCGGAACTCGCCGCCTTCGCCGGTGCCGATCAGGTGAATGCCCACTGCAACCGGCAGTGCGCCGGCCACCAGCGACAGCGTAGTCATCAGGATCGGGCGGAGACGGATGGCGCCGGCCAGTTCGAGCGCGGCATGCTTGTCGAGTCCGGCGCGCCGTAGGCGATTGGTGAAGTCCACCAGCAGGATCGAGTTCTTCACCACCAGACCGAGGAGCATGATCAATCCGATCATGCCGGTGATGTCGAGATCGATATTAATCAGGCGCAGCGCCAGGAACGCACCGATGAAACTGAACGGCATCGCCACCATGATCACGAGCGGTTGCGTGAACGAGCCGAACTGCGACGCCAGCACCATGTAGACAAAGATCACCGACAGCAGCATCGCCAGCAGCAACGACTCGAACCCTTCGGTCTGCTGCTGCACCAGACCGGTGAAACTCGCAATCACCGTCGGTGGAATGATCCCCTTCGCCTCCAGGCGCTGTTGCAGTTCGTTCTGCACTTCGCCGAGGTTGCGCCCTTGCAGGTTGGCGCCGATGATGACCTGATTGAGTTTGTCGTAGCGCCGGATTGTTTGCGGCGTCGACGCAAGTTCAATCCGCCCCAGCGCACTCAGCGGAACCATGCCACTGCGGGTCGGAATGGCGATGTTTTGCAACGCTTCCGGTGTGGCACGGTCTTCGGGACGCAGGCGCACAATGATTTCGATATCCTGCCCTTCCTTGCGCAACACCGTCGCGCGGTCACCGTTCACCAGCGCGCGCACCGACGACGCAATTTCGTCATTGGTGATCCCCAGGTCGCCGATGCGCTCCGGATCGGCGATGAAGCGCAGTTCCGGCTTGCCGGGGCGATAGTTCGTGTCAATATCAACCACACCGGGGATGGCTGCCATTTCCGCCTTGATCTGCTCAATCACCGGCGCCAGGTTCTGCACCGGCTCGGTGGTTTGCAGGCTCAACTGCAACTGGCGGCCGGTGACGCCGGTTGAGGTCGGCGCGCCAATCGACGGCAGACCGAATGTCAGATTTGGCAGGAACGCCAGTTGCGGACGCAAGCGTTCCTCGACTGAACGGGTTGGCACATCGTCCTTCAGGCGCACAAAGAACT
Organism: uncultured Roseiflexus sp.; assembly: GCA_937935075.1. Classification (GTDB taxonomy): domain Bacteria; phylum Chloroflexota; class Chloroflexia; order Chloroflexales; family Roseiflexaceae; genus Roseiflexus. Next base: position 4,130 of record CALGYB010000020.1, on the reverse strand, counting down.
CGGCGCGCTCCGGCGCCCCGGCAAAGCCGACTGTGCTGATCACCGACTCAACATCCGGGTCTGCCAGCATAATCTGTTCCGCCTGCCGCGCAAGCCGGTCGGTTTCCGCCAGGGCGATGCCAGGCGGCAACTCGAATCCAACCAGAAACTCACCCGATTCCTGCTGCGGGAAGAAACTGAACTTCAAGCCGCTGGCGACAACCACGCTCAACACCAGCACCGCCACTGCGGTGGCAATGACAATCAGGCGATTGCGCAAACTGCTCAGGCTCCAGGACAGGATTCGTTCGTAGAACCGACCAATCGGACCCGGATCTTCTTCGGCTTCGTGGAGCAGGCTGGCGTCTGCCTGGTTTGGATCGATATTGCGCAGACGCCGCGCAGCCCGCCCGACATCGCCGGTGTGCGAATGCGCCTCGTCGTGCGGGTGCGGCTGCACCTTCTGACGACGGAAGAGATTGGCGGAGAGCATCGGCGCGAACATGAACGCTTCCACCAGCGACAGCAGAATAGCAACGGCAATGGTAATACCAAACGACTTGAAGATGATGCCGGTTGTGCCGGTCGTGAACGTCACAGGCACGAAGACCGCAACGACCGTCAGAGTCATCGCCACCACCGAGAGCGCCACTTCCGCCGTGCCTTTGCTGGCAGCGACGCGCGGCGTCTCACCACGCTGCGTGTGGCGGAAGATATTCTCGCGCACCACGATGGCATCGTCGATCACCAGACCGACACAGAGCGCCAATGCCAGCAGCGTGATCAGGTTGATCGACAGCCCGAACACCGGCATGAGCGCAAAGGTGCCCATCAAGATGATCGGCAGACCGGCCATCGTCACCAGGGTATTGCGGTCACGGATGAACGTCAGCACAATCAGCAAGCCAATCGCAATCGCCAGCACGAGCACCTTATCGACCGGCACGCCAATGGCGGGCAGGACGACGAGACCGACCAGAGCGATAGCAGCGGGAGCGGCAGCGGTGACGAGCATGTTGCGTATGCCGCTGAAGAAGAGCATGACCACCAGCAGCGCCGCCACCGATGCGTAGATCAGTTCTTCGAGCGAACTGATCGTCGACTGGCGCACCGCTTCCGACGAGTCACGCGGCGTGATATACGTCAGATCGCTGCGGTTGGCAAGCGCGCGTTCAATGGCAGCCTTTGCATTATCGGCGACCGCAACGGTGTTGGCGCCGCTTTGCTTGCGAACGTCGATGATGATCGCTTCAACGCCGTTGAGCCGGGTATAACTGCGCTTTTCGGCAACGCCGTCTTCGATGGTTGCGACATCGCCAATGCGGTACGGCGTTCCGGTGATCTGGACTTTTGCAATATCTTCAGGAGTTTGCAGGAGCGACGGCGCGCGCAGGTTGATCTCCTGCGAACCGGCAGTGATCGAACCGAGACCAAGATTGATATTCGCCTGCTGCAACGCGCGCGTGATCTGCACCGGCAGAATGCCATAGGCGCGCAGTTTCTCGAGGTCCATCTGCACATTGATCTGGCGTTGCAGCCCGCCGGAGATCTGCACCGAGCCGACACCCTGCGCGCGCTGGATCAGTGGTGCAATTTCGTTATCGACAACCCGGCGCACGTCGAGCGGCGACTGATTCTGCGTTCCGGCGATGGCGAAGGAGATGATCGGCGCAGCGTTCGGGTCGAATTTCTGGAAGATTGGCTCACGAACATCACGCGGCAATGTCGGGCGAATGGCATTGACCTTTTCGCGCACGTCCTGGTCGGCGCGGTTAATGTCGGTGCCTTGTTCGAATTCGAGAATAATGAGCGCCAGGCCCTCGCTGGCGTTGGTGGTGATATTTTCGATGCCCTCAATAGTATTGACCGCGTCTTCGATCGGTTTGGCGACTTGATCGGCGACGCTTTCGGGACCGGCGCCGGGGTACGGTACACTGATGGCGATGATCGGCACTTCAAAATCGGGAAGGAGATTGACCGGGAGCGAGCGGAACGCCAGGATGCCAAACACGATCGTCAGCAACATGAGCATCGTCACGAACACCGGCTGACGGATCGAAGTATCCGAGATGGGCATACCGTTGAGTTGCTCTTCACGTCGTTGGATTGCCATACAGCCTGCCTCCGTGTGTGCCCGCCACAGGCGGGAGGGTATTGAACCTCGAAATCAAAACGTGGCGAAAAGCCTTGCCCGACTGCCCGCACCGCACTGTGCGTTGCACTGTGGAACGACGGGTTCCAAAGCGCACTTTACAACAGGACTACTATACAGTAAAATATCTTTACGCGCAAGTAGGAATTTTGACTGGTTGGTAGGTTTTGATGTTCCAACGTGGTTATACGGAAGTACGTGCAGTCTGGATGTCGTGGCGAGAGGTGAGAGGTGTGAGGTGAGAGGCGAGAGGTGAGAGGCGAGGGGTGAGAGGTGAGGGGTAAGAGGCGAGGGGTGAGAGGTGAGGGGTAAGAGGCGAGGGGTGAGAGGTGAGGGGTGAGAGGTGAGGGGTGAGAGGTGAGGGGTGAGAGGTGAGGGGTGAGAGGTGAGGGGTGAGAGGCGAGGGGTGAGAGGTGAGGGGTGAGAGGTGAGAGGCGAGAAGGTCCAGGAAAAGACAAGTCTTTTGGATCTCTCTGTGTCCTCTGTGGCTTTTCTGTGTCCTCTGTGGCTTTGTGGTTCAACAGAGCAGGTGCGAAGGTAGAAGGTGGAAGGTGCAAAGGTCGCGGCGGCTGAGGGTGATGAGTGATAAGTGATGATCGTCTCTGGGAACGCGGTATGAGGTTAAGAAATTAGACTCGTATGTCCCGCGAAGGCAGGCTTCACAACTATAGCCCGCAGCTGATGGAGTTTGAGAAAATAATCCGGTACCGCCCGGTCTAGCCCACGAAGGCGGGCTTCGCAGCAGGAGCCCACGGCTTCAGCCGCCGGGCGGGCAGGCGGATGGCTGGGCGCTGCCGGCGAAGATGATGTGACACCCGTGAGAGGAAAACCTGATGACTCTGACACTTCGTGAGCGGCAGAAGCAAGCGCTCCGCGAAGAGATTATGAGCGCTGCGCAGGAAATGGTGGCAGAGAAGGGCTACAGCGCCATGTCGATGGACGAACTGGCAGCCCGTGTCGGCATCTCCAAACCGACGCTCTACGCCCATTTCGCAACAAAAGAAGAACTGGTCATCGAAGCGGCGACGCGCGAAATGAAACAGATGATCGCGTTGATCGAGTCGCAGGCGGACCGTTCGCCCATGGAGCAGTTACGCTTTATCATGCGTCAGATCCTCCAACGTCAGGTACAGATGCACACCCTTGGCATCGGTCCCTGGCCCGAAATCTTCCGTCTGCTCTGCGCCAACGACGAGGCCTTTGGATGCATCCGGCGCGTCAGTGACGATATCGTCGCACTGGTGCAGCGCGGCATCGCGCAGGGCGAGATCGATCCCGCGCTCGATCCGGAGGCGGTCGTGCGCGCCTTTTTTGGTCTGGCAAGCGCGTTGCACAAGTGGCATATCGCGGCGCCAAGCCCGATCGATCCGCAACGCGCCGCCGACAGCCTGGTGGCGATCTTCGAGCGCGGCGTGCAGCGCAAGGGGCACAATGAAGCCATGTGAGTGTGAGTAACACGCCACATTTGAGGATAAGCAGGCCAGGTCATTGCCTTTGCCTGCCCCTGGCAAACATAGCGCCGCTGCCTCCCCAAAACCCGGCGCCTCAAAGCAACAGATCGACGGATCGACGCTAATAAAAATGGGCAGGGTTATAAACCCTGCCCTCGTGACTCAACAGCCCCGCAACAGCGACTCAGCGTCGGGTGCGCGTGGTGACTCGCACAGGAACGGGGCGTGCCTGGAGGCGCAGCGCGGCGCGACGAGATGCGAAGATCATCAGGGCGATTGCGGAAGCGATGAGAAGTGCCGTCATGGTGGGTTTCTCCTTCAGAATGAGCATCGGTAGAGCGCCGTGCCGCAGTTCTTCTGACAAGCAGTATAGCAGTGCGCCAGCCTGCCGTCTATAGGTGAAACATCCTATTGTGCATCAGTACATCGACTGATTGCAGGATGGTATGTTGTGGTACGTGGTAAAGGGAGCAAGGGATGTGTGGGGAGTGGGGAGTGGTGCAGACCTCAAGCGTCCGGGACGTTTCCCCCTTCCCGCGCACAACATG
>CALGYB010000019.1 GCA_937935075.1 uncultured Roseiflexus sp. | reverse complement strand
GCGCTTCGGGTCCCTGGCGGTGAAGCCTGTATCCACGAAGGTCACCAAGGGACACGAAGGACATGCGCTTCATTATCTATCGGCAGACGGGCGGAATACATTCCGCGTTACGCAGTCACCAAGGGACGCACAGGCAATGCGCTTCATGGTTCTTTCCCTTCGTGCGCTTCGGGTCCCTGGCGGTGAAGCCGGTGTGCAGTCGACCCATGTATTGTGTATTGTATCAGGCTTTTGCAGGAGATGCGCAAGCGTAGGGGTGTATATTGTCGATGGCGCGCGGCGGCGGGATGCGCGTCTCCTGATAGGAAGATCAACCAGATGGTGCACAATCATTGTCCGTGTTGACCGTCGTGCGGCTGACGTTGGCTTCGACAGGCTCAGCCAGCGTCAGCCGCACCACGTCCTTGATCGTACAAAGCGGCCCAATGCGTATGCAACTGTAATGACTCCTACGGCTCAGCCAACGTCAGTCGCACCACGTCCTTGATCGTCCAGGTTTTGGATGATCGCTCTATGAGATCGCTGGCGTCTCGCCGACATACGCGCTTGGCACGCGGCGGCAGGGCGCCTTGCGTTGGCGCCTGTCGCAACCATACCGCCACCGACTCAATGTTTGCCTGCCCGGCGTCGGTCGTTCACGTTCACGTCTTCACCGTCCCCTCATTTCCAGCAGCGCATCGAGTCGTTTTGCTGCGCGCAGCGTCCGCCACGGCGACGGCGGCGGTTCGAGCCATGCGGCGAACGCCTGATCCGAAACCGTGCGCCGCGCCTGAATGCGCCGTCGTTCCTGCATCAGCATTGACCAGTCGCGCAGCGCTTCGATTCGTCCGGCGATCATCGCGGGCTTGCGGGTGAGCGTCGCGTATGCCAGCGCCATTGCGTCATACGCCAGCATATGAGGCAGGCAGGCGCGTAACACACGGGGCGGGAAGCAACGGATGACGGCGCGCCAGCGGTTACGCCCCAGCAACCGCTGCTTCAACGGCGACCCCTGCCCACCGGTAGCGGAATAGATATGCCGGGCGCGGGCAGCGGGAATGAGAAGGCATGGCCATTGCCGCAACCGGGCGCGCCAGGCCAGATCAACATCTTCGAGATAGTTGAAGAAATTCGGCGCCATCAGTCCGATGTCATCAAGCATGGTTCGCCGGTAGAGCGCCAGTCCGCCGCTTGCGCCCATCACCGGTTGCGGCGCTGCTGGCAGCGAATACACATCACGTCCAGTCCACCGATCAAGCGCCACCCCGTCGCGGCGCGCAGTGATACCCGCCGAGGCGACCAGTTCAGGGCGGTGATCGAACGTCAGCACGCCGGCGACTGCGCCAATCTGCGGGTGTTGCCGCATTGTTTCGACCAGTGCGGGCACGCATCCCGGCTCAACAAACGCATCGTTGTTCAGCAGGAGCAGCAGATCGCCGCGCGCTGTACGCAACCCGGCGTTGACACCGCCGGCAAATCCCAGGTTCGATGGCAGCACGACGAGGCGCACCGCACGCCAGGCATGCGCCAGCCAGTCAGCAGTGCCATCGTTCGAACCATTATCGACTACGATAATCTCGTCGTCGGTCTGAAGTTGCGCAGCGACGGCGCGCAGGCAGGGGTCCAGGAAGCGCCGGCCATTCCAGGTCACAATAATGACGGAGAGCGTCATAGGTGCATCGTGCAACAAAACCGATCACTCCGGCGTACAACAGTGCAGATGGGGTGGCACAAGATAAGGAGTAGAACCATGAACTTCGTGCATGATAACCGTCGCTCAGCAGTGATCGGGATTGGGTTGATCGTCCTGGGTGTCATCTGGTGGCTGAACCTGTGGTGGCTGCTGCTGCCAGGGGCGCTGATTGCTGGCGGCGTGGCGGCATACATTCAGCGGCGCGCGACACGCACATCCGACGCCGTGCAGTCTGTTCTCTGGGGTGTCGGGTTGGGTCTGCTCCTGCTGATCGACTTTTTGTTCCCCGGTGTGTTGTTCCTGGCGGGCGTCAGCATTCTGGCGCGCGGGCGCGAAGCGGAGATCGACGCCCGTATGCAGCGTTTCATCAGCGGGTTACGTCGCCCACGTTCAACCGAACATCCGCCGGAGACGACCAATGTACCGATCACGGTATCCCCTGGCGCTGCGCCGCACATATCGGCGGATCGCGCTGCCACGGGCGACACGACGCGCCTGCACGAGTAACGATCTCATTCGGCATGAAACGACCCTGGCATGCACGCCAGGGTCGTTTGCTGTTTACGGCATATCTTCTGCGGTCAACGCCTGCACCCAGGCGCGCCAGTTGAGTTGCGGCGTCGGCGCGGGCAACGCAACCGGAGTTGGCGTCGCCTCACTCACCGGACGGTCCTCGAATGTTGGCAGTACGACCGTATCGCCCTCGGCAGCCAGCCCGAGTTGTTCGCGCGCAATCTGTTCGGCATAGGCAGGCGACTCGGCATACTCCACCTGATCGAGCAGCGCGCGATTGGTCGCTTCGAGCCGCGCATTTTCGGCAATCAACGCAGCGCGACGCTGTTCCAGTTGTGCGCCGGTCATAATCTGACCGACGAAACTTGCCATCATCCAGAGCGATAGCACAACCAGAACCAGGGTCAACACATGAATCCCGGCGCGTTTGGGATGCAAACGCTTGCGAAGCGTGGGGTCGCCTCTCGTGAAAGAGCGTTGAGGCCGGGGCATAATACCGACTCCTGAACGACGGCAGCCTCAATCGCGACGGTCGGGGCGCGGCGCTTCGAGGAGCAATGGTTCGTCGATATTCGTCGTCATCGAACTTTGCCCCCGGAACAACCCGCCTGGCTCAATATGCAACGCAGATGTGGTAATATCGCCCCAGACCTTGCCCGTTGGCGAAATTTCAAGTTGTTCGATAGCCGTGATTTCACCTTTCACTGCGCCGGACACATGAACGTTCTGCGCCTTGATGGTGGCAATAACCTGCCCTGTTTCGCCAATGATCAGGTTTCCCAGGATCTCGACATCGCCCTCGACTCTGCCATCGATCCGAATGTTGCCATCGGATTTGAGGGTGCCAACGAAGCTGGTGTTGGCGCCAATCACCGTCTCTGGCTTGCCATTGAGCGCCGGTGCAGGAAGCGCCTGAGACTGTTTTCTGTTGCCGAACATCGCTCCTCCTCTAACGGCGGTGCTACTCGCTCGAGCGGATCGGGCGCGTTGCCTGGCGCGACCGACTGCTGTACCCGCCAGAATGATCGCCATAATGACGATTGCGGCAATTATATAAGACGTTTGACCTTCGATCAACTTTTTGCCAGAGCGGGAAGCCCCGCTCCCTCCCATCCCCGTTCATGCTTCTTCCGGGAGTACAGGCATCGTGCTCGCACGAGAGATGCCTTTGGTTGGAGGGGCGCCGGTTGGAGCCATTCCGTCGCCGATTGTTCTCCTCGGATGCTTCCCCCAAACCCCATGTTGGACGACTGGCGGCGTCGCTTCTGTCACCTGTAAACGGTTATTCCCTTCTGTTCTCTGGATCACTCGGATCATGCCAACCCAGCGTTCGCAAATACGCACGGTCTGCGTCGGTCAGAACGGCGTGCGCCAGCAGATCGGGACGGCGCTCGAACGTCCGGCGCAGTCGTTCACGCCGCCGCCACTGCGCCACCTCGCCGTGATGACCGGAGACCAGTACCGGCGGCACCGCCCGCCCTTCCCACACAGCAGGACGGGTGTACTGCGGATATTCCAGCAATCCATCGCTGAACGACTCTTCGGCGGCGGATTCGGCGTCGATCACGCCAGGAACCAGGCGCGCCACGGCATCGATCACGACCATCGCCGCCAGTTCGCCGCCGGTCAACACATAATCGCCGATTGACAACTCGCGGTCGATCAGCGCTTCGCGCACCCGTTCGTCCACCCCCTCATACCGTCCACACACCAGCACCAGGCGCGGGTACGTCGCAAGTTCAGCGGCAACGCGCTGTGTCAACGGCTCACCATCGGGCGTCATCAGAAGAACCGGTGGTTTGGTCGCCGATTCTTGCGCGTCGCCGTTGGTCATCGCCAGCACTGCGCGAATGCAGGCAGCGAGCGGTTCGGGTTTCATCACCATACCTGCCCCGCCGCCGTAGGGGGCGTCGTCAGTGGTACGATGACGGTCAGTGGCGTAGGCGCGAATATCGTGAAGTACGACGGAAATGCGCCCGGCCTGAATCGCCCGCTTGAGGATGCTCTCGCTGAGCGGACCGGTGAACATCCCTGGAAATAGCGTCAGTACATCGAACCGCATGAACGCATTGTAGCACAGAGCCGGCGCGCCGGTGCGCCGGCAAGGTGACAATAAAATCACATAGAAACTTGACAAAACAAGTGGTCTGGCATCTTTGTGGTCATAATGAGAGCGTTTCCGCCATCCGCGCTGTGCGTTTCTGCGTTACACTTTGTGAGAAAGGCATTGCTGGCGTGTTCGGCGGAGGCATGTCTGGAAACGCATGCCTTCTCCTGCGAGGGCATGTCTCATAGCGCGATTAACCAAAACCCGGATCATCAAGGACGTGGAGCGGCGGACATTGGCTTCGACCGGCTCAGCCAGCTTCGACCGGCTCAGCCGACGCCCGCCGCAGGACAGTCACCACGGGCAATGATTGCGCAACATTGGGTTGATCGCTCTATAAGACCTGCGAGGGCAGGTTGCGAGAATGCAGGACACGCACAACCGACATCATTCCTGGAGGCGTATTTCATGGCAGAACAACGGCTCAAGGTCGGCGATCCGGCGCCGGATTTTACGGCAACCGCCGACTCCGGCGAGACTATCCGGCTCGCCGATTTTCGCGGGAAACGGGTGATCCTCTACTTCTATCCCAAGGACGACACATCCGGTTGTACGACGCAGGCGTGCGGCTTTCGCGACGCCTATCCACAGATCGAGGAGAAAAATGCCGTAGTGCTCGGCGTCAGCCCGGATGGCGTCAAGTCGCACCAGAAGTTCAAGACCAAGCACAACTTGCCGTTCACGCTGCTTGTCGATGAGGATCACGCCATCGCCGAGGCATATGGCGTCTGGGCTGAGAAGTCGATGTATGGCAAGAAGTATTGGGGTATCGAGCGCAGCCACTTCGTTATCGACGAAAACGGCGTGATTGTCGAAGCGGCGGTTAAGGTCAAGCCTGAAGAGAGTGTGAAGCGCGCCGTGGCAGCGCTCGGCTAAGACTCTGTCCGCACAAGTTCGTCGGGTACAACGTTCGTCGGGTAGACGAAGGCAAGTTCTCCGGGTAGACGAAGGCAATGCCTTCGTCTACCCAAGCGGCGATGCTTCGGATAGGCTCTACATCGTCGTATCCGGCGCACCGGCGAACAGATCGGCGACGCGGAAGGCGATGTCGGGCAGACAGGCGAACGTAACCTGCGCCGTCGCCTCCGCGACCTGCGGCGCGGCGTAGCGACCGGGGGCTTCGAGCAGGTAACG
>CALGYB010000018.1 GCA_937935075.1 uncultured Roseiflexus sp. | reverse complement strand
TTCACCTGCTCACCTCTTGCCCCTCGCCTCTCGCCTCTCGCCTCTTGCCTCTTGCCCCTCGCCTCTCGCCTCTTGCCTCTTGCCCCTCGCCTCTCGCCTCTCGCCTCTTGCCCCTCGCCTCTCGATCATATTCTCGCGCGCCGGTAGACATGCGTTCAAAGGGTTGGGGCAGGCTGCCGATCTGCCCCGACCGCTGCGGCGCGTTCGCTCTGACGGTCGTGACTGCGCCTATAAACCCGCCCTGTTTGCAGAACTGCTGGTTTCCTCGTATGATAGGCATTGCCGGAGTATGCGTAACTAATAGAGCGATCAACCGAAACCTGGACAATCAAGGACGTGGAGCAGCAGACGTTGGTTGCGACAGATCAGCCAACGTCCGCCGCAAGACGGTCATCACGGGAAAGTATTGTGCAACATCTGGTTGGTCGCTCCATGAAAAGGAAGAGCATACGAGCGTCGATGACTTTATCATACAGAGTTGTTGCGCCTTTGCGCCTCTGGGTGAGCGTGTTCGGAAGATGTTGGAGCCAGACCGCATGACCGCACAGTCGAAGCGATCCTGGACAGTTGAAGAATATCTCGCATTCGAGCGCAGCAGCGACGTCAAACACGAGTATGTCGAGGTCGATGTATGTGCGGTGGGCGCTACAGCCACCCACAATATCATCGTCGCCGATATCATTGCCAGTTTGCATGCTCAAACCCGACAACGCGAAGGTACAGTGTTTCCCATTCTTCGTTGAAGGAGTATATGCTTGTGTCACGGCATGAGCCGCATGTAGAACATTTTGTACGCTATTCTGATTATCAATGGCTCTTGAGCGAAACCTCCGACCTTCACGGCGCTATGCACCTCCCTGCTATCGACTGCACTCCGGATCTTGCAAAAGTGTATGCCAGGGCGTTTCCTCGCTGGTCTCCAGAGTAATGTACAGCCATGCCGTTCGTTGTCGAACTGAGCCTCATTCTCATTGCTGCAGCGGGATTGTGTTGCTACGTTGGATGGGGAGTGGCACGGCTGGCGCTACCGCCATCGCTGGCGCCGTTCCGCGCGCCGCTGGCGCCGCTGGTCGGCTATGCCATTCTGCTCTGGAGCGGATTCATGCTGGCGAGCCTGGCGCTGAACCTGCGCTGGACGTTGGTCATTGTTCTGATTGGCGCAACTGCGTTGAACGCACATGCCTGGCGTTCGGGAGGTCCGCCTCGACCGCTGGCATGGCTGCATGCCCAACCCGAAGCGCTGATCGCCCCGCTGCTGGCGCTGCTGACCGGCATCCTGCCATTGCTCAATTATGGCTATCCGACGATTATTGGGCGCGGGTGGGATACTGAGTCCTACCTGCCGATGGCGCAGTATCTGATCGATTATCCCCTGCCACGCATCTCGGAAGCGCCGCACAGCCTTCTGCGCGATCTGGCGGCGCATCCGCCGCGGATCGGATTGACCCTTGGCTTTTCGGTGTTCCAGGGGATGGTCATGATCCTGAGCAGCGCCAGTGCGTTGGCGTCGTTTGCGCCGGTCATTGCGTTTATGCGCGTCCTCGCCGCACTGGCGGTGTATGTCTGGATGCGCGCAACCATGGGTGCGGGACGGATCGGGGCATCTCTGGGAGCGACACTTGCCATGTTGACGTCGCTCATGCTCTGGATCGGCTATTTCAACTTCGGAATGCAAATGTCTGCCTGGTGTTTGCTGGCGCTGGCGCTCACCATCGGTCTGTCAGCCGTCGATGATCTGGCGCAGCGGCGCCTGGCAGCATGGCGCACGGCGTTGCTGGCGGCAATCGTTCTGGCTGCCGTACCGATTGCCTACTACCCGGCGCTGGTTGTCGCGGCGCCGCTGATCGCAGCCGCAGGAGCGGCGCGTCTGATCGAAACGTGGCGCGATCCGCAGTCGCGCCCGATGCCAATCGCACTGGCGCTGGCAGCATTGATGCTCTCCGGATTGACCCTGGCCGCATCTGCGCTTGCGCTCCAGGATTACTTCGAGGGGTTCAGTTTTCGCTACTCGCTGATCGAGCCGAAAATCGGACCGGATCGGTTCATTGGAGTTGACGAAATCCTGGGGCTGACCGCGTTCCGCCTGACGAGCGGCGGCGCTCAACCTCCTGACCTGCTGGTGGGCGCTGCGCTGCTGGCGACGGGGTTGCTGGCGCTTGCTGCGCTGGTTCTGCCACCTCGAAAGCGCGATGGTACCAGCGTGAAGGAGCGGACGCGACTGCGATGGGCGCTAATAGTTGCTGCAATCGCAGCAGCGCTGATCTGGCTGCGCTTCGGTAGACCGTATGAGTACGGCTTTATGAAGGGCGCTGCCTACACGTCATTCGTGCTCTGGAGTCTGGCAGCGCAGGGAGTGGAGCGAGTCGCCGAACGCATCCGGCGTGCTGGCGTGCTTCTGGCATCCGGCGCTGCACTTCTGATCCTTGCCTGCACCGGTTGGGCGCAGGCGTTGACGGTTGCCGATCATATGCGCGGACCGGCAATCTTCACCCGCGATATTACGGCATTCGACCAGGTGGCGGCGCAACTGCCGCGCGGAGCGACGGTACTGTTGAGTAGTGACGAGACACTGACCGGACCGATCAGTGGCATGCTGGCGACGATGCTGTATGGCAAAGAGATCTGGGGACGGATTGCCTCTGCGTATACCTCGCAGTCGTTCTGGTCCCCCGTGGCGACGCCGGACTACGTCGTGCTGGCGGCGCGTGAGGATCCGTGGCCCCTGGATATTGGTGCGAAGGAGCGCTGGCGGAGTAGTGCAATTGCGCTCTATGAAATGCCGCCTGACGTGACTTTTGTGTCGGGACGCAGTGACAGTTACGTCACAGCGCCGGTCGATCCGAAATCACCTGCATCGCTTGCGCTCTGGCGGCGTGCCGGGCACAATCGCATCATTGCACCCGATCAACCTTTCATCCTGGAAACGCCGCAGGCTGCAAGATTACGCCTGACGCTGGCGACGCTGGAGCCGCTGACGATAGCATTGCGCCAGAACGACACCATCACGACTCTCTCTTTGGAAGCAGGGGTTACGGTGATTGAAACGGGAATAGTCTCAACGGTGCAGGTCATCCCCGCAGCGCCGCTGGCGCTCGTGCATGCCGTCGCGTATCCAACCGACGCGCTATCGCCTGTTTCGACCTCGCTCGACACAACGCGCTTCGCCTGGAGCGCAGCAACTGAACAGCAGAGCGATCGGATTGTCATTACCGTCCGCCTGGCGAATCCGGGCCGTCATGCGTTGCGCTACGAAGTCACGATTATCGGCGACACGTTCGAGGCGCCGGTGCGCCTCGCGCGCCTGCTGGCGGCGGCGCCGCTGGCAAACGACTGGCATCTGACGCTCGACCTGTCGCGTGGCGCCTCTGAAGCGCGGGTGAATGACGTTCCCATGCCGCTGCTGGAAGCCGATGTCATCGCAAAACCTCCCGACGGGCGCTACTTCGGCGTGCTGACGATCTATAGCGGCGGCAATGCAGTGGCGCAGGCGCCGCTCTTTACTATGACAATCGCTGGCGGCTCGGTGGTAGTGTTCGAGCCAGCGGTCTTTTCCGTTGAGGCTGCCCGCACCCGTTTCGACATCTCGCCGCTCCCCGCGCATCAGCGCGCACTCCTCGATGGAACGCCGCTGGCGTGTGACGAGTTACACCTGGCGCTGGAACAGGTGATCATCGAGCGCCGGTCGCCCCCGCCTGGCGTCACCCCTGCGACGCCGCTCTCCCCCGGTGAACATCTGAATGTCCAGGTCTCCTGGCGCGCTGCCGGTGAACGTGGGAACCTCAATCTGCTGCCAATGGTGTCGCTCCAGGTACTGGACGAAGAAAACCGTAAATGGGCGCAGTGGGACGGTCTGCTTGGCGACTGGCATCCCGCGTCCGTGTGGGCGCCTGGCGAAGCGGTGCAGCAGGACATCCCGCTGACACTCGATGCCGTCACACCGCATGGCGATTATCGCCTGCTGCTCGTCGTGTACGATCCGTCAACCGGTCGTCCTGTTCCAATTGCTGGCCAGGAAGCCGTAGTTGTCGGGCGGGTAAGGGTTGCAGCAAGCGGCGAATAGATCCTTGAAAATCCATACTTGACATGAGGATTTTCAAGAATTATAGTGGGGCCATGCTCATCCCACGCCCTACGGTTATCAATCAGATCACGCGCCTGCTGGCGATCCACCCGATTGTCGCCCTTCTGGGTCCGCGACAATGCGGCAAGACGACGGTAGCCCGGCTGATTGGCGAGCAGCAAGCGTCTACCTATTTTGACCTTGAAAATCCGGTGGATGTACGGCGTCTCTCTGCGCCGTTGACCGTTTTAGAAGCCCTCTCCGGGCTGATCATCATCGATGAGGTGCAGCAACGCCCTGATCTCTTCCCGTTGCTGCGCGTGCTGGTTGATCGTCCGCAGAACAACGCCCGGTTTTTGCTCCTGGGATCCGCCTCGCCGCATCTTGTACGCAGCGCTTTGGAGTCGTTGGCGGGGCGCATCGGATTCGTGGATCTTTCAGGGTTCGATCTGACCGAAGTGGGCGTGGCGCAACGCGACCGACTTTGGGTGCGCGGCGGCTTTCCCCGGTCGTTTCTCGCCGATGACGATACAAGCAGCATGGCATGGCGCGCGGCGTTCATCCGAACATTTCTGGAACGCGATATTCCGCAGTTGGGGATTACTATTCCTGCTGAAGCCCTGCGCCGCTTCTGGACAATGGTCGCCCACTTTCACGGTCAGCAATGGAACGCTGCCGAATTCGCGCGCTCGCTGGGCGCGTCCGAGTCCACTGCACGACGCTACCTGGATATCCTGGCTGGCGCGTATATGGTGCGCGTGCTGCCGCCGTGGTTCGAGAACCTGGGGAAGCGACAGGTCAGGTCGCCTAAAATATACATCCGGGACAGTGGCATCCTGCATGGGCTGTTGCACCTGGAAACGCTCGCTGATGTTCAGTCGCATCCCAAACTGGGCGCTTCGTGGGAGGGGTTCGCTATTGAACAGATCATTCGACTGCTGGATGCGCGCGATGCGTATTTCTGGGCGACCCATAGCGGCGCCGAACTCGATCTGCTGGTCCATCTCCGCGGCAGGCGCTATGGGTTCGAGATCAAATATGCCGATGCTCCTGGCGTCACCCGTTCGATGCATATTGCCCTGAGCGATCTGGGTCTGGAACACCTGTGGGTCATCTATCCAGGGAGGCAGGAGTACGCCCTCACCACGCAGATCACCGTCTTGCCGCTTGATGCAATGCCTCGCATGGCATCGGCATTGCGTTAGAACGTATCTGAGGTGCAGTTGGATAGGCAAAGGCAGCGCCTTCGCCTGCCTGATCGACTTGTTCAAATACGCGCTCAGCGGCGCCGCCTGTCGATTCGCAACGGCCTCCCTCCGGCGCGCCCCTTGAGCGTCGGTTCACAACCGGATACAATACTATGGGCTGCTTTCACGGGAAGGATCGATAGTGAACCACCGCATTCTTATTCTGTCCACCAGCGCCGGTTCGGGGCACAAAGCCGCCGCCGCTGCGCTCGAAAAGGTCTTCCAGCGCTCGCCGCAGGTCGCAGAACTGGTCAACCTCGACGCGCTCGAACGCACCAACGAACTGTACCGCGCCTTTTACTCCGACCTCTACCTGCGCCTGGTGCAGGAACGGCCGCAACTGTTGGGGTGGTGGTACCAGGCGAGCGACGAGCCGTGGAAGACCGACGCTTTCCGCTTGCTGTTCGACCGGATCAATGCCGATCCGCTGACACGCTTCATTCGTGAGTTCAAGCCGACGATCACGGTCTGCACCCACTTCATGCCAGCCGGTATTGTGGCGCAGTTGCTGGCGGAGGAAGCGTTCGAGACGCGCCTGGCAATCGTGACGACCGATTACGACTTTCATTCGATGTGGCTCAGCCCGCGCTTCAACCGCTATTTCGTGGCGCTGGAGGAAACAAAGGTGCACCTGATGGCTCTGGGTCTGCCGGAGGATCGCATCACCGTTTCCGGCATTCCGGTCGATCCGGTGTTCGAGATGCCGGTTGACCGCGATGAGGTGCTGGCACGCTACCACCTGACCCCCGACCTGCCGATCCTTCTGCTGTCGGCGGGTGCTGCGGGCGGGGGACCGGCGCGTGAGGCGGTGCAGCAGATCATGAGCATGACCACGCCATCGCAGGTGATTGTGGTGTGCGGCAGAAACGAAGAACTGCGCACCGAACTCGTCGAACTGGTAGCGCCGCAGGCGAAGCGTTTCCGTGTGCTCGGCTTTACTGATGAGATGCCGATGTTGATGAAGATAGCAACCCTCCTGATTGGCAAACCTGGCGGGTTGACCTCGTCGGAAGCGATGGCTGCCGGGCTGCCGATGGTGATCATTGCACCCATTCCCGGTCAAGAAGAGCGCAATAGCGATCATTTGCTCGAAGAAGGAGTGGCGCTGCGTTGCAACCAGATGACGACGCTGGCGTACAAAATCGACCGCCTGCTACAGCACCCCGAGCGCCTGGCGCGCATGCGTGAAAACACGCGCAACATCGGTCGGCCTGATGCTGCGCGCGTGATTGTTGAGACCCTTCTCCGTGAGGATGATGAACCGGTGGAGCTGAAGGAGGCAACGCCGCCTGTGCGGGTCTTGCCACTGCGTATCAATATTGCCGATCTCTTCAGCCCGCCGCTGGAGGACGCTGAGGAATTCACTCTTGCCGACGCGCATACTGATGAGCCGGTTGGCGTGGTCACGGGCAAAGAGATGCGAGTGTTATTCGACAACCTGGAGATGGAGAGCGTGGAAGACACCGATTTCTACCTCAACCGCGAGACGCTGGCGCTCCTTGCTGAACGCGGCGCGAGCGCTGCGCTGCTCGATGTGCTGCACCGCGCTCTCGGCAACCGCAGTGAGTGTGATGTGCGCTGGCGACGGGGAAGAAGCGATAGGCAGTGATTGCCCGCTCAGCGCAACCAGAAAGATGCAATCGCACTGGAAACATCTTGACATGCCCGTCTGGTGCGTACTATGCTAACCTGGCAAGTCTCCGCACCGCATAAGAAACGTGTACATCTGAGGAACGTATCATCGATGAAATCTGCTGGCAACTGGTGCGCTACCCGAACCTCTATGCCTCCATTGGTGCGACGGTGAACTTCGTTGTGCGTTCGCCGCGCGTCTTCGCCGAAACTATGGCGAAGCTCCTCTTCTGGTGCGGTGAGGACAAGATTATCTATGGCGGCGAAACGCCGATCTGGCATCCGCGCGGTGCGCTGAAGGCGTTCTGGGAGTTCGATCTGCCTGAGGATATTGTTCAGGGCTATGGATGTGGCCAGTTGACGAAGGAAGCGAAGAAGAAAATCCTGGGCTTGAACCTGGCGCGTCTCCATGGCTTCGATGTTGAGGAGAAGAAGCGCAGCCTGGGTTTGGCAGCGTAGTCGTCCGGGTGACGGTCACCACTGCGCTCGCCCGCCGTGCCTGCCCTGCTCCCTGCGTGCTGACCGGCGAAAGTTCGCGTTCTGCGCGATGACAGTCACTTTGCAACAGCGGGGCTTCGTTCGTTTAGCGCGGGTGTGCCAGCCAGGGATGACGCAGCGCCGGGCGGCAAGCCCCGCGCAGTGGTTCCTGCCACATCATGCCTGCACCCATGAGCAATTGTAACTCTTCACGGTTAGGGTAAACGATGCCGCTGGTCGCCTCAAATGGGGGTTTGGGGGCTGCCCCCGAAAAGGAGAAGCGGCGGCGGAATGGTCGCAGCAAGCGCCAAGGCACGGCGCCCCGCCGCCCCGGGGCGCCTCACATAACGCCGGCGCTCCCAGGAAGAGCGTGAACAGTTATGAGCAAATTGAGCAATTTCCCTCTTGACATCGCGCCAGAATCCACTACAATACTTTCCTGGCGCCTGTGCGCCAGAAGGAGTCCGTGCTCTCCGGCAAAAACCTGCGCAGTGGTGCGCTGCGGTTTTTGGAGCGTCATCACGAGTGTTGTTCATCACCCGATGAACTGATGGCCCCGGCAGAGCTTTCAGGAATGATGTATGGACGGCAAAGCCAATTTATCCCGCTGCGACCTGTCGCGCCCGAAGCAGATACGCTCTCTGGCGTGTGGTACGGCGCTCGCCGTTCCGGATCGTCCCCTCTGACGAACCTTTCGAGGATGCGCCCCCGCACCGCCTGAGTGCGGGGGTTTTATTGCCCATCAGTCTGCCGGGCGAGTCCGGTTGCGTCTTCTGGACTCGTTTCGCTGGCGGAATGCCAGCCTCGTGCAGATGAAGGAGGTTCACTCCAATTGAATGGGCAGACCTACGTCACCGCGTTCACCGACCGTTATGGCGTCGGCCCCGAAGGACGGATCAACGATTTCATCAGCCGCCGTGGCGACCGCTTGCTTCTGGCGGATCAAATAGACCTCAACGCGATGGTGGCGCGCTATGGCGCTCCGCTGGAGGTCGTCTATTGCCCGCAGATTACAGTACAGATCGAGCGCATGTGCGAGTGGGCGGAAATAGCGCGTGCCCGCACCGGGTATACCGGTAACTTCATCTACGCATATGCAACGAAAGCCAACTTTGCAGAAGAAGTCGTCCGCACCGCTATTGGTTCCGGCGCGCACTACGAAACCTCCGCAGCAGCGGATGTCGCAATTGCGCATCATCTCTGGCAACAAGGAGTCCTGCCGCCGGATCGGTTCATCTTCTGCAACGGCTCGAAGGACAACGCCTATATCGCGGCAATCGTTACGTTGCGCCGTGCAGGGTTCACGCGAGTTGTGCCGGTCATCGACGATCTCGATGAACTCGAGACGTTGCTGGCTGTGTGCCGCGAGCCATTGCTCCTTGGCGTCCGCGAGCGCCACGCTCCCATGGATATTGATGTCAACCATCCCGGCGGCGAACGGTTTGGGCTGACGCCGGACGAGATTGCACATGTGGTCGAGCGGCTGCGCCACACGCCGCACCGCCTGGTTATGTACCACGCAATGGTTGGAAGCCAGATCGAGGACCCTGAGCGCTGGAATGAGCGTCTGGCGCGTTCGGCGGAAGCATATGCGCGCCTGCGACAGCGCGCGCCATCGCTGTGGCTGTTCAACTTCGGCGGCGGGATGCCGACATCCGCCTATTCGCTCGATTTTCGTTTCGACTATGTCGGCTTCCTTGAGCGCCTGATGTGGACACTGGCGTCGGTTTGCGGTGCTCACGATATTCCGCAACCGGCGTTGGTTGGGGAATTTGGTCGCTACACGGTGGCGTCGCATAACGTGTTTATCATGGAAGTCGGTCGGGTCAAGCGTGGCCAGGGTAACGCGCCGGATTGGGCGCTGCTCAACGGCAGTCTGATGGTCACTCTGCCCGATAGCCTGATCGTTCCAGGGCAGGAATTCATTATTCTGCCGCTCGACGGCTGGGACCGATCGGTGCGTCCGGTGCGGCTCGCGGGGCGATTGACGTGCGATAGCGATGATTTCTTTCCGCGACCGGGGTCCCCGCCGCTATTGCTGCCTGAACCGTATCCCGGTCAAAAAATCGCGTTCTTCGGCGTTGGCGCGTACCAGCAGATGATTGCCGGTCGTGGCGGGGCGCATCACTGTCTGACGCCGGAAATGCGGCGGATCATCATCGAGCGGGACGAGGATGCGCTGGTGGTACGGGAGATTGCGCCACAGAACCTGGGGCAGATCATGGGGTTGCTGGGGTATGCCCGCGAGACGCTGGAACTGCCCATGCCTCAGCCAGAGCGTGTACCGGTGGAGCGCCGTGTGCCGCGTGAACCGTTCCGTTCGCCGCGTCCGTCGAAGCGCCGGAATACGCCGCGCTACACGCCGTTGCCGCGCTATGGCGCCGAGAAGCGAGGCTGGGGGGTAAGGGTCAGGGGGTAGAAGAACCGAGAACTGAGAACTGAGAACCGAGAACTGAGAACCGAGAACTGAGAACCGAGAACTGAGAACCGAGAACCAGGAACTAGTAGGACGAGCAATCTCCATCCGGACAACCACGCTTGCACCAGTGAAGCGGTCGGCGGTGGCTGAGCCTGTCGAAGCCCACGGTGGCTGAGCCTGTCGAAGCCAACGTCGGTGAAACGGTCGGCGTTGGCTGAGCCTGTCGCCGCCCACGGTGGCTGAGCCTGTCGCTGCCCACGGCGGCTGAGCCTGTCGCCGCCCACGGTGGCTGAGCCTGTCGCCGCCCACGGCGGCTGAGCCTGTCGCAGCCAACGCCGATCACACGATTGTCTGATGTCCGGTTGATCTTCCTATAAGAACCAGAAACCCCAATAATCAGGAAGAGATCACGTGTGCTGAGCAAGATATTGGCACACGTGATCTTTATATATGACCTCCTATAAAGGCAATATCTCTCAACGAAGTGAAGACGGACCATTTCAATGAAGTTCAGGTCTGGCATCTTTGCGCCTTTGTGTGCGCTTATTTGAAAGATGTTGGGTCGAAAGGCGCTGTTGCGCCCTGATGTACAATAGGAAGCGGCGAAGGTATTCTTCGCTTTGCATCAGGAGGTGACGATGCGTCGAATGTGTTCAAAACGGCTGCGCGCAATCATTGCGCTGATGCTGCTGACTGCGTGCAGTCTCTCGGAGCCGGTGACACGACCGCCCGCTCTTCCGGTCGAGATTTCGTCTGGGGTCACTCCATCGCCGTTGATCGTCACCGCTGCTCCGCCAACGGTTACGCACACGCCAGAGATGGTTGCGCCGCCATCGGCAACGCCTGTCTCTGGCGATAACCCGGCGCAAGCGCCTTTGCTCTTCTATCACGTCCAGCGGAAAGAGCAAGGGGTGACGGTCTTCGCCTTCGATCCGGCGCATGGTGAAGCGCAAGATGTCGTGACTCTCCCCCTCGAAGCGGGAACGGATACATTTGTGTCCGGTACGGTGCTGCCCTCTCCCAGGCAGAACAGACTGGCAGTGTCGGTTGGTAGTGGGGAGGCGCGACAGATCTATCTTGTCAGCAACGGCGAAGCGCATCTGATCGTGTCAGATGAAGGAAAGCACGAGGTTGGCTCGTGGTCGCCCGACGGCTCACGGTTCCTGGTATTCTCAACGAAGGAGAGCGATCGGGGATGTATTCAAGATACCTGTTACTTCGATCTCTATGTGATTGATGCGGCAACCGGCGCTGCGATGCGCCTGACTGCCACTGAGGATGCCGAGGTCGATGCCGTCTGGTCGCCCGACGGCGGGCAGATTGCATTCCTGCGCGGATGCGTCGATCTGAGCATGGATGCGTGTGGTCCTGATCTCTATCTGGTGAGCACCGATGGAAGCAATGAACGCCTGCTGGCGGAAGGATGGATCGCCAACCCGGTTTTCCTAGCGCCCGATCTACTGGCGTACATCCAGTACTCCGGCGACAGTGCAGGTATCTATCGGATGGGAACGACCGGCGGAATGCCTCAGACGATCGTCGCCAACCCGGACACGACTATCGCCGGCATGCGCGGATCGCCCGATGGACGCATGATCGCCTTCATCGATGTGCGCGGTGTTTGTCAGGTTGAGGAGTGCATCCGAACGCTCACGCTGGTTGCCGCAGATGGCAGTGGTCTGCGCCCGATCCGTACCCTCGACTCCTGGCGCTATGCGTGGGATTGGACGCCCGATGGACGCCTGTGGCTGCTCCTTTCTATTGACGACTCGCGTTCGCGCCTGGAAATGTACGCCGCAGACGGAACGCTGATCGATGAGCGCGTCATTGACTGGCAGCCCTGAAGCGGTTTTCATGAAAACATTCAAGGGTGGACGACGGCGTCAGGGTGGACGAAGGCGGCGTCAGGGTGGACGAAGGCGGCGTCAGGGTGGACGAAGGCGGCGTCAGGGTGGACGAAGGCGGCGTCAGGGTGGACGAAGGCGGCGTCAGGGTGGACGAAGGCGGCGTCAGGGTGGACGAA
>CALGYB010000017.1 GCA_937935075.1 uncultured Roseiflexus sp. | reverse complement strand
TTCTCATCCTCACGTGCGGTCAGTCAGCCACGATATTCGCGCGCCCGGTTCGCACAGCGCAACGATCCACAACGCGCGTTGGCAGTCGTGGACGCATCGCGCGTCCTGGCGTCCCGCTGCGCGCCCCGGCAATCATGACGTCACTGCAACAAGCAACCACGAAGGTCGCCAAGGGACACGAAGGCAATGCGCTTTATGGTTCTTCCCCTTCGTGCGCTTCGGGTCCCTGGCGGTTCAGCCGGTGTGCAGTGGACTCATGCATTATGTATTGGATGTGATATAATCGGCATCAGTACGCCGTTTGCAGGATCCGACCGTGCCGTCGCTCGCAATTGTTATTGTCAGTTACAACACCTGCGATCTGCTGCGTGCGTGTTTGCATTCAATCGAAAAGAACAACGCGCACCACACAATCATGGTCTGGGTGGTCGATAATGCCTCGACCGACGGAAGCGCCGCAATGGTGCGCGCTGAGTTCCCCTGGGTGCGCCTGATCGTCAGTTCGCGCAACGGCGGTTTTGCCTATGCCAACAATCTGGCGATCCGTGCGATCCTCAATGAAGCGGATCAGGCAGGGGCGTCGGGCGCCGATTACCTCATGCTGCTCAACCCGGACACAATCGTGCCTTCTGGCGCACTCGATGGATTGGTTGATTACATGGAAGCGCACCCTGATGTTGGCGCCTGCGGACCAAAGTTGCTGCTTCCCGATGGCTCGCTCGATCTGGCGTGTCGGCGTTCATTTCCGACGCCGGCAGTCGCGTTCTACCGGATGATTGGCCTGTCGTACCTGTTCCCGCGCCATCCGCGCTTCGCGCGCTACAATCTAACCTATCTGGACGAGAATTGCGAAGCGGAGGTGGACGCGGTGGTGGGTGCGTGTATGCTGGTGCGCGTCGGCGTCGTGCGCGAGGCGGGTTTGCTCGACGAAGCGTTCTTTATGTATGGCGAAGACCTCGATTGGGCCTATCGCATCAAACAGTATGGCTGGCGCATTATGTATGTTCCGTCGGTCACGGTATACCATCACAAACGGGCATCGAGCAGCCAGCGTCCAGTGCAGACGATCCGCTGGTTCTATGATGCTATGCGCATCTTTCACCGCAAACATTTTGCCGCTACTACGCCTGCGCTGCTCAATGCAGCGATCGAAACCGGCATTACACTGAAGGAGTATCTCAGCCTTGGCAGCAATTTCCTCCGCCCCCCGTTCGGGCGCCGCGTCGGCTAAAACCGCGCGCCGGCGCACATGGGTGGTGCGCACATTGCTGATCCTGGCGCTGCTCGCCTGTGACTCGCTGGCGCTCAATGCGTCGTTTGTCGGCGTTTTCCTGTGGGCAGGGCGTGATGATGCAGAATTCGCTGCCGCTCTCGCCGCCGTCGGTCCGGTGACGTGGTTGACGTCGCTGCTGATCCTGAATCTTTCGATGGCGGCTGCGTTCATCGGGAGCAGCCTCTATTCGCTACGGCGCGGCGTTTCGCGTGTTGATGAGTTCTTCAAGATTGTTGTGGCGGTGTCGCTTGGCGCCTTCGCCACGTTGATCTTCAACGCGATGCAGCCACAGTTTGGTCGCGATCCATTGCCCTGGAATGAACGGGTGCTCGTCAGCGGCTGGATCGGTGCGGTGACCGGCGTGGCGGCGTTGCGTCTGGCGCATCGTTCGATTCTGACAGCATTGCGCAAACGCGGGATCGATGTGCGCCGCGTGATCATTGTCGGAACGCGCGATCCAGGGCGGGTTGTGCTCAAGACGATCCAGCGTCAGCCGGAGATGGGGTATCATGTCGTCGGCTTTATCTCGAACTCGACGCCGGTCGGCACGCTGGTCGAGGGTGTGCCGGTGCTTGGCAAACCGGCGTCGCTTGGGCGCGTCATCCGCGCGGCGCATGCCGACGAGGTGATCATTGCGGTGTCGGGACGCACGTCGGCAGAGGTGCTGGAATTGGTGGCGCTCGCTGAGGACGAATCGGTTGAGATTAAACTGTATCCCGATGCGTTCCAGTTGATTACGAATAACGATGTCTCGATCGGCGATGTCAGCGGCCTGCCGCTGATCGGCATTCGTAACGTTGCGCTCGACAGCCCGGTCAATCGTGCGCTCAAACGTGGTCTCGATCTGGTCGTCGCCACGTTGGTGTTGACTCTCAGTTCACCGGTGATGCTGCTGATTGCGCTGCTGATCAAACTCGAGTCGCGTGGGCCGGTCTTCTTTGTGCAGGAGCGCGTCGGTCTTGACGGCAAGCCGTTTCCGACGTTCAAGTTCCGCACGATGCACGTCGATGCGCCGCAGATCGGCAACTGGACGACGAAGGACGACCCGCGCGTGACGACGCTGGGGCGGTTCCTGCGGCGCTACAGCCTCGATGAACTCCCGCAGTTCATCAATGTCATTCGCGGTGAGATGAGCGTCGTCGGTCCGCGCCCTGAACAACCGGTGTGGGTCGAGCGGTTTCGTCAGAGCATTCCACGCTACATGCGCCGCCACAAGCAGAAGGCGGGCATTACCGGCTGGGCGCAGGTCAATGGGTTGCGCGGCGATACCAGCATTGAGGAGCGCACCCGTTACGACCTCTACTACGTCGAAAATTGGTCGCTTCTATTTGACATAAAAATTATCATCAAGACGGTTGTTGACATTCTGACAGGGAAAAATCGAGGGTACTGATGACTCCGCTCTATCAGTTGACGGTTGTCCAGGCGCGTGAGGCGCTTAGCCACGGTGAGATTACATCGGTTGAGTTGACCGAAGCGCTGCTGGCGCGGATTGCCGCCGTTGAACCGCAGGTGCGCGCGTTTCTGACAATCGACGTCGATGGCGCGCGGGCGCAGGCGCAGGCTGCCGATGCGCGCCGCGCCGCCGGCGATACGTCGCCGTTGCTCGGCATTCCCATCGGCGTCAAGGATGTGATTTCGACCCAGGGGCTGCGCACGACCTGCGCCTCGAAGATGCTCGAGAACTATACTCCGGTATATGATGCAACGTCGGTGGCGCGGTTGAAGGCGGCGGGTGCGGTGATCCTCGGCAAACTCAATTGCGATGAGTTTGCCATGGGTTCCTCTACCGAAAACAGCGCCTTTCAGCAGACGCGCAACCCCTGGAATCTCGAACGGGTTCCCGGCGGTTCGTCCGGTGGTTCGGCGGCAGCGGTCGCAGCCGGTGAAGCGCCGGCTACTCTGGGCACCGATACCGGCGGTTCGATCCGCCAGCCAGCAGCCCTCTGCGGCATTACCGGTCTCAAACCAACTTACGGGCGCGTGTCGCGCTATGGACTGGTGGCGTTTGCGTCGTCGCTCGATCAGATTGGACCTATGGCGCGCACGGTGCGCGATTGTGCGATTATGCTTCAGGTGATCGCCGGAGCGGATCCGTTCGATGCGACCTGCACTGCTCATCCTGTGCCAGACTATGAAGCGGCGCTGACCGGTGATATTCGCGGGGTGCGCATCGGTGTTCCACGTGAATATTTCGTTGCCGGCATGCAACCCGAGGTCGAAGCGGCGGTGCGCGCTGCCATCGAGGTCCTGCGTGACCAGGGTGCGGAAGTGTGCGAGATTAGTCTGCCGCATACCCCATATGCGCTGCCGGTCTACTACTTGATCGCTCCTGCCGAAGCCAGCGCCAACCTTGCGCGCTTCGACGGCGTGCGCTACGGGTTGCGCGTGGCGGGGGAGAGTTACTTCGATGAACTTGAGCGCACCCGCGGCGCCGGGTTTGGTCCAGAGGTGCGGCGACGCATTATGCTGGGAACGTATGCGCTCTCGGCAGGGTACTATGACGCCTATTACAAACGCGCTCAACAGGTGCGCACGCTCATCCGTCGTGACTACCAGCAGGCGTTCGAGCAGGTCGATGTCATTGCCGCACCGACGACGCCTACGGTTGCGTTCAAGATCGGTGCGCACACTGACGATCCCCTGGCGATGTACCTGGAGGATGTCTGCACCTTGCCGCTGAACCTGGCGGGGTTGCCAGGGCTGGTGGTTCCGTGTGGTCTTGCGGAAGGGCTGCCGATCGGTTTGCAATTGATCGGGCGGGCATTCGATGAGGAAATGCTCTTGCGCGTCGGTGATGCCTACCAGCGTGTGACCGACTGGCATACACGGGCGCCGGAAGTACGCGAGGACGGTTCCGCTTGAGGGTCGTGTTGACCTGCTTCGCCACCATTCCCCTGTCTCTCTCGTGCGTTGATCCGCCCGGCGCCTGAAGGCGCCTGTACCGCCGTCCTGATACCCAACCTCCCCCTCCCACTCCCTCTCCCCCGCTGGGGGGAGGGGGGTGCGCGAGTACGGTGAACGGCACGACATTCACGTTACGGCGTCCTTGCCCCCCACCCCTGCCCTCCCCCCGCTGGGGGGAGGGGTTGGGGCAGGGGGTGCTCTCAAGGGTAGCGTTGTCTCATGAGGCGCAGTTTGGGTGGGTGAAGGCGTCGCCTTCGCTCACCAAATCGACTTTTTCGGGCGCGCGCTCACGTCGTCCGCAGGCGCTCGACGAACGCGGCGTGCGTCGGGTCCGCCAGGCCGCGCTGGAGCGCGGCGAGGAGCGCAGCGGCATCGCCTGCCCACAGCGCTGCCGGGTCGAGCCACAAGCCGGGGAAGACGCGACTGCGCAGCGTCCCGTCCGCTTCCAACGGCAGCGGCGTGAACACCCCTTCGTGCAGTTCCCACCAATCGATGCGTTGCTCATACGTCTGCGCCACCAGGTACTCGCGCACGCCGACGCGCGCGTAGACGCGCTTTTTGTCGTGCAGGTCGTAAGCGGCGCTGCTGGCGGCGACTTCCACGATCAGGTCGGGCGGACCTTCGATGTAGTCGTCGCCGGTGACACGCGAGCGCCCGCCGTGGTGCGGTTCGAGGCGCAACAAGGCATCCGGCTGGTGTTCGTTCTCGAAGTCGAGC
>CALGYB010000016.1 GCA_937935075.1 uncultured Roseiflexus sp. | reverse complement strand
CCCTCTCCCTCCCCACCTCTACTGATTATTTCTCAGCACTCCTGCTGATCCGGCGACGTGGGCAGGCTGCTATACTCGCTCGATGAACGCAGCGAAGTGCTCGCGGATAAAGCGGTAATCGCGCGGCTCGTCGTCCGCAAGTTCCCACGCAGCACGGCACTCGGCAAGAATGGCGGTTTTGTGCGTATTGACAGTGCTCAACGAAATCGACAGCGCATCGGCGACCTGATCAGGGCGCGATCCGCGGGCAAAGGCGCGCAGTACGTCGCGCTGGCGCGGACTGAGACGCTCCCACACCTGGCGGCAGCGCGGATCATCCACTGCGGCGACGCGACGCACCTGCTCCTGCACGGCATGGATTGGCATCTGCGCCAGCGACCGCAGCACTGGAAAATAGGCGCCCCACGGCGCCAGCGGCGCCTGGATCAACTGCACGCCGTCGGCAGGAGTGACATGCATTTGCGCACCGTCTTTGACCCGCTGCAACGTCGTTTCTGGCGTGTGCATGTGCCAGATGCGGTCTTGATGGTCGCAGAGCAGCGCGGCTGCCGACATCGCCAGCAGCGCGATCATGCGCCGTCCGCCGCTGAGACAGAGGTGCAGTCGCCGCCCTTCACGCTTGAGATCGGCGATCAGGTCGCGCATGCACTGCCACGTCGCTTCGGCGTCGGCAGCCGTGCGGATGTCGGTCAGTTCCACGCCATTAGCGCGGATAGGGGCGCGGCGCAGCCGACAGCGCCGACCGGCATACATGTCGTTGAGGAATTCCTGTTGCAGAAGGTGCAACGCCTGCTGCGTGCGCGGGTTGGCAAGCGACAGATGCACGAGGTATACGTCGCTGATTGGCTCACCCTGCGCCAGCAAGGCGTCGAGGGCAAAGGTGACGATCTGCGGCTGCCCTCCCAGCGTCGCCACCAGCGCGGCGTAAGTGTCGTCGGTCTGGTGCATGACCGGTATCCTTCATCTCCCCTAACCCCCGCCTCCCCCGCTGCGGCAGAAGAGGGAGTCCGGGCGCTTGAAGCGCAACATTCGTCCGTGTCCTATTCAAAGGAGTCGCATATGAACCCATTCCCCGCGATTGTCATCGGCGGTCCGCCACATAGCGGCAAGTCGGTGTTGACCTATCTGCTCACCCGGCAACTGCGCGAGTGGCGTGTCGAACACTATGTGCTGCGCGCCTGCCCCGATGGCGAAGGCGACTGGAGCCAGGAAACGCCGCCGGAACGGGTGCGACT
The DNA here is from genome assembly GCA_937935075.1 of uncultured Roseiflexus sp. Taxonomy (GTDB): domain Bacteria; phylum Chloroflexota; class Chloroflexia; order Chloroflexales; family Roseiflexaceae; genus Roseiflexus. The sequence goes on along the minus strand of CALGYB010000016.1, from coordinate 8,884 downwards.
GCTGCGACAGAAGGGCGCGTTCAGCAACGATTTCGTCGATCTGGTCTGCCGCGACCTGGCGCGCCGTCACCTGCCGTTGCTCGTCGATGTCGGCGGGAAACCCACGCCCGACCAGGAGCGCATCCTTGACTACTGCACCCATGCCGTCCTCATTTCCGCAACGTCGGAAGGACTGACAGAGTGGCGCGAGCGCGCCAGACGCCACGGGTTGCCGGTGATCGCCGAGTTGCGCTCCGTGCTCGACGGCGACGACCGCATTGACGCTGAGACGCCGGTGTTGTGCGGGCGGATCGGCAGGCTCGAACGTTCCACCGGCGCCGCCGGACCAATGGCGCTGGCGCTGGCGCAACGGCTGAAACAGATTCTGACCTACACCGAGTCTGAACTGAAAGCCTACCATCTGTCGCACGCCCCTACCGAACTGGCCATCGATATCGATCACCTGGCGCGCCTGATCGGATTGCCGCAGGGCGAACGGCGCTGGCAGCCGGAGCATTTGCCGCTTGCTCTCGCCAATACGCCGGCGGCGTCGCTCTCCATCTATGGACGCGGGCCGAACTGGCTGTATGCCGCATTAGCGCTCCACGCCGCACCGCACCCTGTGTACCTCTTCGATCCTCGCCTCGGCTGGATTAAGCCGGTGACGCTGAACTGCACCCCATCGGCGACGCCTGCTGCAATTTCGTGGAAGATCGAAACTCATTCGGAATACACCCGGATCGAAGTGCAGCCGGGAACGCCGTACCTCGATTACGACGACGTCGACAATGCGGCGCTGCCGGCGCTTGACCCGCAGCGCGGCGTCGTGTTGAGCGGCAAACTCCCACACTGGCTGACCGTCGGCGCGGCAATCGCCTGTTGCCGCCATCCGTGGCTGGCGGTCGTCCAGGCGCAGCACTACGATCACGGCATTATTGTCACGAGCAGGGTGGAGGCGCATCGTCCAGGATCGCTGGTTGCGTTACGGGGCAACCCATAACCAGAGCGCTGGCTGAAAGGTGAGACCCAGAATACTCTGGCGAGCAGCGCAATTATATATGAGGTTGGCGAATGCAACAAGGTATCGCGCATTACAAACTTTTCACCCGCTATTGTGGGCATTACGACCGGACATCGCACAGCGCGCGTCATACGCGACCATCGCCTCTCGTGCTGGCGTCGAATGTCGCGTTTGTGACGGCGTCATATGCTATCCTTCAACGGGAAACATGCCCGACCCTTGAGGTCTTGCCGCGCACCCGTCCCGGTCGGTGTCCCGCCCGACCTCAAGGGTCTTGGGGGAAGAACGCGGGTGGCGGAACGTAGGGGCGCCCCCCCGTGGGCGCCCATGAGGGCGGGGCGCGTTAACCATGCGCTCCCCACAGAGACGTTGCAATGCAACGTCTCTGTGGGGGATGGATGAAATCGTGACGCCGGAGAGGTCTTATCTTCCAAAAGAAGAGGAGATATTGTCTATGCCACACCAGGTCACATACACCGGTCATCCCTTCATTGATGTCGGCTTTGCGACAATGACCGCATTTGTTGGCAAGCGTCAGTTTGCCGATCTGACAGCAGATGATTTTCAAAAGGTCGCCGATTATATCGAGACCAACTACGTGCGCCAGCCGTTGCGCAGTTTTCTGACGGTGGCGTTCACCAGCAATGCATGGTTTGCCCAATCGGCGTTCAACCCTGATCGGTTTGATGACCCTGACAAGAAGACCGAAGCGCAGCAGAAACGCAAGTATTGGGCGGATCGACACCTGCGCCAGTGGGCGCAGGCTGCTGAGTCGCTCGAAACCTGCCTCTTCACCGGTCTCCCGGCAGCAGCGTTTGAGTTGTCGGGCAAACTGCAACCGGGTCGGATTGGGCGGGCGCAAATGCCGCTCTTACAGGGTGATGATTCGATCAACTTTTTCGTCAATGGTGATCCCGGGCTGCCGATGGCGCCGGAAGCGATCCTGGCGCTCCAATGCATGCCGCTGGGCTGCGCCAAGGTAGGAGGCGGGCTGCTGGCAGTACACTGCGATGACGAAGCGTTGACGATTGAGTTTGCCAAGCAGTTTTTGCAGCGTAATCTCGCCGATGTCGCCAAAGCGCAAGCGGCTGGCGAAGAGAAGCTGCCTGGTTCGCCGCGCAGCCTCAAGACGCTGCTTGTCGAGACGCTTAACACCATTCAAAACCGGCAGGCGCAGGAGGAGCGGCGGCGTCAGCAACGGCCGGCCATCACGGCGTACTATTTCAACAATAGCCAGTCGCCATCGCTTGAAATCTACTATCTGCCGTTGCAGATCACCGGTTTCCTGAGCGCCGTTCATACCCCGAAGCACCGTAACATCTGGAACGAACTGGTTGCGCGCAGCTGGCAGCGTCCGGCGGCGCCGGGCAAGCGTGGCAAAGCGGCTGAACCAACCGAGCCGCGCTACAACTATCTGTTTGAGGACCTCTTCACCCTGCCGGCGCAGGCGGCGCGCTTTGTGCGCACCTATTTTCTGCGCATTCCCGATCTACGCCGTCCAGCCGATGACCCGCGCCGCGATTACTCGCCGCGTCGCGAAGCCGATCTCGTCTCTTGGCCCATCGTCGAACTCTTTGTACAGGAGGTGCTGCTTATGACCGATGACCGGGTAGCAAAACTGAAGGAACTGGGCGATAAGCTGGCCGACTACACCCGCTCTCAGGGCGGCAAACGCTTCTTTCGCCAGTTTTTCACCGTGCAGCGCACTGATCACTTCCTGTCGCTGCTCAACAAGACCAACATCGACTATACCCGCTACAAGCGCGGCGCGGAGACGCTGTTCGATCTCGATAGCTTTCTCACCCTCTTTATGGAAGGTGAAGAGGTCCTGCGATCCGACTGGCGATTGATCCGCGATCTGGTGCTCATCCGCATGGTCGAGCAATTGCGCGACTGGATCGCTAACAACGCGGATGCTGTACCTTCCGAGGAGGAAGTTACAATTGCCGAACCAGCCTGACGTTTGCACTCGACCAACCCATCGTCTGCTGACGTGACCCTTCGGTTGCCGAACCAGCCCGACATTTCAACATAAGGAGAACACTGCCATGGCTTTCGTTACCGGTCTGCTCTTGATCGACGCGCCAGCGTCGGCGCTCAACAATCTCGGCAATATTCCCGGCGAGCGTGAGGAGAACACCGTCGGGGTCAAGGTCATCACGACCAAAGCGGGCGCCTTCCCGTATGTCTCGGCGCAGGCTTTCCGCTACTGGCTGCGCACCACGCTCGAACGGCGCGTGCCGGAATGGAAAGCGTCGCCAATGTTCCGTGAAGAGAAGATTGCGTACACCGATGCAAACCCAATTCTCTATTGGGATGATGACATCTTTGGTTACATGCGCGCGCCCTCGAAGGCGGACACGGCAAAGAAGAGCCGTGAGGAGTCGGGGTTGCTGGCGGATGCCACGCCAGTCAAGGATACGGTCACCCGCGCCTCCCCCTTCCGCGTCAGCACGCTGGTCTCGATTGCACCAGTCAACCCGACGAGCGACTTCGGCGTGATGTCGCGTCACGAAGGCAATCCTGTGCCGCACGAGCATCAGTTCTACCGCACCACGCTGAAAGGACTGTTTTCGCTCGACTTGTGGGGATGCGGTACATTCTCGTATCGCAACCGCACCGGGTTTCGCAATCTCGATGATGAGCGCGTCCGGCTGATCGGCGACGTTCCCGGCGTCGAGCATCTGAAGGATGAGCAGTCATATCGCTTGCCAAAAGAGGCTCGACTGGCGCGCGTGAAGGCGCTCTTCAGCGGCATGGCGCAACTCGAGGGCGGCGCCAAACAGACGTTGCACTACACCGATGTCAGCCCGGCGTTCGTGATCTTCGCCGTGACCGCCGGCGGCAATCACATCTTCCATCATACCGTCGGCGCCAACCGCACCGGTCTGCCCGACGTGAAAATCGACGCCCTGCGCGACGCGCTGCGCGTCTTTGCCGATAGCATCCTCTCGCCGGTGTACGTTGGATGGGTGAAGGGCTACCTCGACGAAGCGCGATCTGCGTTTGAACAGTTCATCGACGAACATAACGCAACCGCCGCTAACGAAGGACTGCCGCTTATCCATCTGAGCCATCCGCGCGAGGCGTTTCTTGCCTTTGTCAAGGCATGTGATGAGCATCCAGAATGGTTGGATGAGAAGTAACGCAAGGACGCAGAGGCGCGAAGGGTTGGTCAGGAGAGGCGCAAGCGTGGATGAGGAGCAACAACTAATTTGCGTCTTCGCGCCTTTGCGTTGATCACCCTTCGCGTCTTTACCGTAGTGATTGGAACAAACAATGCAAGTTCTCAAAATCGTGCTCGAAGGAGTAACCACCTCCTTCCGCTACCCGCACTTCATGCTGGGGACGCAGCCGAGTTTCCCGCTGCCGCCGCCAGCGACGATCTACGGGCATGTGTGCAGCGCGCTGGGGGAATGGATCGAGCCGGACGGGCTGACATTCGCCTACCATTTCACCGCTGCCGGTGAAGGGCAGGACCTTGAGCATATTCATGTGCTCTCAGCGTCGTCGGGCAAGTTGCCCGGCGGCGAGCGCAAGGCGTTGGAGGGGAATATCAACCCCTTCCGTCGTCACATCCTGCTCTTTCCACAGTTGACGCTGTACCTTAATCGGCCCGACTGGATCGACGCCTTTCGCAGGCCACGCTACCCCGTAATCTTGGGTCGCTCGCAAGACCTGGCCTGCTACACCCGAATCGAAGTAGTGGAACTGAAACAGACGGCTCAGGCGTACTTCGAGCACACGCTCCTGCCGTATGCCATGGCGACCCAAGTTCCCGCCGGGGTGGTGGCGCTCATGCCACGCTGGATCGATTACCGCGACCGCCGACCGGTGTTTGCCCGCTATCTGCTCTTGCAGCAACGGGTGACAACCGATCAGATGTTGCGCTTTGGCGACCAGACGCCGCTCTTCTGGAGCGATCCGACGGCGCCGTCGATGGGTGGTCTGCCGTTGGGGTTGTGGTTTCACACCTTTGTGGGAGCAAATGATGAAGCCCTCGCCATGGCCTGACTGGATGAATCATATCCTGGCAAAGAGTCAGCGGTACGGCGGCGAGACTCTGGCGGAACACACGTGGGATGTGCTGGTCAAGCTATCTGATCTGTATCGGCTGCGCCCGCATTTGGACGGCGGATCGCGACTCTGGCACTGTCTCTACTGGGCGGCGTTCCTGCACGACTTCGGCAAAGCAGCGCGCGGTTTCCAGCAGCGGCTGCGCGGCGGGCCCGCGTGGTCCCATCGCCACGAAGTCCTTTCTCTCGCATTCGTGGATGCGATCGCCCATGGTTTCACAGCGGCGGAACAACGCTGGCTTGCGGCAGCCATCGTCTCCCACCACCGCGACGAACCGGAGATCGCGCAGACCTACCCGCCTGGTCTGCGCCGGGATCCGCTGGTCGATCTGTGTTGCGAACTCGACCTGGCGGTGATCGGCCATCTTCAGCGCTGGCTGGCGGAGTGCGCCAATCCATGGCGCGACCCCCTTGGATTGGGTGACGTGGTCGCTGCTATCGAACCGCAACCTTGTCAGGTTGCTGCTCAGCGCATCCGGCACTGGCTGGATGTGTACCATGACTGGGTGCGCGAACTGGCAGGCACACCAGCAGCGGCGCGCATTCCCGGCATCCTCCTGCGCGGACTGATCACCAGCGCCGATCATATGGCTTCCGCCCATCTGCGCCGGATGCCGCCGCCAATTCAGGCGTCCTGGCGGACGCTGGCTGAACGTGTGCTACGTCCCGATCAACAGCCTTACCCCCACCAGGAACGGAGCGCTGCGGTCAGTCCACAATCGGCGCTCTTGATGGCGCCGACCGGCAGCGGCAAAACTGAAGCGGCGCTCTATTGGGCGCTCGGCGATGGCAATGCGACGCCGGCGCGCATCTTCTACACACTGCCCTATCAGGCCAGTATGAACGCTATGTACGACCGCCTGCGTCGCACTTTTGGCGATGATGCTGTGGGTTTGCAGCACGGGCGCGCGGTTCAGGCGCTGTACGCCCGCTTTCACGAAGGCGAGGAGTGGTCGGCGAGCGCTGCCCGACGGGCGCAGTGGGAGCAGAATCTCAACCTGCTCCATGCCCGCCCGCTCAAGGTGCTCAGTCCGTACCAGTTGCTCAAGGCGCTCTTCCAACTGCGCGGCTTCGAGGCGATGCTCTCCGACTACGCTCAGGCGGCATTTATTTTCGACGAAATCCATGCCTATGAACCGGAACGGCTGGCGCTGATCACCGGCATGATGCGCTACCTGCGTGAACGCTTTGCGGCGCGCTTCTTCGTGATGTCGGCGACCTTCCCGCAACTTATACGCAATTGTCTGCGCACGGCATTAGGTGAGACGCCAATAATCAGCGCCGAATCAGCGCTCTTCGAGCAATTCCGTCGTCACAAGCTGCACCTGCGCGACGGTGAACTGACCGACGAGACGACAATCACCGAGATTGTTAATGCGGTCCGCGCCGGCAAGCAGGTCCTGGTGTGCGCCAACACGGTTGCGCGCGCCCAGGCGTTGCGCGACGGCCTGGCGCAGGCCGGACTGAACGACGATCACCTCCTCTTGATCCACAGCCGCTTTACCTATGGCGACCGCAACCGGCTCGAACAGGACATCCGCGCGCGCTGCGGGAGCAGCGCCCAACAGCGACCGCCGCTGGCGCTGGTTGCCACCCAGGTCGTCGAAGTCAGTCTGGACATCGATCTCGACACAATCTACAGCGATCCTGCGCCGCTCGAAGCGCTTCTGCAACGCTTCGGGCGGGTCAACCGCAAAGGCGCAAAGGGTATCTGCCCGGTCTACGTTTTTCGCCAGCCCGACGATGGGCAGGGCGTCTACGGGCGCAACCGCGATCCGCAACAGGCGGGCCGCATCGTGCGCGTTACGCTTGCCGAACTGGAACAGCATAACGGTGAAATCATCGACGAAGCGGCAATCAATCAGTGGCTCGACCGCATCTACGCCGATCAGACGCTCAATCAGCAATGGACTGAAGCCTATCAGCGGATGGAGCAACAGGTCGACCTGATCATCAGCGGTCTCCGTCCCTTCCAGAGCGACGAACAGCGTGAAGACGACTTCGAGCGGATGTTCGACGGCGTGGACGTGATACCGCAATGTTTTGAGCATGACTATGTCAACCTGATCGTCGAAGAGCGCTACATCGAAGCCAACAACTACCTGGTCAGCATCAGCAAGCAGCGTTTTGCCATCCTGCGCGACCAGGGCAAAATCAGACCGGCAGAAGAAGCCGGGCAGCGACGAGTGTGGGTAGCGCTCCTTCCTTACGACTCGCGCAATGGCCTGTCATTTGGCGATACGACGTATGACCCAGACTGGAGTTGAAACGCGATGCTCACAGTTCACCACCTCCTCCTGACCTTCACCGCCGCCACGCCCGTCGAACTCGACGACAACGCCGGCGCCGCCGTGCGCGGCGCGATCGTCAATGCGCTTCTCCAGCGCTTCTGCGCCAACAAAGAGGCGCCGACCTGCGCCGACTGTCCGTTGCTCAACGTTTGCCCGGTGGCGGCGCTCGTTGCGCCCATGCGCGACGCCGGCGAAACCGGCGGCGATCAACGCCCTCGCCCGTATGTCATCCGTCCGCCGCAGCCGCGCCGCTACGCGCCGGGTGAAACCCTGACCTTCGGGCTGGGGCTGTTCGGGCATGCCGCCGAACTCTTTCCCTACCTGGTCATGGCGGCGCAAGGGATCGAAGTCCAGGGATTGGGACGGCGCCTCCAGGAGAACAACGGTCGGCGCGGCGGGGTGCGCCTCCAGTCCATCGACGCCATCAATCCGCTGACCGACGCCAGGCAGTCGCTCTTCCGCGCCGGTCAACGCCAGGTCCACGCGCCCGGCATGCCCATCGGTCCGGCGGAGGTCGCGGCGTTTGCCGCCACCCTCCCCGACGAATGCCTGACCATCCGGTTCCTGTCGCCAATGCGCCTGATCGACGACGGGCGCCTGGTCAAACGTCCGGCGCTGCGCCCGCTCATTCAGCGACTCGGCATCCGCCTGACCGACCTCTCCGCTGCGTATGGCGACGGTCCGCTGCCGGTCGCCGACGCGCGCGCCCTTCTGCCGCTGGCGGAGAGCGCCGTTCTGGAACACGACAAAACCCGCTGGCTCGACGTGACCAGCTACTCACGACGCAGCCGCCAAAGCACCCCGATCGGCGGCATGATCGGCGATGCTGTCTTCACCGGCAATCTCGGACCACTGCGCGAACTCCTCGTCTGGGGCAGCCTGGTCCACGTCGGCAAAAACGCCGTCAAAGGCGACGGATGGTACGTCGTTGAAGGTGAACGCAGAGACGTCTCTGACCTTTGAAGTCTGCGCTACAGGGCTTGGAACGGCATCTCACCAGCACAACGGTCCACGCTCCTGTCTGAACGCAGTACGCCCTCAGGGGTGTTGGGGGACAATCACACAAAGGCGCGAAGGCGCGGAGACGGTGAAAACATTGAACGCAGGAAGGTGACAGGTGTGAAAGGCGCGAAGGTTTTGGTTGAACAGGCGGACACGAACGTAGGGGTGAGGCGGCGCCTCGCCCTGTGCCAACGCGGTGCAAAGGTGCTGATTGAACAGGCGGACACGAAAGGGGAGCGGAGCACAACGAATGACGATCGCAGGCGCTAAGTCAGAAAATACAAAGTCGGGAAGACTGCCCATGACCTTTAGTTCTCGGTTCTCATACTCAATTGCGGTCAGTCAGACAAGATATTCGAGCGCTCAGTTCTCACGGCGCAACGACCAATGCGCACCGGCAGGCGTGTCGCAGACGCTGACCGCGCCGTGGCATCGGCAGCCCCAACGGGGCTTGCATGTCCTCAGCGAGGGCTTTCGCCCGCAGCGTCCCGGCAGTATGGCGCGAATGACCGCGC
>CALGYB010000015.1 GCA_937935075.1 uncultured Roseiflexus sp. | reverse complement strand
CGGCTCAGGCGCCGCGCTCCCTCCCTGACCTTCATGACCGAAGACGCCCCGCAGCGCAACCACGCGCTGCGCCCCCCCGCCCCCCCCGCAGGGGGGGCAAGGGGGGGGCGCCGCGCGCGCCGGCTATGACGGGCATCAACGTCCCCCCCTTTCCCCCCCCCCCCGCATGCGGGGGGAAAGGGGGGCGGCAAGGTCCACGTGGCTGAAGCGGTTCATTACTGTTATGCTCGAAAGTACATAACAGGCTCTAGTCCCGCAGGTCCGACCGGCAGTCGCAAGCAGCATAGACAAAACAGTTATCCTGCTTGAATTGGGACGGAGAAGCAAAATTGATGTTCAGAGCAGCTGTTTCTGGATGTATTTCTTTCTGCTGTCCTCCCGCGGAAAGGGGAGAAATCAGAATGGTTCCTCCAAACAGGTGGAAATCGACCTTCCAGATGCGCCCTGATTTTCCCCTATGCGGCACATCCCGGTCGAAGCGAAATTCCCGTTCCACAAGAAAGTCTGATACTTCATCTGCAAACGATTCGACCGCTTGTGTGCGCAGCATGAACCAGAGATCCGACATCCGCAGCGCTGCCTGGGATACACGTGTGACAACACGGGATAGATCGTCTCCGGGATGGCAGCGCGCCAGCAACATACCTCTGTAGAACTCTACCCCATGGTTCAGGCAAATATCGTCGATGAACGCTTGTTGCTTTGGCGTGCGCTTTGAAGAGACGCTCTGCATCCGCAACCAGCGGCCCGTTTCGCCCAAATCCGAGACAACGATGACGCTATCCTCTTCCTTACAAAACAGATCGATAATATCACCATCAGGGTAGAGGTAGGGGGTCCTGATGCGGACATACTCTCCTTTTTCCTCACATGTGAAAAGGAGCGGGAGGCTCTCGATCAGTTGTCGGCAAATACGCTCACGACTCATAGGAACAATCTTTTCTGCACAGGCGGAGGGTTCATTAATCCGCCATTGCGGATCAGAATCTAATAGAGCGATTTTCCAAAACCTGGACAATCATGGACGTAGCACGGCTGACGTTGGCTGAGCGCGCCGTAGTGTAAAAAACGCAACCTGGACAATCACGGACGCAGCGCGGCTGACGTTGGCTTCGACAGGCTCAGCCAACGTCAGCCGCAAGATGGTCAACACGGGCAATCATTGTGCAGCTTCCGATTGATCGCCCTATAAGAGCGTGTCTGAAAAGGCGAATTGAGCGGGCGAAGGTCTTCGCCCACCCAACATTGCATTTTATGATGCGGGTTTGCAGACACGCTCCCAAACGTCGCTATGCTTCTTTGCGCAGGTACTTTCCCACGAGCAGATCAACCTGCGCGCGTTTTTCGGGCGGGATGACGGCGGGGTCGGTGATAATGGCGGTCGCCAGGGCGCGATGCGCCGGGCTGTCGAAGCCGTCGCCGATCAGGGGAATGGCGCGCCGCACGACATCCTGGGCAAGCCGCGCGTTTGCCTGGAGCACCTGCACGACCATTTCGACCGTGACCGCGTCGTGCCCCGGATGCCAGCAGTCGTAGTCGGTCACCATTGCCAGCATGGCGTAGGCGATCTCCGCTTCGCGCGCCAGTTTGGCTTCGGGAAGCGCGGTCATACCGATCAGGTGGTGCCCGCGCCGCCGATTTTCTTCGCTTTCGGCAAGCGTGCTGAACTGCGGACCTTCCATCACCACCAGCGTGCCGCCGCGATGGACGGTGGCGCCGGCGGCGCGCGCCGCCTGCTCCAGGCGGTCGGAAAGCCCGGCGTCGAAAGGTCGGTCGAACTGCACATGCACCACCAGCCCGCCGCCGAAGAAGGTATCGGGGCGATGTCCTTTGGTGCGGTCGTACAACTGGTCGGGAATGACAATATGCCCGGGAGCGTACTCTTCGCGCAGGCTGCCGACGGCGCTGACCGCAATCAGGTAGCGCACGCCGAGCATGCGGAAGCCATAGATATTGGCGCGACCCGGCACTTCGCTCGGTGAGAGACGGTGACCGACGCCGTGGCGCGGCAGAAAGGCGACACGATACCCTTCAATCGTGCCAATCACATAGGCGTCGCTCGGCGCGCCGAAGGGGGTCTGCAACGTCACGCGCTCAACGTCTGTGAGATCGTCCATTGCGTACAGACCGCTCCCGCCAATGACGCCAATTGTGGCGCGCTGTTCCGTCTGTTGCGCTGCGGTCATACGTTGCTCCGGGAAAGTTACACCGCCTCGTCCATACGGCGGCGGTACTCCTGCCGTTCGGCGGAGCGCGGCACCAGGATAGGGTGCCCGCGCCCTTCGACCACTTCGGCGTTGATGATACACCGCCCGATGTGTTCCTGCGACGGTATCTCGTACATCACATCGAGCAGGATTTCTTCAACAATCGTGCGCAGCGCGCGCGCACCGGTCTTCGACTGAAGCGCCCGTTCGGCAATCGCTTCGAGCGCATCGGGAGTGACTTCGAGTTCAACGTGGTCGAGGGCCAGCATTTTCTGATACTGTTTGATAATCGCGTTGCGCGGTTCGGTCAATATTCGGATCATTGCCTGCTTGTCGAGCGGGTCGAGCGCGGCGACGACCGGCAGCCGCCCGATGAATTCGGGAATGAAGCCATAACGCAGCAGGTCGTCCGGCGTGACCTGCGACAGCAGCGATGCAGGGGCGTCGGATGGTTCGCCTGCGTGAAAGCCAATGCTGCGCTTGCCGCCAATGCGCTGGCTGATGATTTTATCGAGACCCTCGAAGGCGCCGCCGCAGATGAACAGCACGTGCGTGGTATCGAACGAAATGTACTCCTGCTGCGGATGTTTGCGACCGGGGACGGGCGGAACGTGCGCCACGCACCCCTCGAGGATCTTCAGCAACGCCTGTTGCACGCCCTCGCCGGACACATCGCGCGTGATCGATGGGTTATCGCTCTTGCGCGCGATCTTGTCAATCTCGTCAATGTAGATGATGCCGGTCTGCGCGCGCTCGATGTCGCCGTCCGCCGCCTGGATCAACCGCAGCAGAATATTCTCGACATCCTCGCCGACGTACCCGGCTTCGGTCAATGCGGTAGCATCGGCAATCGCGAAAGGCACGTCGAGCACGCGCGCCAGCGTTTGCGCCAGCAAGGTCTTGCCGCTGCCGGTCGGACCGATCAGCAGAATGTTGCTCTTGCCGATCTCGATATCATCGGCGTTCTGCCCGGCGCGCAGCCGTTTGTAGTGATTGTAGACCGCAACCGACAACACCACTTTCGCGCGATCCTGCCCGATGACATACTGATCGAGCCATTCACGTAACCGGCGCGGCGTTGGCAGGCGAGACGGCAGGCTGGCGGACGAACGCCGCGTGACGGGACGCGTGCCGGTTTCTTCGGCAATGATGGCGCTGCACAGCGCCACGCACTCATCGCAGATAAAGACTGTGCCAGGACCGGCAATCAGGCGCTGCACTTCTTCCTGTCCCCGTCCACAAAAGGAACAGAGATACGCGCCGCGACTGTTTGGCGAATTCGGGTTTCCGCCGCGTGTGCGAGACATAGGCGCTCCTGGAGCCACTCAGCGGCGTTCGCTGTTGGCCGGTAGATCTTCTCGTGTCAGGATTTCGTCAATGATACCATACTCTTTCGCCTGCTGCGGATCCATAAACAGGTCGCGGTCGAAGTCGCGTGCAATGCGTTCGAGCGGTTGACCGGTGTCTTTTGCCAGCAGTTCACGGATCAGTTGTTGTTCGCGCAGCAATTCGCGCGCCATAATCTCGACATCGGGCGCATAGCCGCGTGCGCCGCCGCCGGCCGGATGCATGTGAATGGTCGAATGTGGCAGGCTGTAGCGCTTGCCTTTGGCGCCGCCAGCCAGGATCGGCGTCGCCATGCTCCCCGCCATGCCGACGCAGACCGTTGCGACATCGGGGCGAATGACCTGCATGGTGTCGTAGATTGCCAGACCTGCCGTGATCGAACCGCCAGGGCTATTGATATAGAGCCAGATGTCGCGATCCGGGTCTTCGTGCTCGAGGAACAGCAACTGGGCGACGATCAGGTTGGCGATCTGATCCTCGATCGGCGTTCCCAGCAGAATGACGCGCTCTTTCAGCAAGCGCGAATAGATATCGTAGGCGCGCTCGCCGCGATTGGTGCTCTCGACCACCATCGGGATGAGCGACTCAATGCGCGGCGCCGTCCAGTCAATCCGGTGGTTCGACTGCCAGATGCTCATAGGTTACTCCGTTCTTGTTTCGTTGGTTGCCGCTGCGACAGCAGCGCCGTCTTCAGCGGATACGCTCTGCTCATGTTCCTCTGATACGGCAGGCGCCGCTTCCGGGATGGCATTGGTTTCACCAGCAGAGAGCGCAGCGGCGGATTCGGGCGATTCGGCGCCGGCGGAAGGCGCTTCGTCTGCGGCTTCCTGCGACTCGGCGGGGGCAGGCGCGGCGCTCTGTTCAAACGAGGGATCGCCGGTTGCAATCGTAAGAATCCGGCGGCGCAGTTTGCGTTCCACAATTCCGGCGGCAACCAGCGGCTGCAACTCGGAACCCAGGATCACGCGAGCGCTGTCGCGCTGCTCCTCCTCCATACCCGCCACAATGTCTTCGATCTCCTGCGTGATCTCCGCCTTGTTCGGCGCCAGCCCTTCGGCTTTCGCAATTTCACGCAGCACGAGACCGCGTTTGGCGCGCTCTTCGGCAGCCGGTTTCAACTCCTCGATCCATTCTTCGCGCTTCTTGCCCGTAGCCTCGTAGATCTGTTCAGGGCGAATGCCGTATCGCTCATACTCCGCCTCGCGCTCGCGCAGGATGCTGTCCGCTTCCCGCTCGATCAGTGCATCGGGCAGATCGAAGGTTGTGGCGGCGACCACCTGACGCACATATTCAAGAAACACCTTGTCCTCAGCGTTCTTGCGCGCTGCTTCGATCAGTTCCCGGCGCGTCTGCTCGCGCAGTTCGTCGAGCGTGCCCTCGAAGTTCTCCAGAGCGGGCAGTTCGTCCCATTCCGGCAGAAGGCGCTCCTGGACCTCCAGGACGTTGACGACGAAGCGCACGTCCTTGCCGCGCACCTGCTCGTTCTCGTGGTCATCCGCCATGCGAACGGTTACATCGACCATCGTATTCGGCATGACGCCGATCAGCGCCTCGTACAATCCGGGCACAATCCGCTCAGGATCGAGCACGAGCGTAGACTGCGGAATCTCCTCGCCTTCCTCGCGTGGTTCGAGCAAGGCGCCATCGACATACGTCTCGAGTTGCACTGTCAGTTGATCGCCATGTTGCGCCGGGCGCGGCTCTTCGAGCGCACGCAACACAACGTGCCGGTCCCGTCGTGCTTCCATCGCGCGGTTGAGCATTTCGTCCGTCACCTCGTCCGGCTCGAACGGCACATGGAAGGCGCGATAGTCGGGCAACTCAACGGTCGGCGCCACCGGCACTTCGACCGTAAACGTGAACGGCGGCGTGTCGAGATTGACGGCAATAATGTGCGACTGCGCATACGGCTCGATGTTTTCCTGCTTGATGGCATCCTGGAACGCTTTGTTGATCAGGTCGTCAGACGCTTCTTCGAGGAGAGCTTCGCGCCCGAAATAGTTTTCGACAATGAAACGAGGCGCTTTTCCTTTGCGAAATCCAGGGATGTTGTACTTCTGCGACATCCGGCGCGCCGCGCGATCCAGCGCCTTCTCGATCTGTTCTTTATCGAGTTCGACGGTCAGTTCGAGAATACTGCGAGGCTTCTTTTCGGTTGTAACCTTCACCGACACCACTCCAGAGGGCTAGAAAAAGTAAAGCAATTCTTGAGTATTATAGCACGAAGAAACGTGGGCGCAACGGCGCGGGACGGGGCAGGGTCATAGGATGATGGCAGGCGCCGCGTTCGCTGCACATCGGGTTTGTTCCTCGCGCCCAAGTGTGTGGAGCGGTCAGTGTGTTTTGTCGCTTCTGCCAATCGTCTGCCTCATTGCCCGAACTGCTCGCCCTTTGCGTCGCGCTGCGCTTCATGGTACTCTGAATCCTGGCGAGGCTGCACGTTCAAGGAGCCGGTCAGTCGACCAGGCTCCCTTTCGGTGTTGGTGAGTGATGTGACAACGACGATTCTTTCATTGCCGGCTCTTCTCGATGAAATAACGGCGCTTGAGCCGATTCGGGAACTGATGGCGACGCTGCGCGCACACACTGGCGCGCGCCTCCACATCGCGCCGGCGCCAGGGTCGGCGCGCGCGCCGCTGGTTGCTGCGATGGCTGGCGCAATGGCTGCGCCGGTATTGTATGTGGTGAGTACAACCGATGCGGCGCTGCGCGCCTGTGACGATCTGCGCCAATGGCTCGGCGATGATCGCGTGTTGATCTTTCCGGCAAGCGACGCGCTGCCGTATGAGCATATGTCTACCGGTGGCGACATCCTCGCTGCGCGTATGCGCGTTCTGCATCGCCTGGCGGCGCACGATGCCGACGATAGCGCGCCGCCGGTTGTGGTGGCGCCGATCAGGGCGTTGATGCAGCCGACGCTGACGCCGGCTGAACTGCGTGCCGGCAGCATTCGTCTGGAGCGTGGCGCCCCGTGCGTGTTGGATGATCTGATAGAACGCTTGATCAATCTAGGGTATCGCTATGCGCCGACGGTTGAAGAGCCAGGCGAGGTCAACCGGCGTGGCGGTATTATCGACGTGTTTCCGCCGGGAGACGATCTGCCGCTGCGGATCGAGTTCTTTGGCGATGAAATCGACAGCCTGCGGCGCTTCGACCCGCTGACGCAGCGTAGTGAGGCGCAGATCAGCACAGCGATCATCGGTCCGCCGCATGAGGTTCCGTTGTGGCGACGCGACGCAGCACTGGCGCGTATGCGCGATATTGATACGTCGGCGCTGCGGCGCGAGGCGCTCGATGAGTGGTTGCAGGCCTTTGATCACATCCGGCGTGGCGAACGTTTCGAGGGACGCGCATTGTTCGCGCCGTTCTTCCGCGATGAGGCGGACGCTCCGGCCACGCTGCTGCGCCATCTGCCGCCAGGCGCGATCGTTGCGTTCAATGATGCGTTACTGCTCGCGCAGCACGCCGCAGAACTCGATCATCAGGCGGAAACACGTCGCCGCCAGCAGGTCGATGCCGGCGAATTGCCGGCTGCATTTCCTCGTCCCTATCTGCGCTGGCGTGAACTGATCGCTCAGGCGGAGACGTTGACATTGGCGGATTTCAGCAATAACGAGCAGCCGGTCTGGGGCGTCTTGCTGCCTGATCCGCCGGTCGAACCTTCAGCAGGCAATAGCGCCGAGTCCTCAGGGACGAGTACCGCAGCGAGCGCCGATCTAACGGATGAACGTTTCCGTGTCCATCTTCTGCCGGAGCATTTGTTTTTGCCTGCCGATCTGTTTGGCGGGCAGATCCGGCGCCTGGTCGAGGATATTGTTGAACGGTTGCACAAAGGTGAGCGGGTTGTCGTGGTGACGCCGCAGGCGGCGCGCTTGCAGGAGCTGGTTGCCGAAAGTGCGCAGCACAACACCGAAGCGGCGATCAATCCGGCGCTGTTTACCGCCATCCATGGCGCGCTCGACGCAGGGTTCCGCCTGCCTGCGTTGCGCCTGACGCTCTACAGCGATAACGAAATCTTCGGCTGGCGGCAGCGCCGAACGATGACCGAGCGCCGTCGTCGCCGGGAACGCAGCGCCGAGGATCGCGCGGCGTTTCTGCGCGGGCTGAAACCCGGTGATTATGTGGTGCATATCGAGCACGGCATCGCGGCCTACGAAGGACTGGTGCGACGCAGCGTCGGCGGCATCGAACGCGATTACCTGAACCTGCGGTATGCCGAAGGCGATCGACTCTATGTTCCGGTCGATCAGATCGACCGCGTTTCACGGTATGTCGGCGCCGGTGATACCGAACCGCATCTCACCCGCCTCGGTACGCAGGACTGGGAGCGCGCCAAACGGAAAGCGCGCGCTGCGGTGCAGGACCTGGCCGACGAACTGATTGCTCTCTACGCGCAGCGCCAGCTGGCGGAGGGGCACGCATTCAGCCCTGATACCGACTGGCAACGCGAACTCGAAACCAGTTTTCCATATGTGGAAACACCCGACCAGCTCAGAGCGATCATTGATGTCAAGCGCGACATGGAACAGCCGCAGCCGATGGATCGCCTGATCTGCGGCGATGTCGGGTTCGGTAAGACGGAAGTGGCGTTGCGGGCGGCGTTCAAAGCCGTGCAGGATGGCAAACAGGTGGCGGTGCTGGCGCCAACGACGGTGCTGGCGCAGCAACACTACGACACCTTTAGCCGCCGTCTGGCGGCGTTTCCGGTGCGGGTCGAGATGATTTCGCGCTTTCGGTCGGCAAAGGAACAGAGCGATATTCTGCAGCGTCTGGCGTGCGGCGAGATTGACATTATCATCGGCACCCATCGCCTGCTCTCGAAGGATGTGATCTTCAAGGATCTCGGGTTGCTGGTGGTCGATGAAGAGCAGCGGTTTGGCGTGCGCCATAAGGAGCGTATCAAGCAGTTGCGCACCAATGTGGATGTTATTACCCTCACGGCGACCCCGATTCCACGCACGCTGCATATGGCGCTGGCGGGCATCCGCGACCTGAGCGTGATCGACACGCCGCCTGAGGATCGTATTCCGATCAAGACCTACGTGCTCCCGTATGACGAGCACATGATTCGTGAAGCCATTCTGCGCGAACTCGACCGTGGCGGGCAGGTCTACTTCGTCCACAATCGGGTGCAGAGCATCTACTACATCGCCGACCGGCTGCGTCAGCTTGTGCCGGAAGCCAGGATCGCCGTCGGGCACGGGCAGCTCGATGAGCGTCAACTCGAGCGGGTGATGCTCGATTTCTTCACCGGCAAGGATGATGTGTTGGTCTGCACGACGATTATCGAGAGCGGGTTGGACGTGCCGAATGCCAACACGATCATTATCGACGATGCGACGCATTTCGGGCTGGCGCAGTTGTATCAATTGCGCGGGCGGGTAGGGCGCAGTACGCAGCGCGCTTATGCGTATCTGTTCTACCGGTCGGAACGTCCTTCGACGCCGGAAGCGCAGGAGCGACTCCAGGCGATTCAGGAGGCGACCGAACTCGGCGCCGGATTTCGCATTGCCATGCGCGACCTCGAAATCCGAGGCGCGGGAAACCTGCTCGGCGCTGAGCAGAGCGGGCACATTGCCGCAGTGGGGTTCGACCTCTACTCGCGTCTGCTTGAACAGGCTGTGCGCACCCTGAAACAACGGTTGATTGCGACGAACCTGCTCACCGGCGCCGATGCCCGGCGAACACCCGCGCCGACCGGTGCGGCAGAGTCAATCGCTCGACCACATCGACCATCGTCGGCGCCCAGGCAACCACCGGTCAAAGTTGACGAAAAAGTGCTCATCTCGCCGCTGGTCACGCTCGATCTGCCGCTCGACGCCTACCTGCCCATCGATTATGTTGGCGACGATCAGGTGCGGCTGGCGGTGTATCAGCACATGGCGGCGGCGCAGACGCTGGAAGCAGTGAACGACCTGCGTCAGGAGTTGCGCGATCGGTTCGGCGAACTCCCGGAACCGGCGGAACAGTTGCTCATCTGGCTGCGGATTAAGGCGCTTGCGCTGGCCGCAGGCGTCACCTCGGTAGTCACGACCGACGAGGAGTTTATTGTGCGACTGCCAGAAGGCGCCGACGGACAGCGAGCGCGTCTGGAGCGCCGTTTTGCCCGTTCCAGAGGTATTCGCATTGGTCCGCAGTTCGTGCGCATCGATCGGCGGGTGCATAACGCAAGCGGCGATCCGGCGTGGATCGAGGTGTTGTGCGAGATATTGGGGGTATTGGGAGTGACGGGTTGAAGGCGCCCACAGGGGGGCGCCCCTACCGATGGCGTCCCACGCGATCATCAGCGACAGGAGCGGTTCATTTTCCCCGAGCAGGCTGTCTTTGATGGGCGCCCCTACCGATGGCGTCTCACGCGATCATCAGCGACAGGAGCGGTTCATTTTCCCCGAGCAGGCTGTCTTTGATGGGCGCCCCTACCGATGGCGTCTCACGCGATCATCACCGACAGGAGACGCAGCAACGGGTGTAAGTGAGGGAGGCGCGTCTGTTGGCGATGGCGTCCCGGCATCATCTGCCGAGCCGGTGGTGGCGGTTGGCGTCGTTTCGGGAGTGGCGGTCCCAGGAGTCGCCGTCACGACGGAGGGAGTAACAGTGGCGGTAACCGTTGCGACCGTCGGTGAGATGACCGGCGTGGTAGTGATGGGGGTCGGCGGCGATGGGGTGGTTGCCGTGGGCGCTTCCGTGGGTGTTTCAGTTGGCGCTACGGTCGGCGTCTCCGTGGGCGCTTCCGTGGGTGTTTCAGTTGGCGCTGCGGTCGGCGTCTCCGTGGGCGCTTCCGTGGGTGTTTCGGTTGGCGGCGGCGGTAGCGGGGGCGGCGGCGGGATAAACACCGGCGCCTGCGTCGTCGGGAGCGGCGTCGGCGGTTCGGGGGTCGGCGTATCGGTTGGGCGCGGCGTTGCCGTAAACGTCGGTGATGGCACTAATGTCCACGTCGGTGGGAGGGGTGGCGTTTCCGTCAGCAGCACGGTGGCTTGCAGGCGCGTCGGTTGCGCCTGACCAAAGGCGCCAAACACGCTTGCGCCGAAGAGCAGCGCGAGCAGTGCGGCTATCAGAATACCGGCGCCGGCGGGACCGACGATGACCCAGCGCACGCGGCGCGGTTTGACGCCATGCCGGGGCGCTGCGGCCGGTGGCGGAATGATCTCCGAGGGGGACGACTCTCGTGCACGGATCGACGGCGCGCCGGGTGGTGTTGGTGGTGCAGTGCGCACCACGTTACGGTCGGGTGGCGGAGCAGGCGCATGCAGGATGGTCGTCTGCGGCGATGCGCGGCGTGGCAGCGCGAGGTCGGCAACATCTTGCTGCGAGGCAGGGAGTATATCGTTGCGCCGCGCGACGATGCGCAATGCTTCGACAAAAGCGGCGCCGCTGCCGAAGCGCTGTTCGGGGCGTTTGGCAAGCGCGCGCGCCAGCACCAGGTCGAGTTCCGGCGGCTCACGTGGCGCCAGCGACGATGGCGGCGGCGGCGGCGACTGCACATGCGCCATGATCAACTGCGGCGTTGCGCCGGAAAAGGGCACAACGCCGGTGATGATTTCGTAGGTCACAATCGCCAGCGAATAGAGGTCGCTGCGTCCATCAACGCGCTGCGCCGATGCCTGTTCTGGCGAAATGTACTCCGGCGTTCCCATGAAAATGCCGGTACGGGTGAGGCGCTCACCGTCCGGCGCCTGCGCAATGCCGAAGTCGGTCAGCAGAATGCGCCCTTCGATATCGATCAGAATGTTATGCGGCTTGACATCGCGGTGAACGGCGCCCTGCGCATGGGCGTGGTCGAGCGCGTCTGCGATGGGTGCAACAATGCTGATCGCTATCGCCAGGCCGAGCGCGCCGCGTTCGCGAATGATAGCGTGCAGCGTCCGCCCGCGAACATATTCCATGGCGATGTAGCGCAGGCCGTTGGCTTCGCCAATGTCGTACACCGGGACAATATTGGGGTGGCGGAGATTGGCGACGGTCACCGCTTCACGTTCGAAGCGTCGTTCGAACTCCGGATCGAGCGCCAGGTGCGGCGCCATAACCTTGAGTGCGACGGTGCGCTTGAGCGAGGTGTCGAATGCGCGGTACACCCGCGCCATCCCGCCGCGCCCGATCTCTTCCTGTACCAGATAACGCCCAAGGCGCTGACCAATGAGGCGGGTCATTCCTGCTCCTGCATCGCGCCAGCGCTGCGTTGCGACCTGCTGTTCACTCGTCTTGTCATCAGATAGCCGCAGATGGTATAATCGCCTGCAGTACCCGACGATTGTACCACATCGCGTCAGCGATGCCGATAGCGCCAGGGCAAAGGAAATTTGGAGGAGTTCCATGCAGTCGGGCCCCGTACCAATCCTGATTGTCCGGCGTCAGGACGCCGAAGCAATTCAGGTCGAGTGGGATCGTCCGATCCTGACCGTGGGTCGCGACCCCGCGAATGATATTGTGATCGAACACCCGCTCGCATCACGCCGCCATGCACGCTTCGAACGCGACGAGAACGGGTATGCGATTCGTGACCTCGAGAGCACCAATGGAACCTACGTTAATGGGGAGCGGATCGAGGGGGTGCATGCGTTGCACAATCAGGATCGCATCTGGGTGGCTGATGCCGAGATTGTGTTCAACGATCCTGAGGCCACTCAGAAAGGACCATTGCCGCTCGAGATTCTCAAGCGCGTGCGCGCTCATGAGGAGGTATTGCGCGTCGATAGTCGCGCCAAAGAAGTCTACATCTCCGGGAAACTGCTCGATCCGCCGCTGACCGTGAAAGAGTTTCAACTGCTCGAGTTGTTGTACACCCACAAGGGGCAGGTGTTGAGTAAAGACGAGATTGCCAGGAATGTGTGGGATTACGAGGTGTATGATTACAACGCTATCGACGCCCTCGTCTACCGCCTGCGCCAGCGGATCGAAGCGGATCCGGGCAACCCGCGCTTTGTTGTGACTGTGCGGGGATTTGGGTATAAACTGGTGACGCAACCGGAACACGGATGAAGGGTGGGTGGATAGCGGCGTGGTGCGGTTTGCGGGCCGTAGCACGCGCTATGCATTCGCACAAGAAGACGCGCATGATCCACACCATTGCTCCACCACGCCGGTTACGCGGCGACATCTCGCTCCCCGGCGATAAATCAATCTCGCATCGCGCGGTGCTGTTGAATGCCGTAGCAACCGGTACTGCTGAAATAACAAACTTCCTCGCCGGCGCCGATTGTTTGTCGACGATTGCGTGCGTTCAAGCGCTTGGTGTGCGCGTCGAACGTCACGAAGACGCGGTCTGTGTGTATGGTGCAGGGTTGCGTGGCCTGCGCGAACCGGTCGATGTGCTGAACTGCGGCAACTCTGGCACGACGCTGCGCCTGCTGGCAGGTATGCTTGCCGGTCAGGAGGGGATGTTTTCGGTGTTGACCGGTGATGCCTCGCTCCGCTCGCGACCGCAGCAACGGATTGTCGCCCCGCTGCGCGCGCTCGGCGCCAGCCTCGACGGGCGGGATCAGGGGAATCGTGCGCCGCTGGCAGTCCGTGGTGCGCACCTCCACGGCGGCGTCTACGAGTTGCCGATTGCTTCGGCGCAGGTCAAGAGCGCTTTGCTTCTGGCGGCGCTGTTCGGCGATGGAACGCTTACGCTGACCGGGCGCACCGACGGGCGTGACCATACCGAGCGTATGCTGGCGGCAATGGGAGCGACGATCATGGTTGATGGATCGGCCATCCATCTGACGCCGCCGGATTGTCCTGATGCGTTGCAGCCTTTGTCCTTGCAGGTTCCGGGCGATCCGTCGTCGGCAGCATTCTGGTGGGTGGCAGCCGCGATCCACCCCGACGCCGAAATCACTACGACGGGGGTCTGCCTGAATCCGACGCGCACCGGCGCACTTGATGCGCTCCGCGATATGGGTGCGCAGATTGCGGTGACGAATCAGCGCGTCGAAGGCGGCGAACCGGTGGGTGATGTGGCGGTGCGCTCGTCACGATTGCATGGCATCGTGATTGAAGGCGCGCTCATTCCGCGCCTGATCGATGAACTGCCGGTTCTGGCGCTTGCAGCCGCCTGCGCTGAGGGTGAAACGACCATCCGCGACGCGCACGAATTGCGCGTCAAAGAAACCGACCGTATCGCAACGGTTGCCTCCGGGCTGACAGCCCTCGGCGCTGCCGTGGAGCCGGCGGACGACGGCATGATCATCGCAGGCGGCGGCAACCTGCGCGGCGCTATGCTCGACAGCCATGGCGACCATCGTCTGGCGATGACGTGGGCGATCGCCGGTCTCGTGGCAGCGGGTGAAACCGTGGTGCACGGCGCAGAGGCGGTAGATGTGTCATACCCGGAGTTTTGGAATGTGCTGAGGCGGATACGTGAGTGAGGCAAGAGGCGAGCGGGATTGCAGGTAGAGAGCGACGACGCCGGACAGAGGGTTGACGACATTCTTCGTGGACCTTTGTGTCCTTCGCGGATCAAGCAGAGGAGAGGTTGCGTCTGACGCCCGTTTACACCCATCATGTCGAGATCTACACCACGAGCCTGGTTATTGCCGGCGCCTATGATCTCGTCATCTACCGGCGTGTGAGCGATGCTATCAATGGCGAGCAGCGCCGCTATATAACACTGCGCGCCGCTACAATTGCGCCGCTGGGGCATAGCCATTCGACGCAACGCCTGCCGAATTTGCTCTGCGACCGATCAGAGGCTGTTCTCGTCGCAACCCTGTCTGAAGCCGCGCCGCCGCCCGACTATCCACTCGAAGAGCAGCGCCGCGAGGTTGTGCCGCTCATGGCCATGTTCTTCACCACGGCTTTTGTCGTCCGCGGTACGTATTACGTGCGTCCGGGCTTGACCCTGGCGGAGGCGTTGGAGCGAAACACCGAAGATTTCCTGCCGCTCCGCAGCGTTCAGATCTTCCCGATCGCCGGCGGCGCGCCGATCGTGCGTGACTTTGCTGCGTTAGCGCACTCCAGAATCGTTGCGCTCTACCAGGTAGCACAGGTTGCAGAACCGCCGGCATCCGTGCCGTCCACTCTCCCTGAACCCACGGAACCCGCATCTGCGCCGGAGGAGGGGTTAGGGGTTAGAGGTTAGAGGTTAGGGGTTAGAGGGTAGGGGTTAGAGCCTGTTATGTACTTTCGAGCATAAAGGTAATGAACCGCTTCAGCCACGTGGACCTTGCTGCCCCCCCCCTGCGGGGGGGGCAGGGGGGGCAGGGGGGGCGCGCGCAGATTATGGACGAGCGTTGCAACGACCCCGGCCTTCAGCCAGCGCTGGGTTTGCTGAGAGACGGCGTACCACGGCGGCGGAGCGTTGGGCATCATGCGCCAGGGCGCT
>CALGYB010000014.1 GCA_937935075.1 uncultured Roseiflexus sp. | reverse complement strand
TCCATGACTTCCACGAAGGTCACCAAGGGACACAAAGGACATGCGCTTCATTTTTATGCACCACTGCCCACTGCCTGCTGCTCGCCGTCAGGGCGCCACACGGGACAGGCGGCAATCCCCTTCAACTTTCATCCGTCACATACCAGCGTTCGATGTTCCACAAATAATTCGGCGTCGTCAGGTTGAGCGGACTTTCTGGCGTTTTCACGCGCGGACTGCACGCCACCGGCAACCGATCCGCCCAGAGAAACAGATAGGGACGCAAGAACGCCACCCGTTCCTGCGCACGCCGGATCGCCTGCTCTCGTTCCTTCAGGTCGTACAACTGCCGTGCAGCGCTGGCCTGCTCGTCGTAGACTGGATCGCTGAACCCGACAAAGTTCAATGCAGGGCGCATATCCGCAGTCCCCTGATTGATCTGACTCGAATGAAACAGGGCAAAATCGTCGGGATCGTAGAACATATAATCGCCAAAATCCGGGTCGGCGACGCCATTGATCCAACTGCCGAGGAGCAGGTCGAAATCGTAGGGTGGCGCGTATTTTGAACGAATGACCGTTGCAAAGTCGGCAGGCTGCACCACAATGTCCATCCCGATCTGTTCGGCGGCGCCGGCGATCAACTCCGCAGCGCGCACCCGGCGCGGATCGTCGGCGCGCACAAAGAGTTGCGCCGTCAACGTGATACCATCTTTCTGACGAACGATCCCGTCGGGCGACAACTGCCATCCCGCCTCATTGAGCAGCGCGCGCGCCCGTTCCAGGTCCACCGTTGTGGCTGGCGGCGGCGTCAAATCCGCCCAGGCGCCAGGAGCGACGCTGCTGCCGATGATCATACCCTGTCCATCGGTCGCTTCCTGCACCACGCGCGGCAGATCGATGGTGAGCGCCAGGGCCTCGCGTAGCCGTGGATCGCTGAAGATGCGATTGGGCCGCAGGTTGAATGCGAGAAAATAGTAGCCATTTTCGGCATATGCGCCGGTTTGCGCCATGGGCGCCGTTTCGGTAATGGCGCGTCCCTCATTCCAGGGAAGTTCCGCCAGCAGTAACTGACCGTCTCGCAGCGCAGACGCCGCTACCCGCGCATCGGGCGCCACCACGAACACCACCCGGTCGAGCAGCGGTGCGCCACGGTAAAAGGACTGATTTCTCGCCAGCGTGATCGCTACGCCCGGTTCACGCTGCTCCAGACGGAACGGACCGCTGCCAACCGGCACGTCCCAGGCATTGAGGCTCTTCAGGCTTCTGCCGCTCAGCGCATGGCGCGGCAGCACCGGCACAGTCAGCAGGCTGAAGATCGGCGCATACCGTTCATCAAGGCGCACGACCACGGTATTGGCGGTTGGCGCCGTAACCTCTGTAATGCGTTGCAATCCGGTGAGCAGCGCCGTCTCTGGTTCGAGGGAGCGCAGCGCATTCAGGGTGAACACGATATCGTCTGCTGTCACCGGTTGTCCGTCATGCCAGACCGCATCATTCCGCAGCGTAAATGTAATCACTCGGCCATCAGGAGACGCCGTCCACTCGGTGGCCAGATCCGGCTGCGGTGCAAGCGTCTCGTCGAGGCGCATCAAACCACTGTAGAGCAGTGTGAGGATTTGTTCCTCGCCACGATTGCGCGGATGCCAGGGACGCAGGTCAGGAATATCGGCAGCCAGCCGGATCGTGAGATTGCCGCCGTGTGGCAGGGCAGTCGCAGTTGGCGGTGCTACGGTTGGCGCGGGGATGGGAGTGCCGGCAGGCGCCGGAGGTTGTTCTGGCGCCCCGCAGCCGGTAAGCAACGCCAGCATTGCCATGGCGCCGAACACGCTGGCGCCGAACCATTGGCGCAACGGCGACCGAAACAGTGAAACGGAACGCGCTGGCAACGATTGTGAATTACTCACGGGGCAGATTCTGCTGCTCACGCAGGAACAACATGAACGCGCGCGCCATGCGCTGATGGTCAGGAGAGAGCGCGTCATACAGGGTCAGGAAAGCCTCGCGGTCGCGGTGAACCGCCGAGAACTTATACCCGTCGGCAGCCGCGGCTTCGCTAAGCAACTCGAATGCGGTCGTGCGGAACACCGCCGCAAGCGCCTCGATCTCCGCGATCCGGGCGCTGCTCTGACCATTTTCAATGCTGCTGATATAACTGCCGCTCACGCCAATGCGCCCTCCCAATTCCGCCTGGGTCAATCGATCACGCTGGCGTTTGCGCTTAATAACTTCCCCAACACGTTCGTTGAACGATGGCATGGGTCTCCTCAGAACGTTCGATGCTTCGCAATCGCGTGGCGTTCTCCCCTGGTTTCTGGCAGGAGGATCGTCCGGGAGAGCGTCAGGGCAGTGGACTGCCATAGCGCCAGAGGTAGTAGTGCTGACCGGCATTCCCCATTTGCACCCGCCAGGCAGGTTGCTCATCAGGCGTATACGTCAGCACCCGGCGCTCGAACAACTGCACAAGCACATCCCGCTCGACGCCGCCGATCCGCGCACGCACCCAGTACGCTTCGCTGATCGGATGCCCGACGACCGCAACCCAATCCATCACCCGACTGTTGCGATACACCCCATTGTCGTACACAACCCCCGGCGCTGTCAAATAGTCCCAGAACACGCGCGGAATATTGTGCCCGGTCTCGCCAACAAACCGCACCATACGCGTCTCTGCGCGGGCAGGCTGGTTCGACGATTGCACACTTCCATCCGCCAGCAACCTCTCGGTCGCCGGCAGACCCGTGCGATCGGCAACCGGCGGCGTGAGACCGGTAAATGCCGCATATCCGGGCGTGTGGGCGTTATCCAGGTCGCCAACCACGGGGATGGCGGATGGTTGATGCGGCGCATACTCATTGTCGCCAACCTGCACCTGCCCTGCAACCATTTCCGCCACCAGCAAGCCAGCCGTCACGAAGGCAGGCATTGCGCGCGCCTGGCGCGGATCATTGATTTCCAGGCGCCCTTTGTCGAAGTAGAGCACCTGACGCAGACCGGTTTCGGATTGGGCATACGGTTCACTGCGCGCCAGGCGCGGCGCCGGGCCCCAGATCCAGGCGCGTTGTGCGCGCCCCGTCGTCACCGGCAGATCAACCCGTTGCCAGATAGCGATGAACGCCGGATCGATCTGGCGTGCAATCGGTTGAGCGCCAGACAGCGCCACGATCATTTCGCCGCCTGAGTCCGCAACCAGTTCCGGCGTCGCCTGTGACGCCATGCCGGCCTCGATCAGCGGCTCAACGTCCTGCGCCAGCGGAACGACTTCGATGGCCGCCTGTGGCGGCGCCGGCAGGATATCCGGCGGGGGGGCGCATGTTGGTTGCTCGACCGGGCACGCCTTCAATGTCAAATCATAGCGGATAAACATCCCGCCGATGTCGCCGACATTCTTGACCTGAGCATAATAAATGCCATCGGCGGAGGGGGTGAAGCGCACCAGCGAGTCGAGCGTGGTTCCGCCTTCGATATTGTTGTTCGAGTCGATCAACGTGATGGCGTCGCGTCCAAACAGGAAGAGCAGCGTATCGGCGCCGGGCAGGATGCCATTGGCATCCGCAGGCGCATATGGTCTGGTATTCGTGTAAAGATAGTAGGTATACCCCGCAAGTGCAAAGAACTTCACCCAATCCGCATCGCCATTTGGGCAGAGGAGTCGGCTGCGCTGCGTCTCGTTCTGATTGATCTGTCGCGCCAGTTCCGGCAGCCCGTCCTGTTCATAGATGTCGTTGCAGAGCGATGAGACGAACGGCGGGAAGGGACCGTAACTCTCACCGCGCACAATAATCGTGTAGCTGAGATCGGCGCCGCCAATGCCCAGCGTATCGCGCACCCGCACATAGAAGAACCCATTGGTCGGCGCGCGGAACGACTGGATCAGCGGGCGCGTGTCGGTCAGAGTTTGGGTGCCGCCGCGAAACGGAAAATCATCGTTCGAGTCGATAATCCGGCGGTTCGAGTCATACAGTTCGAGCGACAGATCGAGCCCGGCATCCATTTCGGGAATATCGATCGAATAATACTTGCCGGCGACCGCGCCGAACTTATACCAGTCTTCGTCGCCGATCGTGCAGATGCCGTGTCGTTCGGCGCGATCCACCAGGATCAGCGAGGCGCTATCGAAATCATTTCCCGGATCGGACAATTCGGGGCATGCAGATATTGGCGGCGTTCCCGGCGCCGGCGCGGTCAGCGTCACCTGAATCACCGCCTCTGCCGTCAGGTTCGGCGTCACGTCCGTTCGCGTAGCGCGCACCGTCACCGTGCGCACACCATTAGGGGTATTCGGCGGAATAATGATGCGAATGGGAATAACCGCTGATGTCGTCGCCTGATTGACCGCAATCGGCTGTGCAACCGTCGTACTGACCTGCCAGCCGTTCGGTCGCTCGGGGAAGGAAATCGTGAACGTCGCCGCTACCGTATCATCGTTGCGCAGACGAAAATCGTTGACGACCAGCACCGTGTTGTTTGGCGTCTGATTCGTGACCGTATAGGCGCGCGAGGCGGGCTCCCAGCGGAAATCCTGTGGTGCGGCGGCAAGGCGGGCTGGCGCGGCAATGGCAGAGATCGAGACGATGAACACAAACAGCAGTGTGGTCAACGGTCGAAGATACAGACGTATCACAGCAATTTCCTTGATCGAACAGGAGAAGATACAGCCCGCGCCACGGATGAGGAGACTACCGCGATTATAGCATACGGAAAACGTGTGTCAAGAAATAAAGATGCGAACAGCGTAAGGGCAGGTCTCAGACCTGCCCTTACGCTGCGCCACTTCCCATCGATCTCTTTCGCCTTCGCCGGCCGTCTGGCGCTCGTGCGCAGATCAAGGCGACCCGTGCCATCTCCGAACATCGTTCGTATCTATCACCACGAACGCAAGCCGGGGATGAACTGCATTTCCGACACCAGCCGGATCAACGTCGGCGTATAGTTGATCACGATCAGGGCGAACGCAATTACCAGCCAGGGCTTGAAGTTATCCAGCACTCGCGGACCGTCCTCTGGACCAGACACGGCGCGCGCGAAGGGAACCATCGGGACCGCGTCTTTCTTCCCGGCAGTAATCGTCAGCACCATGTTGAGGTAGTACAGAATGGCGCTGACGAACATGATCAGCGCGCCGATCGCAATGATGGGCAGAAGCGGTTCCCATTCGGGATGCAGTTCGCGCATGGCGCCAATCGCGGTGCGCCGCGGCATGCTCAGCAGACCCAGCGTGTGCATCCAGTGCGAGAAAATACCCATGCCGACGAACCAGGTCCACGCCTGCACCAGCGCCATTGTCGGACTCCACAACTTTCGCCCGGTGAGGTGCGGCGCCAGCCAGTAGGTGATGCCCATGAAACTGAGCGTCACCGCCGTACCAACCGTCAGGTGGAAGTGTCCTGAAATCCATGATGTGTTATGGACAACCAGGTTGATATTGTATGACGCATTGATCAACCCGCCGGCGCCGCCAAAGGCGAACAGGATCATCGCCAATACCTGTGTGGTGAAACTCGGTTCACGCCACGGCAGGTTGAAGACCCACACCAGCCACCCCTTGCCGCCGCGCGCCCGCCCGCCGTTCTCGAGCGACGCCACGACGTTGAAAAACGTCAGCAAACTGGGGAAGAAGACGCCGAAGGTGAAGATGGCGTGCACCAGTTTCCAGATCTCGCTGATGCCGGGGTCGGTATACTGATGGTGCATCCCGATTGGCGTTGAAAGGACCAGGAACAGGATGAACGACACGCGCGCCATCGGGTCGCTGAACAACCGCCCCCCCGCCTGCTGCGGCACGAAGTTGTACCACGAAATATAGGCGGGCAACAGCCAGAAGTAGACGATCGGGTGCCCCGTGAACCAGAAGAGCGTGCGCGCCAGCACCGGGTCGGTTCCCGGAACCAACCCCAGCGACCAGGGAATCAGCAGGAACAGCATCTCCGTCGCCACGCCGAAAGTACAGATCACCCACATCGTCATCGTGACGATCGCCATAAATGCCGGGAGCGGGATGCGTGCTGCGGGATTGGCGGCGCGCCACCGCCGCAGCATCATCACCTGGTTGATGAGCAACAACCAGGTGCCGACGACCACCAGCGTCAGACCGATGTAGAACAGCGGATCGGCTTTGAGCGGCGGATAGAAGGTGAACAGAACGGTTGCATTGTTGAGCAACAGCGGCAGCGCCGCAATGAGCAAACCGCCGGTCATGACGCCGAACGTCGTCCAGCCGAGCGCGCGGCTTGCCAGCGGGATGCCGAGCGACCGCGAGGTGACGAACGTCAGCCAGCCGATAATGAAGAATGTGGTGAAGACCAGCACATTGAGCACGCCGTGCAACGCCAATCCCTGGTAGTACCCGCCGCGCAGGATTGGCGAGATCGGCTTATACAGGTCGATGCCGTTGTACTGGAGCGCCTGCATAACGCCGAACAGACCGCCGATCGCCAGGGCAATGAATGCAATCAACAGGTTCAGACCCGTCAGGCGATACTCGGTGGCAAACACGCCGACCTCGGCGCGTTCAGCGGCGACAGAAACGCCAGAAACACGCGCTGTAGCCATACTTGCTCCTCAATCCAGGTTGCCGCACGCAAATGTGGCAGGCGGCAGACACACAATGAACCATTTCTCTGCTTGTCCTGACAGCGATCGTTGGCTGAGCCGGTCGAAGCCGGCGCTCGCCGGAGGTATTCGAGTCGGTCGAAGCCGGCGCTCGCCGGACAGTCGATGCTAACGATTCGCCGAAGCCGTCTTCGCCGGTGTAACAATCAGCTTGCCTACCATCAGATGATGCCCCGCGCCGCAGTATTCGTGGCAGTAGATGTAATACTCCCCCGGCGTGTCAAATGTGGTTGTCATCCGTGAAATCTGTCCAGGAACGACCATCATATTGATTGGCGACTTCTCGATCTTGTAGCCGTGAATAACATCACGACTGGTCACGATGAACGTCACCTTTGAGCCGGCGGGAATCTCAATCTCCCCGGGCGTGAAATTGAACAACTGCGCGATGACCACTGCTTCATAGCGCCCTGATGCCAGTTCACGCAGCCCTGGCTGATCGAACGGCGCCGTTGTACTGAGCGCCTTCGGGTCGACGCGCCCCACATTTCCCGGCACCGCAATGCCCACGGCGAACGCCGTGATCACGATCGCCACCAGAAATGCGATTGGCACTGCAACACTGGGAAGGATCCATGCAATCTCGAAGAGATATCCCAGGTATTTTCGGTTCATGATCCCCCCCTCACGCCGCCATTCGCCAGCAGTTGCAGATATACCTGTATCCACAGCCCTGCGAGTATCGCCAGGTACGTTAGCGTGATAAGCAATGCACCGCGCGGCAGTTCGTGGTTCTCGTGTTCTTCCGCTTGTTCCTGATGCTCGGTTACGGGCTGTTCGATCATAGGTCCGGTTCCCTTCTAGTGTCTGAAACAATCACACGATACCGTTGATATGCTGGGATCGATGTGGCAAGCCGGGCAACATCTCTCCGATCTCGTCTCACCTCTTCCTCACCTCGGATAACAGACGAAGATGTGCGCCGCTTCATAGATGGGTCGCGCCGCAGTGCTGCTGTTCGCCTCCTGTTCGACCAGCCCGATGTCGCGCAGGACGATCGCAGGATCGAGGCGCGTCCCGTCGTACTCGGCGCGCAACAGACCGGTTTCATCCACCAGCACGACACGCTGATCGACGAGGTCGATGGCCTCGCCGTTCACCCGGTAGTAGACGCCGTACTCGCCGCCGATCAACTGTTTGAGTTCACGGGCGGAGCCGGTCAGGAACATCCACTCCGGCGCCGCAACATTCAGACGCGCGGCATAGGCGCGCAGCACCGGCGGCGTATCGTGATCGCCGTCCACGCTGATCGTCATCAGGCGCACCTGCGTTCCCAACCGACCATCAGCGCGCAGGGCGTCAGCCAGGGTCAACAGGCGGCTTTCCATTGCCGCGCACCGCTCACCGCAGCGCGTATGCGCAAAATTGATCAGAAGCACACTGCCGCGCAGATCGGCATCGCTGACCCAGCGACCATCCTGGTCAGTCAGCATAAACGCGGGCGCTTCGCTGATCCGTGGCAACACCTGAATGGGACGGGCGATAGCAAACCAGAGGATGAGAATGACCAGAACAATGAAGGATGCAGCCACACCGTACAGTGCTCGTCTGATCCAGCGCGTCGGTGGAGGAGAACTCGCAACTG
Source organism: uncultured Roseiflexus sp. (assembly GCA_937935075.1). Classification (GTDB taxonomy): domain Bacteria; phylum Chloroflexota; class Chloroflexia; order Chloroflexales; family Roseiflexaceae; genus Roseiflexus. The sequence goes on along the minus strand of CALGYB010000014.1, from coordinate 49,253 downwards.
GGCGAACGCTCCCCGAAAGAGACGTGGCGCTGACCTGCGGCGGTGAAGAATGCATTGCGCGCCTCAACAGTACTAGAGAGCGACGAACATTCTTCGTGCTTCATGGCACAAAGTTCGTGGAGAGTATAGAGCGGGAAAGGCGGTTGCGGAGTTATGAACCCGCAACATCTGGTTAGGGTGCGTTTACCGGGGGGAAGCGGAGCGTATTCGGAAGTATCGTCAGGTGGGCGAAGGCATTGCCTTCGCCCAACCAATTGACTTTGTCTGACGCGCTCTCAGACTCACCCGTCTTTGAGCAGAGGCGTGACACCAGGTGGCGGTCGGTCAGACACGATGTTCGCGCATTCGTTGGGCAAGGCGCAACGGTCAACGCGCACCGGCGGGCATGTCGTGGATGCAGACTGCGCCCTGGTATCAGCAGCCCTGGCGGTGCGCACGGTCGAACCGCGTTCTCAATCCGCCCGGCGGCTGAAGCCGCAGGCTACGGTTGCCAAGCCCGCGCAGGTGGGCTTCATCGGGCGATGCCGGATGATGTTCTCAACAACTATGATGGTCCAAAGGACCGCGCCTGAGTATCAGCAGCCCCGGCGGGGCTTTCACTTGCGGTGAGCATAGTCGAATCGCGTCTTCAGCGAGGGCTTTCGCCCGCAGCGGCCCGGCGCGCTGCAGCGCACGCCGGCAGTATTGAACCGATGACCGCGCATGAGTTTGAGATCAGAAGAACCCCAACTCCTCGCGCGCTTCTTCGCTCATCATTGAGGGGTTCCAGAACGGCGTCCACACCAGGTTGATCTGCACATCTTCCAGGTTGCTGTACACCTGATTGAGGCTTTCGATCTCGCGCTTCGCCTGGGTGAGGATCTGCGGTCCGGCAGGGCACGCGGGGGTCGTCAGAGTCATATCGACCACCACGCGCCGACCGCCATCTTGAATATCGACGTTGTACACCAGGCCCAGGTTGACGATATCCATCCCGATTTCGGGGTCATACACATTCTTGAGCGCGCTGCGCACCAGCTCTTCCGTAATCATATGCCATCACTCCATGCTATCGTCTCTATCCACCCGCAGAAGCCGCCGTCGGCTCAACGGCTTCCGGTGTGCCGAAGCGGACTTCGAGCACTCCCTCACGGAACACCGCGCGCTTCGCCGGTCGCTCCGCAAGGGTCAGCGGCAGGATCATATCACGCTTGAAATTGCCGATTGCGACAAACAATTCGTCGCCGCGTTTGGTGATCGACACTTTGCCGATTTCGACGTGTGGCAGCGGCAGGCGCATAATGTATTCATCGCCGTCGCGCACAATTTCTTGCGTCGTGCCACGGAAGAAGACCTTCGTCGGGTCTTCGTCTTTGAACATATCGCGCCCGACCTGCGAAAGGTCTTTGATGCCCCGGATGTCGTGCGGATAGTGCGGCGCTTCCCAGATGGGCAACGGCGCGAACAGGTCGTGCACCATTTTGCGGTACGACGACTGCATCTCGTACAGACGCTCCATGAACTCGCCGGCGACCGCGTTGCGCGGCAACACCCGATTGAGCACCACGCCATCGACGGGATAGCCGAACAGCGCCAGGTACGTCGCTGCGCGCTGCGCTTCTTTGATGACCATACGCTCCGGGTTGACCACCAGGCGGTACGAACTGACGTCCGGGTCGGTCAGCATCTGGCGCAGCGCCTCGACCCCTTTCGTCAGCCGGTCGAGCGTCTCGAATGCATTGGTTGCCGGAATCAGGGCGCGCACCAGCGGTTTGGCGACGCTCTTGGTGCCGGGGTCCCAATCCATGACCCGCGCAGCATACCACTGGAACGTCTCCGGCATGGTCAGCAGTCGAATGGTTTCACCGGTCGGCGCAGCATCGACGATCACGGCGTCGAAGTTGCCGTCGCGCGCCTGACGCCGAATGTGAAGCAGGCTGACGACTTCCTCCATGCCAGGGATGATCGCCAGTTCTTCCGACGCCACATCACTGACGCCGCGACGTTTGAGCAACCCTGCCAGGTAGTTGCGCAACTCGCCCCAGTGTTGCCGTACCTCTTCGAGTACGTTGATTTCCTGCCCCCAGAGTCGGTCGGTCAACTGGGTCGGCTGTGGTCCCAGCGGGTGATCAAGCGCATCCGCCAGGCTGTGCGCAACATCGGTGCTGACTACCAGCGTGCGGTAGCCAAGTTCGGCGGCGCGCACCGCAGTCGCCGCCGAGGTGGTTGTTTTGCCGACGCCACCCTTGCCAAGATACAGTATCAGACGCATGACACCTCGTGTGCGCAATGGAACTGGAGCGGCGGCGCGCGCCCGCGCGCCCAGGGTCGCACGTTTGCCGCACAGTCGCAGCGGCGAACGCCTCGTCCTCTCCTCACTACTACGCTACTTGAATTGTAAAGGTTGCGCGCTATGGCTGTCAAATCTCGCGGGCGGCGCGCACCGCCCGATACGCATTGATGATGCCGGCGCCGTACCGAATCGCCAGGTTGGTTGAACGGTCGTTGACCGCACATTGCGCCAGCGCCGCCCCTTCCTGCGGCGCCGGTTGCGCGGTTGCGCGCAGAATCGCTTCCGTGCGTTCAACATCGCCGATCAGCGCCGGGTTTGCCGACCACATCAGTGCAACCGCACCGGTGACGTGGGGGGCGGCGATCGAGGTGCCGCTGCCGGTCATGTAGCCGCTTCCCGGCGCTGCGGCGAGCACGTCTGCGCCTGGTGCGGCAATGTCTGGCTTTATCCGCCCGCTTCCATCCGCCAGCACAGGACCGATACTGCTGAAAGGGGCGATGATGCGATTGCTTTGCACCGCGCCCACGGTCAAGACCGCGTCATAGAGCGCCAGGGGCGCATTCAAACTGCTGCATGCCGGTCCATCGTTGCCGGCGGCAGCAACGGTGACCATGCCCGCAGCGCGCAACGCCTCGGCGGCAGGCAGGAGCGTGTTCGGATCACACCCTTCCAGGTCTTGCGGGCATCCCCAGGAGTTGTTGGTCACATCGGCGCCAAGCGCCGGATCGCCGTCGCGCAACGGGTTGCCATCCGGCGGGAAGGGCGCCAGCATAAACTGCATGCAATCCAGGTAGCGCGCCGCACTTCCCACATTGCGCGCCAGGTTGACGCACGCGATCCAGGCGGCGTCGGGCGCGACCCCAACGCGATTGCCGACCGCTGCGCTCAGGGTAAACGTGCCATGCCCGCTGTAGTCCACCGGTTCCTTTGTGTCGCCCCACGGATCGTACCAGTTGTAGTCGTGCACAACTGTGCCATCCGCGCGCGCGCCCCGGTAACTGTCGCGCAATTCGGGGTGATCCCACTGCACTCCGCTATCCATCAGCCCGATCACGACGCCTTTGCCGCGCACGCCCAACTCGTTCCAGACGCGGTCGGCTTCGATCATGGTCAGGTTCCAGGGCGGTTCGTCGGGTGCGGGCATAGCGCCGCTGCTCGCTTCCAGTGGTATGGGAAGCGGACGCAGCACCGGATTGGGGACGACCCGATCCACCTCTGGTCGCATTTCCAGCCACAGGCGCACCAGCATGCCACCCTCGACTTCCACGGCGTTCATCAGGTAGTAGGGGCGATGCCAGATGCCAAATCGGGAGAGATCGTCGCGCAGTCGGCCCTGTGTGGCGTCGGCGTGGCGCACGAGAGTCTCGTACACGGCGCGTCGCCGCGCCTGGTAATCGTCGATAACAGCCACGGAAGACAGGTCTGCCTGGTCTTTCAGAATAACAAACAGTCGATCACCGTACAATCCTGGTTGTCCGACGCCGCCGTACACTGCTGCGCCAACCAGCCAGAGCGCCGCAGCGCCGGCAACGCCGATCTGTGGCGCGCGCTCCATCGCGTGGCGCAGCAGCGGCATGACACCCGAACACAGAAGCGCCAGCAGTGCGCCGGCCCCGACTGCGCTCATCGCCCAGGCGATCCCTTCACGTCCCTGCGTCAGCAATTCAATATGGAGCGTATCCGGGTCGGCGAACAGCAGCGGCGGCGCAATCGCCAGCGCCACGAACAGCGTCAGCGCCCGTGAGTCGGGAACGTATCCGCGCCGGACATCGGCAACCGCGCCCGTCAGCCACCCCAGCGTCGGGAGCAGCGGGAGCAACAACAGCGCCTGCCCGCCAACGCCGATATTCCACCCCAGGATCAGCAGCAGCACCCCGATCACGATGCCGCCCACAAACAATCCCGGACCTTCCGGGTCAGCGGGGAGCGGACGCAGATACACCCGCATGGCAAGAAGACTGGCAGCCGTGCCGAACAACCCGGCGGCGGCAAGCCCGAGCAGGATGTCGAGCAGCGATCCGAGTGCGCCCCATGCCAGCCAGGGGAGCGCCAGCAGCGCCGCAGCACCGGCCGCGAGCCATGCGCCAGCCCGTCCGGTTCTGGTTCGCTGCGCCGGGAAACGCCAGCGCACCACGAACCAGAGTGCGCCAAGGTACGCCGCCATCAGCGCCACACGTGCGGCAGCAGCAATCTGCGCCTCAGACGATGGCAACAGGGTCGCCGGGATCATCAACCACGTCAGCGGCAGCGCCAGCAACCAGGCATGCAGCGCCGCGCACATCCGCGGCGCGCGCATGAACGCCAGCGCCCCCAGGAAGAGCAGACCGAAAAACAGCGCGGCAGTCGGCATGATGATAGCGCCGGCAATGCGTGCATTCGCCAACGGCGCCGCGATCAGCGCCAGCCCTACCGCGCCGCACGCTGCCGTGACAATGACGACCAGCGCTGCCAGCAGACAACCGGCGCCGGATTGGCGCGGAGCGGATGGATGCTGGGTATCAGGGGTGTGGGTCATAAATGTAGCATCCCCGCCCGGCGGCTAAAGCCGCGGGCTACCGGTGCGAAGCCCGCCTGCGCGGGCTGGACCGGGCGATACCGGATGATGTTCTCAAACTCCATTAGCCCACATCTCAGAGGACGATCAACCAGATATTGGACGATCTCGTGATCGGCGTGGGCTTCGACAGGCTCAGCCCACGCCAGCCACCCCGCAAGTTCAGTCGATCTTCCTGTAAGCAAGGGCTTATGAAAGACGACGTCGTACTGTCTCATCCGTCTAAATCCGTCCCCGTCCGTCCCGTGTACCATCGTCTGCCATGCTTTCGGGCAAGAGCAATAATGAGGGGGTCACCCTTGCTCCAGTCGCCGCCGTTTCTCGTCGAGGCGACGCTCGGCATCGAGACGTTCGAGCGCGTACTCATTCATGTCAACGAACCGCATGCCTTCCGCCAGCAGCGGATGCACGGCGGCAATCTGGCGATACATCTCCTGAGCAATCCGCCGATAACCGGGGTGACCCTGCGGTGCGCTGCGCAGTTCGCACAGATGATAGGCTTCGCGCAGCGTGAGCGTGACACGCCAGCGCACGCGATAGGCGAATGGAACAGCATACTGCGCCTCCTCCGGCAGATCGGCGGCGATGGCTTCGACCGCTGCTCCCGCCTGTTCCAGCGCCGCGCGAAACGGCTCGCCCAACCCGTACTCGTCGATTTCCGGCGGCACAACATAGCCATGCTGCACACCAAACCGCTGTCGCTCCTGGGTCAACATCCGGTGGCGTTGGAGATCGCGGTAGGCGCCAATATCCGCCAGCAGATCGAACGTGTAGCGCGCTTCCTCGAATGCGCGCCCCGGACGGTGGAAACGACTGCCGCGCATGCCGGTATATGCGCGAATCAGGCTGGCGCGTTCATCGGCGGTCATGGCGTCCGCCACTGCGCGCACTTCTGCGAGCGGCGCATTGAGATGCGGGTAGAGAATGGCGGCGACAACCCGCGCCTCGGCGTCGGGATCGAACGACACGAGCGTCACCGATGCGGCGTCGTTCGTCAGCGGAATACCCTCACGCAGCCGATGGGCAATCATATCTGTCAGCGCCTGCGTCTGCTGACGGGTGTCGCGCAGATACGCCTGGTTCGCTCTGCCGCGTTCGCTCTTGGCGCGCTTGACAAACGACGGAATCTGGTCATCGAGCGCGCGTTGCAACGCCGCTGCCAGCGATTGCAGTTCTGCAAGCGGCGATGCGTACAGCTTTGTCAGTAGATGCTCAAATGCACGACCATTGCCAAACAACCCGACGTTGGTCAATGTCGCCATCGGCAGCAACCCGCGCAGCAGATCGAACATCCTGGCGCGGGTGGCGCTCGCATAGGCGCGTTCCGAAACGCCTTCGTCACGGGGAGCATGCGCGCGAACAGCAGCCAGAGTCGGTTCGATCAGCGCGGAATAGGTGTCGAACAGGCGGTCCATCGCCGTTTCATAGGCGGAGGCATGGCGCGACGCCATAATCGTCGCTTCACGGAGGTAGCGGTACCGTCCTTCGACCTTGCGATTGAACGCGACGTAGCGGGTCGATTTTTCGAGCGGACTGATGCCGATCCGGTTGTCTTCGAGCGCCTTGGCGGCAATATTGCTGACCCCTTCGCAGGCGACGTGCGCGCCGCCCAGCTCCGCGACCGAGTCATCGCCGTAGCCGATCAGGACGCGCTCATAGAACGCCTCGGCGCGATGCACGGCGACGATCTGATGCGCGGCGGCATCGGCGCTGAGCGCCACGATTGCCTGGAAGTCGGCTTCGGGCGCCTGAATGAACTCATCGAGCAGGATGCGGCGCAGGCTCTTGTCGGAACGGCTGTAGCGCGAGAAGAGCGCGCCGCGCACCACATCGGGCAGGTTGCGCAGACCAAAGACCGGTGCATCGACATCGGTCACGAACGGCGCCAGCAGCGCGCGCTCCGCGTCACTGAACCGGTCGCCCCATGGATCGCTTGCGGTTGATTCCACGTGGTTCCTCCTGCTGGCGGAGAGGTTACGGTGCAACGTCTCTGCCTGGACGGGATTTCAGGCGATCGTGCGAAACGCCGCGCCGATGCGCGCGATGCCGTCTTCGATCTGCTGATGCGGCACAAAACTGAACGACAGGCGGAAGGCGTCATCACCCTTGCCATTCGCATAGAAATGCGTTCCTGGCACGAAGGTGACGCCATGTTTCTCCGCCTCGGCAAGCAACGCGGTTGCGCTCAGCCCCTGCGGCAATCGTACCCAGACGAAGAACCCGCCCGCGGGCTTTGCGACACGCACCTCTGAAGGCCAATCACGTGCAATTGCCGCCAGCATCAGGTCGCGCCGCGCCCGATACGCCGCGCGCAGTTCGGCGATATGCCGCTCCAGGCGTCCATCGGCGCAGTACCGCTCGACCATGCGCGTCAGGAACGGACCGCTCGACCCTTCGACTTTGAAACTTGCCAGGCGCTGGATGATTTCGTGGTTGCCGCATGCCCACCCCATACGCAACCCTGGCGCCAGGATTTTCGAGAAGGTGCCGACCTGCAACACCCACCCCTCGTGATCGAGTGCGGAGAGGCGCGGCGGCGGCGGGTTCTCGAAGTAGAGATCGCCATATGCGTCGTCTTCGACGATCAGAACGCCATACTCCTTTGCCAGCGCCACCAATCGCTGCCGTCGCTCCAGCGGCATCAGCGTACCGCTCGGATTGTGGAAAGTCGGGATCGTATAAATGAACTTGGGGCGCTCACCGCGTTGCGCCAGATCGCGCAACGTCGCTTCGAGATCGTCCACATTCATGCCCTGATCATCGACATCGACGGTGATCAGGCGCGCACCTGCCAGCGCAAAATGCCGCACCGCGCCCATAAACGTCGGTCCTTCGACAATCACGGCATCGCCGGGGTCGATGAACACCTGCGGCAGCAACGCCAGGACCTGGCTGGAACCATAGGAAATCAGCACATTCCCTGGTTCGGCCGGAGTTCCCTGAGCGCGCAGACGATTCGCCACAAACTGCACCAGACCAGGGTAGGTTGGCGCGTAGTTCAACCCCTCAGCCGCATCTTCCGCCAGCACCTCGGCAGTAGCGGCAAGGAGATCGTCGGTTGGGAACAGTTCTGGCGCAGCGAAGCCATACGCCAGCGTGATCAGATCGCCCTCGTGTTCGGGCCAGAGTTGCGCCGGGGCAAGCGTCTTCGCCCGCGCGGCATACAGGTTGCTCAGGGCAGGCGCAGAAACAGCGGACATGAATGGCTCCTTCGTTGTCAAGCAGTGTCGCTCTCATGATACCAGAAGAAGCGCCGGCCATTTCGCGCCACGCCGAAAACCTGTCGGACAGCCTTTTCATTTGTAACGCAGTGTGTTATGATCCTTGACGCTGGTCGTACAATAAAAGTGGTAATTATACGCGCCACGGAGGCGCATCGCGCATCAGCCTCCGCCGCGCGTCACTGCCAGACGGCAGAGGCTCTCAATGGAACTCCTTCCCGCACCTCGCACATTCGCCTACCGCATCGACGACCACGACCGCATTATTTTCTTCAACGACGAGTGGCTTGCCTTCGCGCGCGAGAACGATGGCGCGCACCTCACCCCCGCCAATGTCTGGAGCCGTCCGCTCTGGAAATTCATCAGCGACCCGGAAACACGCCATCTGTATCGGCTGATCCTGAGCCGGGTCCGTCGTGGGAAAGCCATTACTGTTCACATGCGCTGCGACTCGCCAACTGCGCGTCGGGTCATTGAGTTGCAGATAGCGCCGCTCCCGGATGGCAGCGTCGATTTCAACAGCCGGATCACCCATGAAGAGGCGCGCGAGTACGTGGCGTTGCTGGATGTCAAACAGGAACGATCGGCCGATATTGTGTCGGTCTGTAGCTGGTGCAAACGGGTGCATGTCCCCGGCGAGGGGTGGTTCGAGGTCGAGGAAGCGATTGAGCTCCTGCGTCTGCCTGAGCGCGCCCCGCCGCCGCAACTGGTGAATATGATCTGCTACGAGTGCTACCGGAGTGTGATCGACAGGTTGTTTGGCTAGAGCGCGTCGAAAAAGTCGATTGGGTGGGCGAAGGCGCTGCCCTTGCCCGCCCAACCGCATCTCATACTACCTTGCGGTCAGTCAGACAAGATGTTCGAGCGCCCGATTCGCACGGCGCAACGACCCGCAATGCGCACCGGCAGTCGTGGACGCTGACGCGCCCTGGCATCAGCAGCCCCGGTGGGGCTTGCACTCGCCTCAGCGCGGGCTATAGCCCGCAGCCGCCGGGCATCCTGCCGTCCGCCCCGGCAGTAGTGTACGAATAACCGCGCATTAGTATCATGAGGCGAGTTTGCCGACAGACTCACATAGGTCATTGCGTTTGGCGGAATGCCCGATTCACGGCTATAATATCGACACGCGCATTGACGTACTGATTGGGGAATACACCGTGGCTGACACGCGAAGCCTCCTGACCGGTATGGCGCTTGGCATCGGCGCGACTCTCGCCGCACGCGACGTCCTGCCGTTGCTGGCGCCGCTTGCCCGCCCTGCACTCAAGCAAGGAGTGAAGGCGGCAATTCTCGGCTATGAGCGCAGCCGCGAAATGGCGGCGCTGCTCGTCGAAACGCTCAGTGACATTGCAGCGGAAGTGCAGGTCGAACTGCAAACCCAGGGCGCTGCCGGGCAGGCGCCGACGGATGTGCGTATTGAGTCGTGAGGAAGGGCGCTCCTATGCTTCCCGTCGGTTATGTGGCGCATCGTATCGGGGGGCGTGTGCGCCTGCGCATCCCGGCGCGCAAGGGCGATACCGCCTATTTCGCGCGCGTCGAACGGGAACTGGCTGCGTGCGCGCGCGTCGGGTATGTCGAAGCCAACCCGCTGACTGCCAGCATTCTGTTGCACTACAGCGGTACGAATGATGACCTGCGACGCGATGCAGTCGCTCTCGGATTGTTCGTGATCGAAGAGATGCCGCTGGCTGCCAATCCGGTGTTGAGCGCTGCGACTGCGCGTATCGATCAGCTTGATCGCATGCTCCAGCGAACATCGAATGGCTCGTTCGACCTGCTCGAAGTGGCGTTCGTCGGACTGGTCGGCGCCAGTATCATTCAAACGCTGCGTGGTCAGGCGCTGGGACCGGCAAGCACGCTGATGGCGCACGCACTGGCAATTCTGGCGCTGCACCGCGCCCGTCGGTTGGACCATGACCGCAGTTCTCGATCAGGTTGACGCGATAGATGTCAGGTTCGTCGAGTAGGCGAAGGCATTGTCTTGTCGATTGCGCCAATGTTCTTCGTTCCGCGCAGCATCGCCGATGGCAGGTTCGTCGGGTAGGCGAAGGCAACGCCTTCGCCTACTCAGCCACACGTCACGTGGCAATTTTCGGATAGCCGCTTAGCCGATGCGCACATTGTGCGTGTTATCTTCATGACAACGACAGACCGTGCGATCCAGCCTTCCTCATCTCCAGCCGTCCTGGGAGTTGCCGATCTCCTGCCTGTTCTCGAAACGGCGTTTGCGAAGGGCGGCACCTTTCGCGATCTGCTGGTTGCGTTGAGCGCGTGCAGACCGTGCCTGATCTCTGGTGCGGCGTTGCGTGAAGCGCTTGATGCCTGCAATGTCCGGCAGGCGCTCGATGAGTTCCTGCCCTATCCACAGGTGGTCGAGTCGCTCGATGCGGTTTATGTCACGCGGATCGACGACCGGCCGGCAATCGAACTCCATTTCGCTCAACCGCACGCTATTCCCCAGAGCACTCCCATCGGCACGGTGACCGTTCATGTCGAACAAACGCTGACGTTGACCATCGACGAACGCGGCGATGCAACACTGAAACCGGGCGATATGCGGCTGCGCTGGCTGGGGATGACCGAACCCCTGCTCGTGCGCCTGCGCCGCATCGAGGGACCGCAGGGCGCCCAGGATGTGGTGCAGGTGTCTGCCGGTCATGTGTTGAGCCAGACGACGCCCCTGTCGCTGCTGACCATTCCGGCAGCGCCTGTCCGTGAGATGGTTGCGCCGCCCCCGCCGCCCGCCCCCGCCGCTCCGCCGATGACCGTCACGGTTATCGTCGTTCATCAGTTGCCGGGACGGGTTCGCCTGCGCCCTGCCGGGCTGCAGCGGAACCCGGCGCTGAAAGCGCGCATCGAGCGACGCCTGGCGTGTCAACCTGGTATTCGCAGTGTCTCGGCAAACACACTGACCGGCGCCGTTCTCGTTCACTTCGACGCAACACTGAGCGTCGAGGAAGTGCAGGCGCGCCTGGTCCGCGTGCTCGTTGGCGCCGATGAAGCCGATCAGCCACAACCGCAGCACCCCTGGCACACCATGCCCGTTGCAGACGTTGCGCAGATCCTTGGCGCTTCACTGAACGACGGGCTGGATCCGGCAGTCGCCCGGCAACGGCTGCACGAACTCGGCGCCAATACCCTCCCCGATATCCACCGTCGTTCGATATTCAGCATGCTGCTCGAACAGGTCAGCAGTCTGCCGGTGGCGCTGCTGGGGGCTTCGGCGATTCTCTCGATTGCGACCGGCGGTGTTGCGGATGGGGTTGTCATCCTCAGTGTGGTGCTGATCAATGCGGGCATTGGCTTTTTCACCGAACATTGGGCGGAAAAAACCATCGCGGGCCTCAGTCGCGGCGCCCGACCGGTTGCGCATGTGATTCGGGCCGGCATCGAACACGATCTGCCGGGAGAAGAACTCGTGCCGGGTGATGTGATCGTGCTGAAACGCGGCATATCGGTCCCTGCCGATGCGCGCCTGATTGAAACCGATGATTTGACGGTCGATGAATCGGCGCTGACCGGCGAGAGCATCCCGGTTGTCAAGCGCGCCAATGTGGTGCTGGGACGTGAGACGCCGCTCGGCAGCCGGATCAACATGGTCTATCGCGGCGCTACCGTCACCGGCGGCGGAGGGCGCGCGCTGGTCGTTGCAACCGGCGCCGCCACCGAAGTCGGGCAGATCCAGCGGATGCTCGCTGAGACGGAACAGCCCGAAACGCCATTGCAGCGGCAACTCAGGGTGCTGGGCAGCCAGCTGGCGCTCCTGTCGCTCGCCATCTGCGGCGGCGTATTCGTCATCGGTCTGATCCGCGGTCACGGCTTTCTGATGATGCTCAAAACGTCGGTGTCACTGGCAGTCGCTGCCATTCCCGAAGGATTGCCGACGGTCGCCACCACCACGCTGGCGCTCGGTCTGCGGCGGCTGGAGCGCCAGAACATTCTTGTGCGCCGTCTGGTTGCGGTGGAAACGCTCGGCGCCGTGCAGGATGTCTGCCTCGACAAAACCGGCACGATCACGCGAAACCAGATGACGCTCCTGGCGGTCTTTGCCGGGATGACCCTTTACCGCCACGAAGAGGCGACCTTCCGGCGCGACGGGGATAGCGCTAACGGCGCGCGCACGGGCGAACTGACCTATCTGCTGCAACTGACAGCGCTGTGTAGCGAAGTGCGCATCGAGATGATCAATGGCGAACCCCGCTTGCAGGGAACGCCGACCGAAGTTGCACTGGTGCAGGCGGCGCTCGATGCCGGCATCGACGTGGTTGCACTGCGCCAGCGGCATCCGTTGCTGCGCACACAACCGCGCAGCGAACAGCGCGGATACATGGTCACGTGGCATGCCGATGGCGACGGTGAATTGCTGGCGATCAAAGGGACGCCCGATCAGGTGCTGGCAATGTGCGATCGTCACCTGTGCAACGGTGTGGTGCAGCCGTTGCTCGAACGTGACCGGGTGCGGATTGTGACCGAAAATGAGCGCATGGCGGGCCAGGCGCTGCGCGTGCTCGGCGTTGCTTACGCCTACGGCGCTGATCCGCCCGAAGAACGACGCAACCTGATCTGGGTGGGGCTGGCAGGCATCGCCGACCCGCCGCGCCCTGGCATGCGCGAGTTGATGGCGCGCTTCCGCGCTGCCGGTCTCCACCCGATTATCGTGACCGGTGATCAAAGCGCGACCGCCCATGCGATTGCCCGTCAGATCGGGTTGCGCCACGATGGCCGCCTGGAAGGGCTGGACGCTGCGCAACTCGAGCATGTGCCGCCTGATGTGCTCCGCTCGCTGGCGCAGCGGATCGACATCTTTTCGCGCGTCAGCCCGGCGCACAAACTGCGCATCGTCCAGGCGCTCCAGCGCGCCGGGCGTGTCGTTGCGATGACCGGCGACGGCATCAACGACGGTCCGGCGTTGCGCGCCGCCGACATTGGCATCGCCATGGGGCGCGATGGCAGCCAGCTGGCGCAGGAAGTCGCCGACATCGTCGTCCGCGACGACAACCTGCAAACGATCATCGTCGCCGTGGAGCAGGGGCGCGCAATCTACGACGACATCAAAAAAGCGGTCCATTTCATTCTGGCAAGCAATACCAGCGAGATCGCGGTGACGTTGATAGCGACCGCCATCGGGGTAGGCGAACCGTTCAATCCGATCCAGTTGCTCTGGATCAACCTGGTGACCGACATTTTCCCCGAACTGGCGCTGGGTGTCGAACTGCCCGAAGCGGATGTCATGACGCGCCCGCCGCGCGATCCGCACGCGCCGATGTTTGCGCGCGCCGATCTACGGAATATCGGATTCGAGGGCGGATTGCTCTCGGTGAGCACGCTGATCGCCTATGGGATTGGATTGTCACGCTATGGTCCCGGACCGCGCGCCAGTACGCTGGCGTTCTCCGCGATTACGACAGCGCAGTTGCTCCATGCCCTCAGTTGCCGTTCGGAACGCCATAGCATCTTTGAACGTGGAGCATGCCCGCCCAATCCCTACATACCCCTGGCGGTCGGCGGCGGCATTGGTCTTCAGGCGTTGACGACGTTCCTCCCCGGATTGCGCAGCATTCTTGGCACAACGCCGCTTGGACCGCTCGATTGGGCAATTGTGGCGGGTGCTGCAATTGCGCCGTTAGTTATCAATGAAATCAAGAAGGAGATCATTCGCTCCCATATCCAGGAGGAGCCACACGAGGAGGGGTGAGGAGATGGCATCGCACTACATCTTCACGTCCGAGTCGGTCAGCGCCGGGCACCCAGACAAACTATGCGACCAGATCAGCGATGCGCTGGTTGGTCACTACCTCCGGCAGGACCCGTTCGCATCGGTTGTGGCGGAATGCGCCGTTTCGACCGGCATCCTGTTCGTCTCGGTCAAAGTAGCCGCCGATGCAGTCGTCGATATTCCCAACACTGCGCGCGAAATCATTCTCGAAGTCGGATACGACCGTGGCGCATTCAACGGGCGCACATGCACGGTAATGACCAGCCTGAGCGAAATGAACGGCTTGCGCCCGCGATTCGACGATGCGGACGGTCTCACGCAACTGACGGCGCAGGAGAATGTGACCCTCTTTGGCTACGCCTGCGCTCACACGCCCGATCTTGCGCCGTTGCCGATCTGGTGCGCGCACCGCCTGATGCGGCAGTATGACCTGGTTCGTCAGCAGTCGCTCCACTACCTGGCGCCCGATGCCAAATGTCAGGTCGGCGTTGCATTCACCAGGCAGATGCCCTGGCGCATTGACAGTATTACCCTGCTCGCCAGCCAGCAAGACGCGCGCGTGTCACTGGCGACGCTTCGTAACGACCTGATGGAACAGGTCATCCGCCCGGCTTTTGTCGATCAGCCCTTTGCGCCGGACGACCGCACCCGGATTCAGATCAACCCCGAGGGTGCGATCTTCGAAGGCGGCCCGGCGTTGCATGCCGGTCTGACCGGGCGCAAGAACGGTGTGGATACCTACGGCGGATTTTCACGTCAGAGCGGCGCGGCGCTGAGCGGCAAAGACCCCACGCGCATCGACCGGGTTGGCGCCTATGCCGCGCGTCATGCCGCCAAGAACATTGTTGCCGCCGGTCTGGCGGAGCAATGCGAGGTGCAACTGAGTTACTCCATCGGCATCGCCGAACCGGTAAGCGTGCGGGTCGATACGTTTGGCGCCGGTCGCATCGATGACGATACGCTGACCGATAAAGTCGCCGCGCATTTCGATTTTCGCCCTGGTGGGATCATTCGCCGGCTCCGGTTGCGCGAACTTGCCATGATGTGCAATGGCAACCTCTACCGACGACTGGCGGTGTACGGGCATGTCGGTCGATCAGACCTGGAGTTGCCCTGGGAGGCGACCGACGAGGTCGAGGCGCTGCGGTCGTGGCTGCGGTGAACGGTGTCGCTCATCCTGTCGGGGCAGGTTTCAGACCTGCCCCGCTGAAGACGTCCCCTCTCCCTGCTGCATCTTTCGTAGCGCCGCTTCCAGTTCCCGCACGCGCGCCTCGGCTTCTATCGCGCGGGCTTCGGCGTCACGGCGGGCGCGTTCTTCTTCGGCGGCGCGGGCTTCGGCGTCACGGCGGGCGCGTTCTTCTTCCCGCAACGCCTGCGCCAGCGCGAGGTGATTGCCCAGCGGGTTTCCCTCCTCGTCATAACAAATGATCTCGCCGTCGCGCACTCCAAGCCAGACGCGCACCGGCGCCAGCCACAGCCGCCCCTGCTCGTCCGGCGCCAGCGCCTGGTATCCCTGCGGCGTCAGCGTATACCCGATCAAGCGCACCCCCGCTTGTCCGCGACGCTCGACCGCATCGACAATCACATAGAGCGGCACGCCTGCCAGTTCATAGTGATCGACCTTTGTGATGACATCGTGCCCACGCGTCTCTGGTGAGGCGATTTCCACGATCAGCGCGGGGCGCACCCCTTCCTCAGCAACCCGGAAGGTGCTCCAGTCCTTGCGCTCCTTCACGCCGAAGATCACCATCAGGTCAGGACCATGCGGCTTGAGATCGGGAACGTCCCACTCGATCCGCACATCATCCAGCACGACGGCGGTAGGGTCGTGCGCGACCTGTCGCTCGAACACTTCGCGCAGATAGTGCCAGCGTCGCTGATGAAGACTGCTGTGGGTCACCTGATCCCCCTCTTCAGGATGCAACACGTCTTCGTAGGTCAACGGAACCTGGTCCCATTCGATCATGCCGTCCGGCAGTTCACGGCGAATGAACCGCCATCCGTAGAACGGACCGGTTTCCGTTGCGCTGGCAGAGTTTGCCTGATCGGTCAACGCTGCGCTCATGATCCCCATGCCTGGATTATTGCTGCTTGAAGGCGGTGCGCCTATTTGACCACACAGCGAACGCTTTACGTACTCATTGTAGCACAGCGAAGACGCCCGTCACCTCAAGAGGGGCTTTTTCAGGCGCGAGAAGCGTTGGGATGCGGCGCTCGTCGCCCCTCATCCCCCCGTCCCCCTGCTCCCACACGGGGCGCAGGGGATGTTGGAGCGTGGCAACCCCGCGTCAGCGGGGGCTTTCATGTGCTCAGCGAGGGCTTCAGCCCGCAGCGCCCTGGTATCGCGCGCCCCATCTCAACGGCGCTCGTCGCCCCTCACTCTTCCATCTCCCTCTCCCACGAGGGGAAAAGAAGGAATGAGGAGCGCGGAAGTGCGGGCTTACAGGAAAAATCTGCACTTGTGAGGAAGGGAGGGACACTAGGGGCAGACGACCGTCGCCCGGATACTCAGGGAGGCGCGCAGATAGTCGCTCACACACCAGGAATCGTACTCAGTCGAGTTCGCAACCGTTGGCGACGGTCGTCACCTGGACTAGCCTGCCTGCGTCTCAGCCACTTCCGGCGCGATGGTCTGCGCCGGAGTCGACGCAGCCGCGCCGTACACCTCAGCGCGCGCCTCGGCGATCAGGTCGCCCCAGCGCTCGCCTGCCTCGCTGAACGCCCCCTTCGTGCGCTCTGCCACCGAGCCCAGCGTCGCCTTCGTCCGGTCGGCGGCAATGATGCCGCCTTTGACAATCGCTTTCGTCACCGGGCGCAATGCAGGCACGACAACCGGCGCCGCAGCGACGGCAGCCACGCCTACCACGATGTTGGGAATGCCAAAAATGGTTTTCTCGAACAGAACTTCACCAACAGTTTCGAGCAGCGCCATTGCTTTCTCCTTTCTTTTTCATTAAGGACTTCACTGCAAAAAGCCGTAACCACGAAGGTCACGAAGGGACACAAAGGGAATGCGCTTCATGTTTATCCACCTTCGTGCGCTTCGTGTCCTTGGTGGTTAAGCCTCTGTGCAGCTAACCACGAAGGTCTCAAAGGAACACAAAGGGAATGCGCTTCATGTTTATTCACCTTCGTGCGCTTCGTGTCCTTGGTGGTTAAGCCTTTTTGTAGTGGACTCATAAGAGATGTTCATGTTACTTAATGATTGCTTAACTATAGCACATAAGACGGGCATGATCAGAAAGAGTATCGAAACACAAAGAGGAGAAATCTTTACACTAAGCAGGAGTGAAAACCTCCCTCCCCCCTCTCGTCGCTCATCGCTCGCCACCCGCATGATCGTGGTACAATGCGCCTGGCACAGCGACAGGAATACAGTCGGGATATGCGCACCTATCGCATTTTCCTCAGCGGCCTGGGCAATGTGGGCCGCAGTTTTCTTACCATCATGCAGTCGCAGGCGTCGCTCCTCGCGCGACGCTACGGCGTCACACTGCGGCTGGTCGCGGCAGCCGATTCGGGTGGCGTGGCGATCAACGTGGAAGGATTGGAACCGGCAGCGATTCTGGCGCTCAAACAGCGCAGGCAGAGCGTTGCAGCACTTTCAGGCAGCGGTGTGCCGGGCATCTCCCCCGTTGATGCCGTCAGGCGTATCGAAGCGGACATACTGCTCGAAGCCACCCCCGTCAACCTGATAACGGGACAACCAGGACTCGATACGGTGCGCGCTGCGCTGCAACGCGGGATGCATGCAGTGCTGGCAAATAAGGGACCGCTGGCGCTCGCGTATGCAGAACTTGCCGACCTCAGCGACATGGGGGAGGCTTCTGAAGAACGCGGCGATCCGCGTGACTGGCCCGCGCTGCGTTTCAGCGCCTGCGTTGGCGGCGCACTGCCGACAATTGCGATTGGACGGCGCGACCTGGCCGGTGCAACCATTATGCGCGTCGAGGCGGTGCTCAACGGCACGACGCAAGGCATCCTGCGAGCCATGGAAAAGGGGGTTTCCTACGCTGACGCGCTGGCAGAGATGCAGCGGCGCGGTCTGGCGGAGACTGACCCTTCCCTCGATGTCGAAGGATGGGACGCTGCCAGTAAACTGACCATTCTTGCCAATGCCGTGCTGCACCGACCGACGACGCTGGCGGACGTGCGCGTCCAGGGCATCACCGGTCTGACCACAGAGCAACTGTGTGCCGCGCTCGAGCGCGGTGAACGCCTGGTGCTCCTCTGCCTGGCAGAGCGCCAGGGCGATGACTTCCGTCTGAGCGTGGCGCCGACGCCCCTGCCCCTTGCGCACCCACTGGCGCGGATGAGCGCTGACGAGATGGGGGTGGTCTACTACACCGACATCACCGGCAGACAGACCGCGACAACGCTGGAAACGGATCCAACACCGACTGCCGCAGCCATGCTGCGCGATGTTCTTGATATTACGGCACGTTAATCGTGGAAGGTTCTGCAATGGAGCATCCTCTTCCGTTCCAGGCGATTGATGCCGCCAGAACGCGCATCGCGCCATTCATCCGGCACACGCCGCTCATGCCGCTGCCGGCATCGCGTGGCGACTTCCATCCCAACCTGCGCCTCAAACTGGAAAACGTGCAGGTTGCAGGCTCATTCAAGGCGCGTGGCGTCTTCAACCATCTGCTCCAACTCGACGCACAGCAGCGTGAGCGTGGCGTGATCGCCGCATCCGGCGGCAACCACGGTCTGGCGCTGGCATACGCCGCCTGGCGATTGGGCGTCTCTGCCACGGTCTATCTGCCCGCACGCGCCTCCGTTGACCGTGAGCGGCGCATCGCTGCATGGGGGGCGCGTATCGTTCGCTACGGCGACACCTGGGACGATGCCCACCGACGTGCTATTGAGCATGCCGCTTGTGAAGGGTTGTACTATGTTCATCCGTTTGACGATGTTCGCACTCTGGAAGGGCAGGGAACGCTCGGTCTCGAAGTGCTCACCGATGCGCCCTGCGTCGACCTCGTGCTGATCGCCGTCGGCGGCGGCGGATTGATCGGCGGCGTGGCAGCCGCGCTCAAACAGGCGCGCCCCGGCATTCGCATCATCGGCGTCGAACCGGTCGGCGCGCCGACGATGACCGTCAGCCTCAACGCTGGCCGGCTGGTGGAATTGCCTGCCGTCCACAGCATCGCCGACACCCTCTCGCCACGTGCGCTCAGTGAACGCACCCTCGACCTGGCGCTGCGGTATGTCGATGAAGTGGCGCTGGTGACCGATGAGCAGATGGTCGAGGCAATGCGCTGGCTCTGGACCGAGTGCAATCAACTGGTCGAACCGGCTGGCGCCGCCGTGATCGCCGCTCTCCAGAGCGGCGCGGTGGATGTCACTCGCCGCTCGGCGCCGGTTGCTGTCATTTGCGGCGGAAATGCCGATGCATCGTGTGTATTCGAGGGATATGCCGCAGCGCAGGCGCGGCGTTCACCATCGTAGCCCGCACAGGTTGGCTTCTTCTCATAGCCGCCACCTTAGTCGTCAGGCGAGCAAGCGAAGAGCGAAATAGCAGCCTGCAACGATACATGACTTCACTGCAAAAAGCGAACCACGAAGGTCACAAAGGGACACAAAGGAAATGCGCTTCATTTTCACCTTCGTGCGCTTCGTGGCCTTTGTAGTTAAGCCTTTTTGCAGTGGACTCATACATGCATCTGCATCATCTTGCGCATCCGACCGGGATATGCGATACTCTCTGGAGAAGAACAGATGATCTATCCGGGCAAAATCCCTGGCGGAGTTGAGTACGATGCTTCTGCGCCAAAAGGTTCTGGTCGCCATGCTGCGTGAGGCGCGCAATCGCGCTTCGCGCGTTCAACTGATGAAATGGGCGTTTCTCCTATCCGTCGAGACGCAATCACGTCCCAGGAACGCCTGCTATCAGTTTGTGCCGTACCACTACGGTCCATACGAGTACGTTCACTTCCCCGAACTTGGAATTCCGGGTCAGGACAGAATAGAACTGGCGAAAAAAGAAGACTATGACCGATTATTTGCCAAATATGCGCAAACAACGCTGAAGGATCGTGTTGAGTCCATCCGGCGGGTCGCTGAAATCATCGAAACTCGTCCCAGTACTCTCGTGTGTGTGGAAGCGGATCCCGCCTGCTGCCATCGTCACGTGCTGGCTCAGGCGCTGTCGGATAGGATCGATCACCCTGTCGTCCATTTGGAGTGGCCGAGATGAGTGCATCCATCAGGACAAAAGTTCTTATCACGGTTATGACGTATCCACTCCCTTCACGCGGCTATCGGAAGACGGTGTTTCCTTACAACTCCTGGGTGGTGCTTGGCGTCTTCTGGCCCCCGCGAGAAAAAGAAGGTCCCGTGGTGACTCAACCGCCGCTGTTCTAGCCCAATGGAAGCCTGCCACAGAGACCCCAACGGCCAGAGGATGTACTGATGCGCGGTCACTTGTACACTATTTTGAGAACATAATCCGGTATCACCCGGCAAAGCCCGCCTGCGCGGGCTTTGCCGCCGTAGCCTGCGGCTTGAGCCGCCGGGCGGACTGATGCCAATGCGCGGTTGTGCGTCCGCGACACGCCTGCCGCTGCGCGTTGACCATTGCGCCTTGCCCAACGAACGCGCGAACATCTTGTCTGACTGAACGAAATTGAGTGTTAGCCCCCGGCAACCAGCGCCTGTTATCCGGGCCGCCCTTGCCCGTGGCGTTTCGTGACAAATCACGCCTGCACCCTGTGGCGACATGCCATTGCGACGACGCACGCCAGATGCTATAATCCCTCGTATACGCGACCCGCATCCGATACTGCTATGGCTCAGTCTCCTGCGCCCGCTGCACCTCTGTTGCACGACCGCTACCGGATCGAAGAGCGGCTTGGCGCGACACGTCTCGCGGTCATCTATCGGGCATACGACGAGCGGCTGCAACGTCTGGCGTTGATGGCGCTGTTCCGCCAGGAACTGGCGGCGCAGGAAGCGCTGCGCCGCCGTTTCATTGCCGAGGCGCAGTCCGGCGCTCGTTCTCTGCACCCATCGCTGCTCCAGGTGTACGACAGCGGTGAGGTTGCCAATCGTCCATTTGTGGTGACGGAATATGTGTCGGGGAGGACGCTGCGCGAACTTGGACCGTTGACCGTCGAGGTGGCGTTGCTCTACTTTCGCCAGATCGTTGGTGCTGTCGCGGCGTGTCAGACCGCCGGCGCGCCGTACCCGCCGATCAGCAGCGCGAATATCGTGCTGGTAGACGAAGGACGTGTCAAGTTGGTCGAAAACTGGAGCATGACCCCAGCGGAGTTTGGCGCCGACATTGCCTGTTACCGTGCTCCAGAACGTGTCGCCGGTCATCCTCCCGTTGCAGCCAGCGTGGTGTACTCCCTGGGGTTGTTACTGATCGAAATGCTGACCGGGCGTCGCGTGGTCGAGGGCGATGATCTGAACGCCATATTCCAGGCGCAGCGAAATGTCGTGCTTCCAACGCTCGCTGATCTGCGCCCTCATATCTACCTGCCGTCGCTCGCGCACATGATCGCGCGCGCCACAGCACCCGATGCGTCTCAACGCTTTCCTGACGCACATGCGCTGAGTCAGGCGCTCGACGATGTGCGCCGCGCTATCAGTCACTCCACCGATCGCCTGGCGCCCCATGCCGCGACCCCGTCGGCGTCTCCCGCTGATGTGAATGGTCGAGGACAGCGGGCATCGTCGCCTTCGGTTGACCGCCCGGCGCCGGTGCGCCCCGAATTGCAGCCGGTCGCTTCGGCGCCGCCGTTGGACTCAATGGCGACTATGGCTCATCAGAGCGCAATGCGCGGAACGCGCCAGCATTCGCTGGCGGCGCTCATCGTCATGGTGGCGCTCTTTGTTCTGGTCGGCTCAGGAGCGTATGTCCTGACAAGTCTGGTCATCGAAGGGTTGACGAACGTTCGTCTGCCACGTCCGCAGGTAACGTTGCCTGAGAATGTTCCTCTGCCGGATTGGCTGACCGGGGTGGCGAATGGTTCCGGCGAGGTGTTGACCGTGACTATCGGTGATGTCGAGGGATTGAACCTCCGCGACGAACCGGGGCTGAACACTCGGGTGATCGCATTGCTGCCGAATGGAACCCGGCTCCGCAAACTCGAAGGACCGCGCAGTGTCGATGGCGTTCCCTGGGTGCGAGTGCGCGGTGAAATCGACGGTCGGCAGGTTGAAGGGTGGGTTTCACAACTCTATGTGCGTTCTGAGGGATAGCGTGATTGATCTCGTGAACTTACGGATTGGCGTATGAAGATTCCCGACCCATTGATCGAACGTTTACGCCGTTCACAGCGAGTTGCCGTGCTGACCGGCGCCGGCGTCTCCGCCGAGAGCGGTGTGCCAACCTTTCGCGATGCGCAAACCGGCTTGTGGGCGCGCTACGATCCGGCCGAACTGGCATCACCCGAGGCATTCCGCGCCAACCCGACGCTGGTATGGCAGTGGTACGCCTATCGCCGCTCGCTGGTCGAAGCCGCTGCACCAAACCCGGGGCACCTGGCGCTTGCCGATCTGGAGCGCCGGATCGCCGATTTTACCCTCATCACCCAGAACGTCGACGATCTCCACCGCCGCGCCGGGAGTCGGAACGTGGTAGAATTGCATGGCAACCTGTTCCGGTATCGCTGTTTTGATGATGATACGCCGGTTGAATTGGTGACTGTGCCTCAGGACGCGCCACCGCGTTGCGCGCGGTGCGGCGGTCTGGTTCGTCCTGATGTGGTTTGGTTTGGCGAATGGCTGCCGCCGCAAGCCTGGCGTACTGCCGTGGCGGCTGCCGAACGGTGTGATCTGTTCCTCTGTATCGGCACATCGGGAGTCGTGCGTCCGGCTGCCGATCTCCCCTTGATTGCACGATCTGCTGGCGCATATACGGTTGAAATCAACATTGCTCCTGGTGCGCTCGATGGTCAGTTGGACCTGCATCTGTATGCACCAGCGGGACAACTGCTTCCTGCGATGATGAGTGCCGCCTTTGGCGACGCGGCGTGATGAATCGCTGCCACATCCTTCGTTCTGATGTCGATGAAGGAGCTGTGCGATGTCTCTGACACTTCCCGACAATGTGATCCGTCGCCTCTCACAGGCCCAGCGCGTGGTGGCGCTGACTGGCGGCGGTGTGGCAGCGGAAAGCGGCATTCCGTCGTTTCGTGAAGCGCACACCGGTGACTGGGCGCGGTATGATGTCAGCGAACTGGCGACGCCGCAGGCGTTCGTGCGTAACCCGCGTCTGGTGTGGGAATGGTATGCCTATCGTCGCGCGCTGGCAGAGCGTGCGCAACCCGGCGCTGCACACTATGCGCTCGTTGATCTGGAACAGTACTATCCGGCGTTTACGCTCATCACGCAGTCGATCGATGGACTGCACTGGCGAGCAGGTTCACGCGATCTGATCGAACTGAATGGCAGCCTGCGCCGCTGTCGTTGCTATGAGTCGGGACATGTCGCCTTTGCCTGGGATGAAGATGGTGAGATCCCGCCACGCTGCGTACAGTGCGGCAGCCTGCTTCGACCGGACGTGGTCATGTTCGGTGAGGGATTGCCGCACCATGAGTTGCGCCGGGCACGGCAGGTTGTTGAACAGTGTGATGTGTTTCTGTGTGTTGGAACGGTCGGCGCCATTGAGCCGGTGGCTTCGTTCCCTTTCGTGGCGCGTCGTCATGGTGCATTCGTGCTGACCATCGCGCCTGATGAGTCGATCTACACGCTGATGGCGGATTATGTCCTCAATACCACACCAGGCGTTGTTATGCCAGAACTCGTGCAATTGATCGTTGGTGATGTTGGCGGTCTGGAAGAGTTGCACGTCGATGCTATCTAACCCTGCTAGCAGGAGGCGCTATGGAGTTGCGCGGTCCGCGCGTCCTCATTCGTCCGTGGAAATATCACGATGATGAACTGGCTGATGACTGGCCACCGTATAACGATCCGTTCGATCCCCTTTGGAACCTGCCGCGCCCAGCGTCATTCGGCGGTGGGATGTGGAATGCATTACTCGAACACGGCATTTATCGGCGGAGCTGGGCGGTCGAAAATAACAGCGGCGCGCTGATCGGGCGCATTTCGCTGCGCGAAATCGATGAGCGACGCGGTCAGGCGCGCCTCGGTGTTACGTTCGGAGCGCCGTATGTTGGTCGTGGGCTTGGCACCGAAGCGCTCACTCTGTTCCTCGATTACTACTTCGAAACGCTCAGGTATCACCTGATGGCGCTCGATGTCGCTGCGCCCAATGTTCGTGCGGTGCGCTGCTACACGCGCCTTGGCTTCCAGTACATCGAGAGCGACTGGCGCAGCGCCGGCGCCTTATTTGATCGGCGGGTGCTCGATCAACCGATGTATGCATCGTTGCGCCGCCATTTCCGCGACGACCCGCGCGGTCTGAAGGTCGAGTTCTTTGAGATGCGTCTGCACCGCGAAGAATGGATCAGACGCCGCACCCCTACTGGCGCCGGTCATCATGGGTGATATGCAGATAGGACTATCAGGTCTCTTGCAACAGATGCGGTGGTTTCGTTATGATAGAGACCAGTGGAAACATGTGTTGTGAGCGAGTAGTGTTTCATGTCACTCATCGCAGGCAATCTCGGCGTTGTGCAGCGCACGCTCGATGCGTATCAGCTCGCGTGGGCGGTATGTGCTGGCGCTGCTGCACATCTCTACGGCAATCGCCGCCCCATTCAGGATATCGATATCCTCATCGAGCCGGGAAAGTTGTCCGAAGTGGTTCGTTTGCTCAACCAGCAGCAAAAGGTAGTGCAATTCGACGGTCAGCGCATTCTCTGGCGTGGCATCAAGATTTTTGATGATCTGACCATCCGGCGCGGTCAGGAGATCTACCCATTTACGCTCGATGCTGATATGCGCAGTCGTGTGCGGCGTCTCCCATTACTCGGGTCGCTGGTTCCGGTATTATCGCCCGAAGATGTCGCATTGCACAAAGCGCTGCTGGCGCGTGGTCCCGAAGAAGGGAAGCATGATATTGCCGACGCGACAGCCATTGCCCGTCGCCAGGCGTTCGATTACGACTATGTTCAGCGGCGATTGGCGCTCATGCGGGTCAACGGGGCGGCGGCTGCGGTGCTGGCACGGATCGGGATCGATTTGTAGGGGCGACGCGGCGGGTCGCCCTGCCCATATAGTCCAACGCGGCGGATTCGTAGGGGCGACCCGATGGGTCGCCCCTACTGTTTGAGACAGCACGGCGAGTCATTCTGACGATGCCGGCTCATCACCGACGAAGGCGTCATCGCTCTCGACCGGCTCATGATCGTCGAAGCCGTCGTGGTTTTTCCCATCGTCGTCGTTGTCATCGCTGCCGATCAGCGCCCGCAGCCTGCGTCGCAGCGCCTCATCGGCTTCGTGATCAGGTTGCTCCTGTTCGCTGACTGCCGTGGCAGTGGCTGGCACGACGTTTGCCAGTTCACCGATGATCTCCTCAGCCAGCTGGCGTCGCTTCTCGATCCCCGTGCCTGCCGGAATCAGCTTGCCGATAACGACGTTCTCCTTGAGACCGCGCAGGTAATCCACCTTGCCGGTGATCGCCGCTTCGGTCAGCACGCGGGTCGTTTCCTGGAACGATGCAGCCGCCAGGAAACTGTCGGTCGTCAGCGACGCCTTGGTGATGCCCAGCAGCATTGTCGATGCCGTTGCCGGTTCACCCCCCTGACTGATTATCTCGGCGTTCTTACGCACAAATTCGGTCGAGTCGATCAGTTCGCCCGGGAGATAATCCGTATCGCCAGGCTCCTCGATCCGCACCCGGCGCAGCATCTGGCGCACAATGACCTCGATGTGCTTGTCGTTGATATCGACGCCCTGCGAGCGATACACCTTCTGCGCCTCATTAACCAGGTAACGTTGCACGGCTTCGCGTCCCTGGAGCGCCAGGAGTTCCTGCGGATCGGCTGAGCCTTCCGTCAGATGTTGCCCGGCGACAACGCGCGCGCCGTTCTCGATGCCCGGCGCCAGGCGCGCCGTATGCGGCGCGATCACTTCCCGCACCTCGCGTTCTTCGTTGATCACGCTGATCTGCCCGGCGCCGATGCGCACAAGACCCGCCATCCGCGCCACAATCGGTTCACCGCCGAGATCGGCGCGGTTGCTCTGCGCCAGCACATCCCCCTCATTCACCTGTGCCCCATCAACCACCACCGGCTCGTAGTGCGGCGGCAGTTCATGGTCATCGGTGTAGAGGTCGGTTGCAACGACGCGGATCTTCCGCACCTCATCCTCGCGCACCAGCTCGACGATGCCGTCGATCTCCGCCAGGATCGCCTTGCCTTTTGGCGTGCGCGCCTCGAAGATTTCCTGTACGCGCGGCAAACCCTGGGTAATATCGTCGGCTGACGCAACGCCGCCGGTGTGGAACGTGCGCAGGGTCAACTGCGTACCCGGTTCGCCGATCGACTGTGCGGCGATAATGCCGACCGCCTCGCCGATATCGACCAGTTTGCCGGTTGCCAGGTTGCGCCCGTAGCACATGCGGCAGATGCCATAATCGGCTTTGCATGCCAGCGGCGAACGGACATACACGGCATCGATGCCGAGTTCTTTGCACTTGCGCGCCAATGTTTCATCAATCTCATCATTACGATCGGCGAGGATTTCGCCGGTACGCGGATCGATCAGCGGCGCCGCCAGCAAACGTCCCAGGATGCGCTGCTCAAAATCCTGTAACACCTCGCGGTCGTCGGCGCGATAGAGCCACAACCCCTCGTCCGTTCCGCAGTCATCGATCGTGACGATATTATCCTGTGCTACGTCGATCAGGCGGCGCGTCAGATATCCGGCGTCCGCCGTGCGCAGCGCTGTATCCGCCAGACCCTTGCGCCCGCCGTGGGTTGATACGAAGTATTCGAGCACCGACAGCCCTTCGCGGAAGTTGCTCTTGATCGGCAATTCGATAATCCGCCCGGTCGGATCGGACATCAAGCCTCGCATTCCGGCCATCTGGCTCAACTGATTAATATTGCCGCGTGCGGCGGAATTAACCATCATCGCCACCGGACCGAACGGGTTCAGGTGTTGTTTGACCGCTTCGGTCGTCTGTTTGGTGGCGTTTTGCCAGATCTCGACAATTTCGCGGTACCGTTCTTCTTCGGTGATCAGACCACGACGGAACTGTCGCTCCACCTCAGTGACGCGCTTCTCGGCTTCGGCGAGGATTTCCTGTTTCTTCGGCGGGATTTCGATGTCATCCACGCCGATCGTCATACCGCCGCGCGTTGCATATTTGAAGCCAAGCGTCTTAATGCGGTCTGCCTGGCTTGCCGTCTTTTCCGAACCGAAGTAGCGCGCCAGGTCGTCGCGCGGGCGATCACCGTACATCTCGCGAATCGTGTCGAGGTCGTCGTCAGTCAGATGGTTGAGGTTGGTATAGTACTTGTAGCAATCGGCAATAATCTCGCGCAAGCCCTTCTTGGCGATCAGGCGATTGCGGAAGCGCAGCGGTTCGAGCAGTTCGTTGTTGAAAATGATCCGTCCGATTGTCGTTTCCAGCAGCATACGTGGCGCGCCGTGCTCATCAGGGCTGAGGAAGCGCACCGGACGGTCGCTGTCGCCGTGCAGCGTCCCGGTCATGCGCACGAGGATTGGCGCCTGGATATCGACCAAACCCTTATCGTATGCCAGCAGCGCCTCATCGACCGAGGCGAACATCTTGCCACTTCCCTTCGCGCCATCCTTGACCATTGTCAGGTAGTAGCACCCAAGCACGATGTCCTGTGACGGGGTGATAATCGGGTCGCCGGTGGCCGGCGACAACAGGTTATACTTGGAGAGCATGCGCATACGCGCTTCTTCCTGCGCCTTGCGCGACAGCGGCACATGCACGGCCATCTGATCGCCGTCGAAGTCGGCGTTGAACGCGGCACAGACGAGCGGGTGCAACTGGATGGCGGATCCCTCGATCAATTTGGCTTCGAACGCCTGGATCGAGAGGCGGTGCAGCGATGGTGCGCGGTTGAGCAGCACCAGATAATCCTTGATCACCTCTTCGAGCACGTCCCACACCTCGGGGCGCACGCGCTCGACGATACGCTTGGCGCTCTTGATATTATGCGCAGCGCCTTTCTCCACCAGGCGACGCATCACGAACGGCTTGAACAACTCAAGCGCCATCTTCTTTGGCAGACCGCACTGGTGCAGTTTGAGGTCTGGACCGACCACAATCACCGAGCGACCGGAGTAATCGACGCGCTTACCGAGCAGGTTTTGGCGGAAACGACCCTGCTTGCCTTTGAGCATATCGCTCAAGCTCTTCAGGCGATGCTTCCCCTTGCCAGACACCGCGCGTCCGCGGCGGCCATTATCGATCAGCGCATCGACTGCTTCCTGGAGCATGCGCTTTTCATTGCGCACGATGATCTCCGGCGCATTGAGTTCCATCAGGCGTTTCAGGCGATTATTGCGGTTAATCACGCGCCGGTACAGGTCGTTGAGGTCGCTGGTGGCGAAGCGACCGCCGTCGAGTTGCACCATCGGGCGCAGATCGGGCGGAATGACCGGCAGCACGGTGAGGATCATCCACTCGGGGCGATTGCCGCTCTTGCGGAACGCCTCTACCACCCGCAGGCGCTTGGTCGCCTTTTTGCGGCGCTGACCCTGCGTGGTGTAGACCTCATTCTGCAACTCTTCCGCCAGTTTATCGAGATCAACGGTGCGCACAATCAGGTCACGGATCGCGCCCGCGCCCATATCGGCGCGGAACACGTCCCGCGCAATCTCACGCAGGGCGCGGTACTCCTGTTCATTGAGGATGCGCTTCAATTTGATCGAGTCGAGCTGTTCGAGGTGCTCCTTCTCCTCGTGCACCAACCGATCAAGTTCACTCTGCAAACGTTCCTGCAAGCGCTCGCGTTCCTGGCTGGCTTCATACTCTTTGCGCTCGCGTTCGGCGCCGGTGAGTTGCTCGGCATCCGCGAGGTCGCGCTGCTTGCGTTGTTCGAGCGTTTCCAGTTCCTGGTCGAGCAATTCGTCCAGCGCGTCGAGGGTCGTTTCGGCAATGGTCTCACCCTCTTCGACCAGCACGGCGCCGCGGAAGATAATATCCTCCTCAGCGGTTTCACCCTGTCGCTCCTCAAGATCGGCGCGCAGGCGCTCTGCTTCGGCGCTGATCTCATCGCGCAGCCGCCGGTACTCCTCCTCAATGCGGCGCTGCGTCGAGATCTGCGCGCTCTCCATACCGCCCAGGTCCTGCGTCAATTGTGTCGAAAGTTCAATCTGCCGGCTCTCGGCTTCCGCCTGGATACGCTCGCGCTTTTCGCGATACTCTGCTTGCAGCGCCTCGCGTCGCTGCGCTTTCAACTCCTCATCGACATGGACGATGATATACGATGCGAAATACAGCACCCGCTCCAGATTGCGCGGCGAAATATCGAGCAACAGCCCGAGGCGGCTCGGTGTGCCCTTAACGAACCAGATATGCGATACCGGTGACGCCAGCGAAATATGCCCCATGCGCTCGCGCCGCACTTTCGAGCGGGTCACCTCGACGCCACATTTGTCGCAGACAACGCCTTTATAGCGCACGCGCTTATATTTGCCGCAGTAGCATTCCCAGTCTTTGGTTGGACCAAAGATGCGTTCGCAGAACAAACCGTCGCGCTCTGGTTTCAGGGTGCGATAGTTGATCGTCTCCGGCTTGGTGACCTCGCCGTGCGACCAGCTCAGAATATCGTCAGGCGACGCGAGACTGATACGAATAGCGCTGAAGTCATTGATTTCAAGCATTGGTTTCTCCACGTGATGCGCCTGTGGTGACAACACCCATCCGCCCGCAGGCTTCAAGCCTGCGGGCGGATGGGTCTGCCAGGCGATTAGAATTCACCGCGCTCCATTCCCGACAGATTGATGCCATCGAGCGCTGCCAGGTCGCTGTCCGCATCGTCGGTCAGTTCCACCGGCGTTTCATCGGCGCTCAGAACCTCGACCGACAGACCGAGGGACTGTAGTTCTTTGATCAACACCTTGAAGCTTTCCGGCACACCGGCCTCCTGGATCGGCTCACCCTTCACAATTGCCTCATAGGTCTTCACGCGCCCCACCACATCGTCCGACTTCACCGTAAGCATTTCCTGGAGCGTATAGGCGGCGCCATACGCCTCGAGCGCCCAGACTTCCATTTCGCCGAAGCGCTGACCGCCGAACTGCGCTTTGCCGCCGAGCGGTTGCTGCGTCACCAGGCTGTACGGTCCGGTCGAACGCGCGTGGATCTTATCTTCCACCAGGTGCGCCAGTTTCATCATATAGATGTATCCGACGGTCACCGGATGATCGAACGGCTCACCGGTGCGCCCGTCGTAGAGCGTAATCTTGCCGTCGGGCGGCAAATCGGCGCGTTTGAGCCATTCCTTGATCTCCGTCTCGGTGGCGCCATCGAACACCGGGGTGGCGATGCGATAGCCGAGGCGCGCCGCTGCCCAGCCCAGGTGAGTTTCAAGGATCTGCCCGATATTCATACGGCTTGGCACGCCGATCGGATTCAAAATGATATCGACCGGCGTCCCATCCGGCAGGAACGGCATATCCTCAATCGGCAGGATGCGGCTAACCACACCCTTGTTGCCGTGGCGTCCCGCCATCTTGTCGCCTGCCGAAATCTTGCGCTTCTGGCAGAGCAACACATCGACGCGCTGATTGACGCCGACCGGCAGTTCCACATCATCATCGCGGGTGAAGACCTTCACATCGATCACCTTGCCGCGCACCCCGTTCGGCACGCGCAGCGACGAGTCCTTCACCTCACGCGCCTTCTCGCCAAAGATCGCGCGCAGCAGACGTTCTTCCGCCGTCAGGTCGGTTTCGCCCTTTGGCGTAATTTTGCCGACCAGAATATCGTTCGGCTGCACCTCGGCGCCGATATAGATAATGCCGCGATCATCGAGGTTGCGCAGGCTCTCCTGCCCCACGTTCGGAATATCGCGGGTGATCTCTTCCGGTCCGAGTTTGGTATCGCGCGCCTCGACCTCATACTTCTCGATATGGATCGAGGTAAAGATATCTTCGCGCACCAGGCGTTCCGAGACCAGGATGGCGTCCTCGAAATTGCCGCCTTCCCATGGCATGAACGCCACCAGCACATTCTGCCCCAGCGCCAGTTCGCCATTGTCGGTGCTGGAGCTGTCGGCGATAATCTCGCCTTTGCGGACGCGCTGCCCGCGTGAGACGCTCGGGCGCTGATTGATGCAGGTGTCCTGGTTCGAGCGCATAAACTTGCGCAGCCGGTAGATGCGTTCATTGCCATCATCCTCGAGAATGACAATCTCATCGCCGGTCGCCGAGAGCACCACGCCATCGGCTTTAGCGACCACCACCTGCCCGCTGTCGCGCGCCGCCACATACTCCATGCCGGTGCCGACGATGGGCGCATCGGGGCGGAGGAGCGGCACCGCCTGGCGTTGCATATTCGACCCCATCAACGCGCGGTTGGCGTCGTCGTGCTCCAGGAAGGGGATCAGCGCCGTTGAGACGCTCACCACCTGCTTGGGCGACACATCCATGTAATCGACGCGCTCAATCGACACATCGTCGAAGTCTCCCGCATGGCGCACCGACACGGTGCCTTCCAGGAAGCGATTGTGCTCGTCGAGCGGCGCATTTGCCTGTACGATGACGAATTTATCCTCTTCATCGGCGGAGAGATAATCGACCTCCTGCGATACCACCGGACGGATCCTGATCGTCCGCAACGGTGTTTCGACGATCCGTTCCGCGAGGGCGCGGTTGATTTCCTGTCCGGCGCTGGCTATTATCGCGCCGGTCTTCGGATCGACCACATCCTCGCGCAGAATCTGCCCGCGCAGCAACGAGATCGCAATGCGGCGCGCCACAGCCGCATCGACGCGCGTCCCGCGCACTGCAATCAACTCGCCGGTGCGCAGGTCGCGCACATCGCGCAGCAGCAGCCCCTGGCGCTCCCACTCGCTCGCGTTCGGCACCTCGCGGTACACCTTGCGATAGGGCGTCTCCAGGAATCCCATCTCGTTGACCTGCGCATAGGTGGACATTGTTCCAATCAGACCGATGTTCGGTCCTTCCGGCGTTTCCACCGGGCAGATGCGCCCATAGTGCGAGTGATGCACGTCGCGCACCTCAAAGCCGGCGCGGTCGCGGCTGAGACCGCCGGGACCGAGGGCGGAGAGGCGGCGCTTATGGGTCAATTCCGCCAGCGGGTTGGTCTGATCCATAAACTGCGAGAGTTGCGCGCCGCCGAAGAACTCGCGCATGGCAGCGACGACCGGGCGAATGTTAATCAGCGCGTTAGGCGTTGCAGTTTCCGGGTCTTGCAGCGACATACGCTCCTTGATCACCCGCTCCATGCGCAGGAGTCCGACGCGGAACTGTTGCTGGATCAATTCGCCGACGGTTCGCACGCGGCGGTTGCCGAGGTGATCGATATCATCGGCGCGCAGACCGGGGGTGTCGTTGTTGAGTTGAATGATCCGCTCGACAATCTTGAAAATGTCGTCGGGGCGAAGCACGCGCACTTTCAGATCCGGCGCCTGACTGCGCACTTCGGAGCGGGTATCCTTCTCCCACAGGTTCTTGTTCAGTTTGTAGCGCCCAACGCGTGACAGATCATAGCGCCGCGGATTGAAGAGCAGCGCCTCGATCAGGTTGCGCGCATTATCGAGCGTTGGCGGGTCGCCGGGGCGCAGGCGCTTGTACAGCTCCAGGAGCGCCTCTTTGGCGTGCCGCGCCGGGTCTTTGTCGAGCGTCACGCGGATGTATTGATGTTCGCCGGTGTCCACATGTGTGAACAGTTCCAGCACATCTTCATCGCGCCCGCGCATGTCGAGTTCGTTATCCGGCGCCCACTGCCCGCTGCCATCGGGTTCCGCCTTCCAGCCAAGAATGGCGCGCAGCAGAATTGTGACCGGAATCTTGCGTTTGCGATCAACCTTGACCGAAATCACGTCGCGCTTGTTGGTCTCGAACTCGAGCCATGCGCCGCGGCTCGGGATTAACTTTGCCGAGTGCAGACTGCGCCCGGAGGTGGGATCCTTCTCTTCCTTGAAGTAGACCCCGGGCGAGCGGATCAGTTGCGAGACCACCACACGCTCGGCGCCGTTGATGACGAACGTGCCGTTATCCGTCATCAATGGAAAATCTCCCAGGAAAATCTCGCTTTCTTTCAATTCGCCGGTGCTCAGGATGCGCAACTGTACATTGACCCGAATCGGCGCCGAATAGGTGATCCCCCGTTCGCGGCACTCGTGCTCGTTATAGCGCGGTTCCCCGAAGTGATAATCGAGGAAACGCAGTTCCATATTTTTGCCGGTAAAATCGGTGATCGGCGAAATTTCGTCGAACAGTTCGCGCAATCCTTCTCTACGGAACCATTCGAAACTGCTCAACTGCGTCTCGATCAGTTTGGGCAACTCGATAGCGTCTGAAATACGTGCGAACGAATAACGCTCGATCTTGCCGCGATGCAGGCTGTCGACGCCAATGTCATGCGGCATGATCAACGGCTGAAGCACAACACTTTCAGTCAACGGGGGCATTGGCACCTCGCTCTTGCTTGCCAGCCGCCAGAGATTCGGTTGCCTTTTCGTGTACGGGCAGTGGTAGACGCACCCTGGCCCTGACGCTAAGGATCATCGATCACTGGCGCCTGATTGCCGAATCCAGATTGTTTGGGCGGTAGAAAACCGAAAACACAAACACAAACTCACGGCATTGTCTTCCTTGGAGGCAGAGACCGTGGGTTGTGTTCGTGCGTCTGATGGGTCTGATCTGGAGATGCGTCTGAATAACGCATTGAATGCCGGTGAGTTCCTCCTTCGTCCGCTCCGGCGTTTGCAAATTGCGAATTACAATGATACCACGTCGGTGGCGGGGTGTCAAGGGAAGTTTTGAGCGTGTGTCTGTCGTCTGTAACGCTGCGGGCTGGAGACGTGAAAGCCCCGCTGACGCGGGTCTGGCGCGAGGTGTGCGGACCCGCCGGGGGAGGGGCTGCGGGCTGAAGCCCTTGCTCATAAAGCGAACAACCAGATGTTGCCCACTACTTGCCCGTGTGGACCGTCTTGCGGCGGACGTTGGCTGAGCCTGTCGAAGCCAACGTCCGCTGCTCTACGTCCTTGATGGTCCAGGTTGTGGTTGATTGCTCTCTTATGGACAGGGAAGCCCTGCTGACGCGGGGCGGGGCCGAGGTATGCGGCTTCGCCGCAGGGAGAGTATGGCGGCGCTCGTCGCGCGATCGTTCCGATGCTGAAGTATCGGCGATGTGATGTGACCGCCGACGGCCTGCGGAAACCTTCGATGAGATGAAGCGTTGGGCGCGCCAGGCGGCATCACGTCGAGAGATGCTGGTATGTGGCGATTCGTTCGGGTCGGTAGACGCCGCGGTCGGTCACGATGGCGTTGAGAAGGTGCGCCGGGATGCGCGCGCCGGTCAGCGCTGCGGCGGTCGGTCCGTTGGGCGCCAGGGCGTAGACCGGCACGCCTCGCGCGCGCGCAAGAGCAATTACATCGACCGCTTCAGGATGTACGCCCGCCACGTCGCCGTTCATCGCGGCGAATGCGTCGGCAACCACGCAGATGGTCGCTTCCCCGGCAATCCTCAACGTCGTCCTTGGGACAGCGGCGGTCTGCACCATCCAGCGGAGCGCCGCGCCATCGCCGATGATCAGCAGACGGTCGTTCTCGTCGATCAGCGCCGTCGCACGCCGTCCACACCGTTCCGCAGCGCGATCAAGGCGCGCAATGGCATCGGCGGTGAAGGCGACCAACGCCGGTACGTCGTCATCGCCGTTCAACAAGGCGCCATCGGCAATGGCGAGCGCCTGGTCGAGGATCGGCGCGTGTGGTGGAGGGATGACGCCACGCAGCGTTTCAGCCGCCTGGATTACTGCGCCGCGCGCGAAGTCCAGCGGGTAGCCGCGCCGTGTGCGCAGCGTCAGGATCAGCGCGTGGAGCGCCAAGCCGACGATGTCGGCATCAAAGCCGCGCTCCAGTCCGGCAACGGCGTCGAGCGTATCACTGATGCTGGCGATCTCGCGCGTCTCACCTGCCGGCGATGTCCAGGTCGCGTGTCCGTGTGTCTCGTCGCAGTGCAGGCGTCTGGCAGCGTGGAGAGGTGTATGGGGCATGGCTAGCGGTCTTTCGACATGGCGCGTTGTTCGAGCCACAGAAAGCTGCCGGCTGCTGTGAGCGCCGCCGTGACGAATGCCAGCATCAATCCAATGCGCATATGAGCATATTCGCTCTGCTCTGCGCGCAACCGCACCGCACGCAGGTCGTTGGTCGGCAATCCTTCGATGCCGTTGCGCAACGTCGCTGCCGCCGAACGGATCAGTTCCTGATGTTCGATAAAGAGCAACGCCCCGGAAACGCCGCGCGCCACGATAAAGACGAGCAGCCCAGCCGCAACGGCG
This sequence comes from uncultured Roseiflexus sp., assembly GCA_937935075.1. GTDB lineage: Bacteria > Chloroflexota > Chloroflexia > Chloroflexales > Roseiflexaceae > Roseiflexus. Next base: position 14,116 of record CALGYB010000014.1, on the reverse strand, counting down.
AAGGTCAGACTCAATGCCACGCGACGCAGCCAGGGGATGTGGGGTGTGAGTTCGAGAGCAGTTCTCATAGTGATCTACCCGGCTTTGGCTTTGACAGGCTCAAAACGCTATCCGCGCAAGGACGCAACAGAACGTAGCGCATGCTGCGCTGCTGTGGGGGCGAATACTCATTCGCCCCTCCCCTCTGGCGAATAACCATTCGCCCCGCTGCGGGGCGGCGCCCGTCGCGCCTGCTGCGTCTATCCGGGCGTACTGTCGGCTGCGCCATCGGTCAGGACGTCATACACCACCCGATGGACGATGGCGCGGAAGCGTCCCCAATCGCGCCAGTTTCCGTCAATCTCGTGGTCGTTCCGATCCGGCGCGGCTTCCAGCGTCGTCGCCAGCGTCGGCAATTCGCTCACATCGATGTCGCGGAATGCGCCGATACGCTCGTGCGGATCGCGCGATCCGAGCGTGCCGCCGCACTCATCGAGCAGGAAGGCGAACGTGGCGAACGCATACGGGTGATACTCGACAACCGCCAGGAAACGCCGGATAACCGTCTGCAATCCGGTCTCCTCCTCGACCTCGCGGTTCAACGCCGCCTCGATCGTCTCGCCATGCGCCACGCCGCCGGTCAGTAACCGGAAACACCCGGCGGGATAGAACGTCTTGATCGCCGTAAGCAAGCGCCCGTTGCGCCGCCGCACGACCATACACACCTCGCCGTAGCGGTCGGACTGCGTGACCGGATTGAAGGGCTTGCCGTCGAGTGCGGCAGTAATGCGTCTTGGAGCGCCATAGCGCGCCGCAAGCGCGGCGATATCGGCTTCGATGGCAGGCGCGAGCGGCATGGTTCACACTGATGCAGTGACCGGCATCCCAAGCTGGCGACGCCGCTCATCCGCCAGGCGCCGTTTTTCTGCGATCATCTCGTCGGTGACATACTCATCGAACGAACGCAGACCGGCAAGCTGAAGACCGTGTTTCTTCATCAGGCGATACATCTCCTTGACCTTCTCGATGTCGATATTCCGGCCAAGGGTATAATCGCCATACATATGCTCCATGGTGAGCAGCGCCGTCTCGGAGAGGCAGGCATAAGCCGTGCCCGGCGGCAATCCAATGTCGAAGCCAAAATCGGGTTCGCCGGGGAGCAGAATTTCGCCCGACTCGATCACCAGCACGTCGGGACGGCGAGCGGCGTCCTCTTTTTTGACATCGGGCGGGCGGGCCACATCGCAGACGACAGCGCCGGGCTTGAGTTTATCGACATTGATCACCCGGCCGCTCAGGGCTGATGTAGTGGTGACGATCAGATCGCATTCCGCCAGATACGCATCGGCGCTGGTCGCCGCCGTCACCCGGGCGCCAGGCGTTTCCGCCTCGATCTGCTTCTTGAGCGTCAGCAAACGTTCGACCCGCGGCGCCACCAGCACCACATCGCCGATCGCCTGCGCGAGCAGGCGGGCGCAGACCGAGCCAATCGAACCGGTTGCGCCGACGACCATCGCTTTGCCGCGTGTCAGATCGGTTGCGCCCATTTTGATGACCGCCTGTTTGGCGGCTTCGAGCGTCGCCGCCACGGTCAGCGAGTTGCCCGACGTAATGCCGATGTCGCTTTTCTGCGCGACGGTAATGCCTGCATCGCCGACGACCGACGTAAACGCGCCAAGCCCCATGATTTTTGCCCCCATACGTTCTGCCATACGGGCGCATTTGATCAGACGACGATAGGTGAACGATGTGTCGTGACGCATCAACTCGCGCGGCGTTGCGCCCAGCGTGAACAGCAATCCTTCGATCTCCTCGCCGGTCGCCTGTGAGCGGATGCCGCGCATCTTCGAGATGTACATCGGCGGGAAGTGCGCTGCCACCCGCTCGACCAGGCGCTCTGGCAGGTAGCGCGTGAAGCGGAACCGCGGGTGATTGGCGATGTACTTCGGCGACAATGGATGGATGACGAAGGCAAATCGCGGCTTCTCCGCCTCGTCGCTCAGCGTTATCACCTCCGGACCCCACTCCGCTTCATCGATAAAATTGATAATCTCGCCCTCGGTCGGGGTCGGACCCGACTCCAGGATTGCCACAACGATGGCTTCGAGCACATCGGCGGAGACGAAGGGGCGGCGCAAGGCGTCGCCGCCTGCCAGTCGCGGCGAGAGGGTGACGAGCGTGCGCACGCCGCGCGCGCGCAGGTCTTCAATCTCCTCAGGCGACGGATCATCGGTGACGATGACCTTGTGCTTCAGGTCGCGCGGCGCGAAACGCCGGATATAGGCGAAATCGCCGGCGATAACGTCCGCCCAGGCGAAATGTTTTTCGGCGCGCGCATCGTGCCCTTCGCTGCCCAGCGCCACCGGATGCAACACGCGGTACGGCAGAAGGGCGGCAATCGGCAGGATCGTTGCGGCATACATGTCGAGTTGGGGAATGGAACGCGGCATCGGCAAAAATGGCAATCCGCTGTGAACAACCGGATCGGCAAAGCGTAACTCGGCATCGTACTGCGCCAGCGCCTGCGCCAGCGCGTAACGATCGACGCCGCTGGTCACCAGAATGCGGCGGTAGTTGAACATGCCGCGCTGCGCCTGGTTTGCCTGCTGCACGCACCAGCGATCAAGGGTCTGTTTGATCAGGTTGCCGGCGACGACCGGCGTGCGACGCGCCTGGCGCGCAATTGTTAGTGCTTCGTGATGAGGGTAGCGCGCCGCGCCCACATGGAACACCGGCGTCAATCCCCCCAGCCCAATGACATCTACTTTGCCATCAAAGTCGCGCACCAGCGATGCGGCAAGCGCCGTATCGCCATTGGCGCCAATGCGCCGCACTTCAATCGGTTGTCCCAGGACGGTTGCAACGAACTGATAATCGCGCCGCGCGGAACCAAGACTGATGCTCACAATTCGTTTCATGCGCGTCCCCTTTGTCGCTGAAGATCATTCCGGCGTTCAGGAAAGCGGGCGGAGTAGTGCAATTCAGTATACCACTACTTCAATGTTCTGACGCGGGCGCTCTTCTTCACGCAACGTCGTTGCGCAGCGGGCTGAAGCCCTTGCTGAGGACGCGGTTCGACCGTGCTCACTGCAAGTGGAAGCCCCGCCCAACGCCCCCTGCTCCCCACGCACTGCTCGTGGGAGAGGGGGGTGAGGGGGAAGACTGACGGCGAGCATCCCGCTCCGCTGCGCCTTCGCGTTTTTGGAACAACGCCAGGACGCCAGGGTGCAAAGAGTTGGGACGCGGTTGAAATGCAGCGCTGCTGCGCCCCCATCCCCCTGCTCACCAGGGGAGTAGGGGGATGGGGGAAAACCGGACAGCGGGACAGGGTATTGGCGCTAAGAGCCTATCCGAAAAATCGCTGACTGAAGTGCGACCGGGCAGGCGAAGGCATTGCCTTCGCCTGCCCAACGATCTTTTCCAGATAGGCGCTAAAACGGCTCCGGCGGGCGCACGCGCCACAGCAGCGCAGCCAGCCACATACTGGCGGTCACCCAGGCGACATAGCCGCCCGCAGCCAGTGTTGTGAGCCGCCCTGCCCATCCCTGTCGCCAGAGCGCTGCTGCACCCGCCGCTGCGCAGACAGCGACCAGCCAGGCGGAGAACATCAACCAGCGCGTCGAGAGGGTCGAACCACTGAAGAATGGCAACGCCGCGAACCCGCAGGCGACGATGACCGTTCCCGCCGCCAGAATGATGGCAGGAGCGCGGTAGCGGTCTAATTGCACCGCTGCGCCGTTCATCAGCCAGGCGATGCCTGCCAGAAGCGGCGCCAGCGGAAAAAAGCCGTAGTGTTGCCGGAACCCTGCGTCCCACAGTGTGCGCCATAGCGCCTCGAATGGCGCCGGCTCACGCCCCGCCAGCCCGGTCAATCCGCCGGTCGTCGTCGCTGCCAGTTGTTGCACAAACATGCCCGCGTAAGCGCTATAGAAGAAGAGCACTGCAACGATTTGCGCCGTAACGAATGCGACGCCGTAGAACGTGAGCGACTGAAGGGCGGCACGTCGTCGACGCAGCGCCAGGACGATCAACGTGGCAAGCGCAAAGCCTCCCAGCAGCGACATGTTCATCCAGAACCCAAAGTGCCCCAGGTACACAAGGAGTTGTGCCATGACCAGCGCCACGAACAGGAGAGCGCGTCGTTTCCAGGGTTGCAGCGAAAAGGGTTTTGCTACGGCGTCTTCTGGCGGGGAGGCAGTGAGATTCCAGGTGACGACCAGGATCGTGATCAGCAGCAGATGCGCAAACTGGGTAAAAATGTGGGTGCTGAAATTCCACCAGGTCGTCAGGTAACCGGCGGGCGCCAGCCCATAGAGCGCCGCTGCGACCAGCGGCAGCGGGAACGAGCGGTCTACCGCGCGGTGTGATGAAGCGCCGGCATTCCGGCGCAGCGCCATCGCCAGCGCATAGACCAGGAGCGGACTGAAGGCGTCGAGCAGCGCCGCGCCAAGGTGGAGCAACGCGCGCCGATCAATGTCGAGCAGCGTAAACGGTGCGAGAACGAGATAGAAAGCAGGCGGATAGGGAAAATCGACTCCGCGATTGCGCGATACCAGCAGCACCCTGCCGAACGTTGCATCGACGAAGCGGTTGGCGTGGAACCCAATATCGCCGGGCATCGAGTCGGGGTAGATTTTCCCGCCGTAGCGAGTTGCAAAAACGATAATCACGATCAGCAGCAGCCAGCGCCAGTGCGCCGCTGGGACCTCAATGCCCAGACGCACCATTGTTCCCGTCAGCGCCGGGCGAATCGCGGCAGCAGCCAGGAATGCCAGCGCCGCCAGTGCGGCAACGGCGCGCAGATGCGCAGTCGCCCGTCCCAGATCGATCTCCGGTCCACGCCAGTCGATCAGCCACAACGCCACCGTGATCACTATCAGCGCTAGGCCGGCGCGGCGCAGCGTCTCCGGCGCGGCGCACAGCATCAGCACGAGCGCCCATGCAACCGCCAGGGCAATCAAGGCGGGCGCCGCGCCAAAGGCGAAGCGCGGCGGATCGAGCCACGCGCCCACCGTTGCCAGCGCCAGGAGCGGGAGCATGATTGCCTGGATGACACCCCGCTCAAAGCCAGCCCGGCGCAGCGTTGCCCACAGCACCAACGCCGCGCCGAGCCAGCCGAGGGTCGAACGCCACGGCGGCAGCGCCGGTCCTGCCTGCGCGAAGAGCGTTACGGTCGTTAGCGGCGTGCCCAGGGCGCGCTTATCACCGGTTGGGATTACAGTGGCGCTGCGGATTGCAATCTGGTAATCGCCGGTCTGATCGGCAGGAGGCGGGATCAGCAGGCGATAGATCGCGCCGGATTGACGCACTGGCAGCGAGGTCAGACGTTGACCGGACGACCAGAGTTCCAGTTCGCGCGCGCCGCGAGTTGCCACTTCGTCGCTCACCGCCAGCACGCGGATGGTCACCGCCAGCGGACGTTGCCCGATGCCCGGAAGTCGCACAATGGCGTGTTCGGTCGTCCAGCGGAACAGACCAGAGGGAGAATCTTCAACAGGGAACATCCCGCGCACGAGCGGCAGGTCGCTGCCGGGTCCGTCCTCGCGTCCCACATCGATGGCGTAGTGCAGCGGCAGTTGCGCCGCCAGCGTCAGCAGCAGCGCGAAGAGCGCCAGCATGCGCCAGAGTGCGCCATCGCGCAGCGTTGTCAGCAGCAACGTCGCATCCGTGCCAGGAGGTGCGCTAAGAGTCGAAATCCGCATCGGCGCCGATTATCTCGATCATGACGGCGCCTGTCAACTTTCGTTGCGGCACACCACTGCATCTGCTATACTTCCATCCTGTTGGAGTAGTGCGCAGCGTCTCCTGGAAATTCAGCATGGCCGATCAGCAGCATATCCGAAACTTCTCAATCATTGCCCATATCGACCACGGAAAAACGACCCTGTCCGACCGTCTGCTCGAAATGACGGGGACGATCAGCGAACGGGAGCGCCGTGAACAGTTGCTCGATGCAATGGACCTCGAGCGCGAACGCGGCATCACGATCAAGAGCAAAGCGGTGCGCATGCAGTACGTCGCGCGCGACGGCCAGACATACCAGTTCAATCTGATCGACACCCCTGGTCACGTCGATTTTGGATTCGAAGTCGGGCGCGCGCTCGCCGCCGGTGAAGGCGCCATTCTGGTTGTCGATGCATCGCAGGGCATCGAGGCGCAAACGCTGGCGAACGTCTATCTGGCGCTGGAGAATGACCTGACGATCATCCCGGTGCTCAACAAAATCGATCTGCCCGGCGCCGATCCCGACCACGTGGCGATGGAGATCGAGCAGGTGCTGGGTCTGCCGGCTGAAGATGTGCTGCGCGTCTCTGCCAAGCAGGGGATCGGGATCGACGAATTGCTCGAAGCGATCGTCGAGCGCATCCCGCCGCCGCATGGTCAGCACGACCGCCCGCTGCGCGCGCTGATCTTCGACAGCCACTACGATCCATACAAGGGGGTTATCGCCTATGTGCGCGTCGTCGATGGGGCGCTTCCGACTGGTGCGCGCGTGCGCATGCTCGGCACCGGCGCCGAGGCGGACGCCCTCGAAGTGGGTGCGTTCCGCCCGCAGATGACGCCGCTCGACGCCCTCGGCACCGGCGAAGTCGGGTATGTCGCCACCGGTCTCAAGCAGATCGGCGAATGCCAGGTGGGCGATACCATCACCCTTGCCGACATGCCAGCCGAACGTGCGCTGCCCGGCTATCGTCCCGCCAAACCGATGGTCTTCGCCGGTCTCTATCCGGTCGATACCAATGCCTACACCGACCTGCGCGAAGCGCTCGAAAAATTGAAACTCAACGATGCGGCGCTGTCGTTCGTTCCCGAAAAATCGGCAGCGCTCGGTTTTGGCTTTCGCTGCGGCTTTCTGGGCCTGCTCCACATGGAGATCGTGCGCGAACGTCTTGAGCGCGAATATGGTCTTGATCTCCTGATTACTGCGCCAAGCGTCGAGTATCAGGTATTGCTCTCGAACGGCGACGTGATCACCGTCGATAATCCGGCGGATATGCCGGACGCCGGGCGGATCGAGTCGATTGAAGAGCCGATCATGCTGATCACGATCATCACGCCAACGCGCTATATCGGCGCGATCATGGAACTGGTCACCGGCAAGCGCGGCGTTTTCGAGACGATGGAACATCTCGATCCGCAGCGGGTAGCGCTCAAGTACAAAATCCCGCTCTCCGAGATTGTGGTCGATTTCTACGACCAGCTCAAGTCGCGCACGCAGGGGTATGCATCGCTCGACTACGCCCTTGCCGGGTATCAGCCCGCCGATCTGGTGAAACTCGATATTCTGGTGAATGGGCAACCGGTGGATGCGCTGTCGCTCATTGTCCACCGCGAATTTGCCTATGCGCAGGGGCGCGCGCTGGTCGAGCGGCTGCGCAAATTGATCCCGCGCCAGATGTTCGAGGTGCCGATTCAGGCGGCGATTGGCAGCAAGGTGATCGCCCGTGAAACCATTCGGGCAATGCGCAAAGATGTGCTCGCCAAGTGCTACGGCGGCGATGTAACCCGTAAGCGTAAACTGCTTGAAAAGCAAAAAGAAGGCAAAAAGCGCATGAAAATGGTCGGTAGCGTCGAGATACCGCAGGAAGCGTTTATGGCGGTGCTCTCGTTGAATGCCGATACGTAAGCCGTTTTTCTCCGGTTGGGCAACCATTGGTGAAAGGACCTTTTGTGAACCTCAAACATGCCATTGCTGCAATCCTGGTCGCGCTGGCGCTTGTTGCATGCGGCGCCGGAACGCAGACTGTCGCCAGGGTCGATAATGTGACGCTTACGCGCCAGGACCTCGACCAGCGTATCAGTCGCATCGAAAAAGGGTTTCAACAACAAGCGGGGATGGGTTTCCCGTTACCATCGCGTCTTGAGATCGAGCAAGAACTGGTGTCGCAATTCATCGATCAGCAGTTGACCCTCGGGTTAGCGCGGCAGCGCGGCATTACCGTCAGCGACGCCGAGGTGAATGAGCAGATCGAGCGGTTTCGCCAGCAGATCCAGATGGGAAGCGGCATGGCGCTCGAACAGGCCATCCAGGAGCAACTCGGACTGCCAGGCGAGTCGTCGCCGGAGTTTCGTCTGTTCGTCACCTACTTTCTGGCGCGCCAGAAACTTGGCGAGACGCTGGTCTCCGAAGCGGATGTTCGCCAGCGCATCTCCGACGAAGTGATGGCAGATACGCAGCGCATGGTCGATGTGGCGACAGTGGCGCATATTCTGGTAGCAACGGAAGACGAGGCGAAGCAGGTGATTGAGCGCCTCGACAAGGGCGAGGATTTTGCCGATCTGGCAAAGGAACTGTCGCAGGACCCCGGTTCGGCGAGTAACGGCGGCGTCTACGAAAATATCCAGCGCGGGCAGTTTGTTCCCGAATTCGACAAAGCCATGTTCGAGGACCTGCAACCGGGTGAGACGACAAAGACACCGGTGCAGACGCAGTTTGGCTGGCACGTGATCCGTCTGGTTTCGCGCGGGGAGGCGCCGGCGCTCGATCCTGCCAACGCGCCGGCGGTCATCGAGCGGCGGGTGGCGCAGGAGCTGCCGTTTGAGCAGCAGAGTGCGCTCGAAAGTCTGTTGCAGAGTGAAAAACAGAAGGCGATCCAGGAGCAGCGTCTGGTCGAGCCGGTCTTCCCGACGCCGACGCCTGAACCGTTGCCGACGATTGCTCCGTTGCCGACTCCAGCGCCATGATCACGCTTGTGGGTCTTGGTCCCGGCGATCCGGGGATGATCACGCGCGCGGCGTGGGAGGTCATTTCCACAACGCCCGTGCTCTATCTGCGCACCGCAGTGCATCCGACGGTCGCTGCGCTGCCGTCGTCGGTCGTCATTCGCGCATTCGACGACCTGTATGATCGGGCGGAACGTTTCGACGAGGTGTATGAGCGGATCGCCGAAGAACTGCTCGCGCGCGCGCGCGGCGGTGAGCCGGTGGTGTATGCAACGCCGGGCGACCCGCTGACGGCGGAAGCCACGTCGCGCCATCTGCTGCGCCGCGCGCGCGCGCAGGGGGCGCCGGTGCGGATCATCCCCGGCGTCAGTTTCGTCGAGCCGGTCTGTGCACTGCTCGGCGTGGATCCGCTGGAACACGGTCTGCAACTGCTCGATGCGTTCGATCTGGTGGTCGATGAAGCGGCGGTTCCCGATGATACGCCGTCGTGGGCGTCGCTCCACGGCTTGACCTACACGCCGCCGCTGCTGCCATTTCCGCTGACGCCAACGCGCCCTGCGCTGATCTGCCAGGTTTACAGCCGGTCGGTTGCGTCGCACGTCAAACTGTCGCTGATGGAACGTTATCCGGCTGACCATCCGGTAATGCTCACGCATGCCGCCGGGGTCGCTGGCGAAGAATCCGTTGTCGAACTGCCGCTCCACACCCTCGACCATCGCAGCGACTTCGACCATCTGACGAGTCTCTTCGTTCCGCCGCTGACGCCGCTCGCCGACGTGCGTGGAGCGGAGGGCGTGGCATGTATCGTCGCGCGGTTGCTTGGACCTGGCGGGTGCCCCTGGGATCGCGAGCAGACGCCGCAATCGTTGCGTGCAGCGTTGCTTGAGGAGGTGCACGAGACATTGGAAGCGCTCGATGCTGGCAACGACGAGGCGCTGCTCGAAGAACTGGGCGATCTGCTGCTCAACGTGCTGATGCTGAGCGAAATGGCGCGTCAGGCGGAGCGTTTCGATGCTGGCGACGTGTTCAGTGCAGTTGCCGGCAAACTGATCCGCCGCCATCCCCACGTATTCGGTGATGTGAATGTGGGGGCGAGCGATGAGGTGTTACGCAACTGGGAGACGATCAAGCATGCCGAGCATGTCGCCAAGGGAGTGGCGCGCCAGAGCGCACTCGACGGTGTTCCGCCGTCGTTGCCCGCGCTGGCGGCGGCGCAGAAAGTGACGTCGAAGGCGGCCAGAGCCGGGTTCGATGCGTTGGAGATTGACCACGCCTGGCAGTCGTTGGAGGAAGAAATCGCCGAATTGCGCGCCGCTGCAACCGATCCGGCGCAGGCGGAATCGGAATTGGGCGATGTGCTGCTGGCGGTTGCCCGGTTGGGATGGCGGCTCAATGTGGATGCGGAGAGTGCGCTGCGCGCGGCGGTTGCGCGCTTTCGACAACGCTTCGCGCGGCTCGAAACGCTGCTTGATGGGCGCGATCTTAACACGCTGAGCGTCGAGGAAAAACTGGTTCTGTGGGAGCGCGCGCGTAACATGACCGATGGCGCTGACCCTGGGTGGTGACAGGCATGTCGAAACCACCGCTCGACATTCGTGTTGGCGATGTCATTCAGATGCGTAAGCCGCACCCGTGTGGCGGAGATACATGGCAAGTCGTGCGGATCGGCGCGGAGATCGGCATCCGTTGCCTGACCTGCAATCGTAAGGTCATGCTGTTGCGAGCCGATTTCGAGCGCCGCGTCAAACGTATCGTCGAGCGTGCATCGTGACGGTTGGCGCTACTGGCACGCAATGGCGGATCGCGGTATCATGTGTATGCGTGCTGTGTATCAACTGTCAGCCTGGAAACGAGGCGCACCACGATGCCTGCAAACTGCTCCTCTCATCAGCGCAGCAGCATACTCATTGCGGCGCTGGCGATAGTGCTGCTTCTTCTCATCTGGCCCGCCAGAGGCGCGCGAGCGCAACAGAGCGGCGGACCGCTCTATCTGGTCGAAGTCAGCGGTATTGTCACCGCGCCAACGCTTGATTATCTGCGGCGGGCAGTGCAGATTGCGGAAGCGTCGAGCGCCGATGCCTTGATTATTTCGTATAGCAGCACCGGCGGCGTGCTCCGCGAGGTGCGCGTCTTCGCAGCGGAAATCGCTCAGGCGCGGGTGCCGGTGGTGGTCTTTATCACCCCTCGCGGTACGCAGGCCGGCCCCGCAGGCGCCCTGTTCGTCACTTCAGCGCATATCAGCGCCCTTGCACCCGATACCAGCTTTGGCAGTCCGTTCCCGCTGGCGCAGGTGGACGAAACGCTCAGCCAGCAAACACGCGACCTCCTCCTCGATAATGTCAGTGCGCAGATGCGCAAGTGGAATGAAACCCGCGGGCGGAATGCGGAATGGATCGATCGTGCGGTTCGTGAAGGGGTCATTCTCAACAATCAGCAGGCGGTTAGCCTCGATCCGCCGGCCATCGATCTGGTTGCCGCCGATCTGCGCGAATTGCTGACATTGATCGATGGGCGGATTGTGACGCTCGACGATGGCCGAACGGTGCGCATTTCGTCGATCGGGCGCACGCCGACGCTGATCGAGCCGACTCTTTTCGAGAGCCTGCGTCTGGCGCTTGCCGATCCAACCGTTGCGTTTGCGCTGCTGGTGCTGGGGTCGATGGCGATCTATCTGGAGTTGAGTACGCCAGGGGTTGGATTATTCGCCGGCGCCGGGTTGCTGCTGCTACTTGGCGCGGCTGTCGGATTCCTGGCGCTTCCTGTGCTATGGTGGGCAATGACGCTGGTCATCCTCGGTCTGGTGTTGATCGGCGCCGAGTTTGTGGCGCCAACTCATGGCGGTTTGATGATTACAGGTCTGGTGATGCTCGGCATTGGCGGAGGAAATCTGATCGATGCGACGCAGGCGCCCGGCGCCGGTGTCGCCTGGTGGGCGCTGCTGATCGTCATTGGCGGGATCGCGGCAACCGCTGCGCTGGGATTGGCGCTTGCCCTGCGCAGCCGCAAGCGCCCGGCCGCTACCGGCGTCGAAGCGCTCGTCGGGCGCCTGGCGCAGGTGCGGCAACGGCTTGACCCTCGCGGTATGGTGTTCGTCGAAGGTGCGTTGTGGCAGGCGATCAGCGAGACTGATCCGGTGGAAGTGGGCGATTGGGTGCGCGTGGTTGCGGTACACAATCTTCAGTTGATCGTGCGACCGCTTGGCAGTGAGGAGTCAACGGCGCGCGAAGCGCAATCCCCCTCCGAAGGGCGCGTCGTCTAGGCAAAGGAGCAAGTCATGGGTTCTGGAGCGTTATTCTTGTGTCTCGGCGTTCTTTTGTTCGCCATTCTAATGATCGGCTTTTCCGCAGTCAAGATTGTGCCAGAGTACGAGCGCGGCGTCGTCTTTCGCCTGGGCCGATTGGTTGGCGCGCGCGGACCGGGGTTGTTCTTCCTGATCCCGATCATCGAGCGGATGGTGCGGGTCGATCAGCGCGTCATTACGATGGACGTGCCGCCGCAGGAAGTCATTACGCTCGATAACGTGACGATCAAGGTCAATGCCGTGCTCTATTTCATGGTTGTTGACCCCGAAAAGGCGATTGTGAAGGTGATGGATTACATTCGGGCGACCATGCAGATTGCGCAGACGACGCTGCGTAGTGTGGTCGGGCAGGTCGAACTCGACGAACTGCTGGCGCGCCGCGAAGCGATCAACGAACGGTTGCAACGGATTATCGATGAACAGACCGAACCGTGGGGCGTCAAAGTCACGATTGTCGAAGTGAAGGATGTCGAGTTGCCGCAAGGGATGCAGCGCGCGATGGCGAAGCAGGCGGAAGCCGAGCGTGAAAAGCGCGCCAAGATCATCCACGCCGACGGCGAACTGGCTGCGTCGCGCATGCTTGCCGAAGCAGCCACCGTGATCGCCAGCGAGCCGGTGACGCTTCAGTTGCGCTATCTGCAAACGCTGACCGAGATCGCCGTCGAAAAGAACAGCACTATCATCTTTCCTCTGCCGGTCGATACGATCAAGGTCTTTATGGATGGTCTGGAGCAGATGCGGCGCAACGGCGTTGCACCCGTTGTGCGCCGTGAAGAGGTCGGTGAGCAATCACACGAGCACGACGGTCAGGCAGTGGCGCGCCACGGCGATAGTGACGATGCCTTGAGATCGTGAACATACAATCGCCTGCGCACGACGGTCAGGCGGCGTAGCCTTCGCGCCCTGAACGTATTGCTCTGTCAATGTCCGCGATACGCTGGATCACAATTGAGCGTTGAGCGGCGCTGCAATGGGGCAGTACCGCACGCGCGGCGCTGAGCGCCAGCGCCGCTTCTGCCCATCTTCCTTCCTGCGCCAGGTGCTGTGCGAGTGCACAGCGCAGTGACACCTCGGCGTCCGGTTCTGGTTGGTGCGCCAGCCCTGCGCGCAGTTGCTCTTCGATCAGTTCAGCCTGCGCCCCGACGGCAGCCAGCGCCTGCGCCAGGTAGAGACGCGCTGCGGCACTCCCAGGTTCCATCTCCAGCGCCCGACGTGCAGCGGTTTCGGCAGCCTGTGCCTCTCCCTGTTCGAGCAGGGCGCCGCTCAAAGCTGCGGCAATTGACGATCGGTTTGGCGCCAGCCGCTGCGCGCGTTGCAACAGACGCACGGCAAGCGCGCTTTTGCCGCGCGCCAGCGCAATGGCGCCGCGCAATGCCAGGGCATCCGGCGACCAGGGATGCAGCGTGGATGCTACAGCCGCCAGCGCATCGGCAGTATCCCATCGTGCATTGATGAGAGCGCGACTGGTCAGGTAGAGCGCCATTATGCGGCTGGTAAAGGTCACCACCAGCAGCATAATTCCCGCTCCGATCCAGATCGATGGGGCGATGGCGTTGATAGCCAGCAGGACGACAATGATCGGACCTTCGGGTGCGATCAGCAGCGTCTGTATCAGTCGGTGCTTCAGCGTCGCAGAATGACCAGTGGGTGTGAAGGTTGCCATTGTCACACACTCCTCGATGATCTGATGCCGGGCTCATCAGCAGCATACCAGAAGGTTGTGACAGCAACCGTCACTTTTTTGGAGTGTCGTGGGCGAAGAAAGTATGCCTTGAGTTGCGGTCTCGCATTGTTATACTAAGAGCCTGTTATGCACTTCAGAGATACACGTGGTATGATTTCAGTATGACACGTCAACCCTATCCAAGCGATGTGAGCGACGAGGAGCGGGCCTTCGTCGCTTCGACCGGCTCAGGCGCTGCGCTCCCTCCCTGACCTTCATGACCGAAGACGCCCCGCAGCGCAACCACGCGCTGCGCCCCCCCCCTGCCCCCCCCCTGCGGGGGGGGCAGGGGGGGGCGATTGCATCGTCCGCGCTTCGGCAGGCTCAGCGCATCGCACGGGAGCGCCCTGGCGCATAATGCCCAACGCTCCGCCGCCGTGGTACACCGTCTATCAGCAAACCCAGCGCTGGCTGAAGGCCGGGGTCGTTGCAACGCTCGTCCATGATCT